>NZ_JBNPXI010000001.1:0-465547 GCF_050433385.1 Brassicibacter mesophilus
TTGCATAAAACACATTAGTTTACATTTAAAAATTCACTTCTACATCTATAGGTTCTTTCTACACCTCTTTTAATCATGAGTTTCGCAATTACCTAATATTTTCTATAGAAAATCAAAAAGTAACCTCAATCCCTATAGGGACGAAAGGTTACTTCCGCGGTTCCACCCTATTTGATACCAAAAGGTATCCACTTAAGTTAAAGTGCTCAGAAGCTCCATTCACTAAGAAATCACATTAGGCTTGCACCCTTCCTAACTCGCTGTAGAGATTTGGTTAGCTACTTTCTTCCTCATTGCAACATAATAATTACTATAGTACATAATTTAGCAGATAACTTTAATGTTGTCAATACTACTCATTATCAATATTTTGTTCAGAATCATTATCTAAATTAGAGCCATTTCTATCTTCTCTTTTAACAGCTTTTTTTACTTTATCTACTGTCTTTTCTGCCATTGAATTAATATCAACTACTTCGCCGTCTTCTTTCGTTATTTCAATACTACATTTTGCTAACACTGCAGCTGTCAACCCAAACGCTGCCATAGGAGCAGCCAATAACGCTCCAATCACTCCAGCAGTAACTGGAATATTTACTATTATTTCTCCATCCTTTTTAATAGTAATCTTAGTTACATTTCCTTTTCTAAGTGCTTCTTTAAGTTTGTCAATAATTACATCGCCTTTGCTAGAAATGTTCTCACTCCAAGTCCCCTGGTTTTGCTCGATATCAATTAATGCTTCAACAACGCTACCATTATGTTTTTCTAGTATTTCTTTTGCATCCTTATAGCTTAATCCAGTTCTTTCTCTTATGGTATCAATTTTCTCTAGACTAATTTCCATCCTAATACCTCCATTTTTTATTTTTCTAGGGCATGTATAAACTCTAGCGACTTAAAATTTCTTTTCTCAATACGAGAAAAAACATATTTCATTAGTATTTTTTCAATTTTATTTATCTCGTCATCTGCTAATTTTACTTCATTTATATCATTTAGTGGTGTATATAATAATTCTTCTAATTTTAATAGAGTGTTTCGATTTATAGTATCACCATACAAATCATTTTTTAGGCATTTTTCACACACTATACCGCCATGAGTAGTACTAAATTTTATGTTATTATTAGTTTGTCCTCCACATAAAACACAGCTTCCTAGATGTGGTCTATAGCCGATAAAACTAATATATTTCAATTTAAAGGCTAAAGTAAGTTTTTTATATCCTTGCTTTGTATCAGAAAGAACCTTGAGCGCTTTTACGAGCATTTCAAATAGCTTTTCATTAGACTCTTCTTCCGATATACCTGCATCAATAAGCTCTATCATGTATGTAGCATATGCAAGCTTATGCAAATCCTCTCTTAATCCATAATAAGAATTCAACACTTCTCCTTGATTTATATGATAAAAGTTCTTACCTTGATACAGCAAAAAATTGCTATAGCAAAAAACCTGTGTACTAGCAACCAAACTGCTTTTTGGACTTCTTGCTCCTTTTGCTATAGCCTGTATCTTACCGTTTTTTTTCGTAAATATTGTGAGTATTTTATCTGACTCATCGTATTTAGTTTGACGTAATACTAATCCTTCAGTGGTTACAAACATTTATTCACCTCAAGTTAAAATCCCTGCAGTAACTTCTCTTCACGAATTTTATTTCCTTCTATCTTAATATCTTTACTTATCACTACTTCTTCAATTTCTTTATAATAAAGATATGCATCCACATTACCTGTAACTTCAAATATTTGCCACATTTCATTCAATAGCATTATATTTCCCTCCTATAATAGACTATTTATATATTAGTTTATTACTAGATTGCATTTTTAATACAATGCAAATTGTGCTATTTAATACAAAATGAACAAAATGTGCTTTTACATTATCTGTATCCAAAATATTTTATAAGCTTTTCTTTCTCTCTCCAGTTTTTTTCTACTTTAACCCATAAAGTAAGAAATATTTGGCTACCTAAGAGATTTTCAATATCTAGTCTTGCACTTTTCCCTATACCCTTAAGCTTTCTTCCGCCTTTCCCAATGATAATTCCTTTATGTGATTCTCTTTCACAATATATAGTGGCATTTATATCAATAATATTTTTATTTTCTCTTTGCTTTATCATATCAATTCCAACTGCTATACCATGGGGCACTTCTTCATCTAAGTAGTTTAATGCTTTTTCTCTGATGATTTCCGAGACTATTTGTCTTTCGGGCTGATCTGTTATCATGTCTTCTGGAAAATATTTCGGTCCTTCTGGTAGCATGTCTACTATAACTCTGAGTAGCCTATCAACACCTAAGCCTTCCTGTGCAGAAATAGGGATTATATCTTTAAAAATGTCATACTGACTGTAATTTTCAATAATTTGTGTGACTTCTTCATTTTTCAATTTATCTATTTTGTTAATTACTAATATTTTAGGTGTAGATATATTTTGAATTTGCTCCATTATAAACTTATCCCCAGGTCCTATTTCAGTACTTTCATCTACAAGCCATAGTATTACATCAACTTCATTAAGTGTTTCTTTTGATACATTCACCATATATTCCCCTAGCTTGTTTTTAGGCTTATGTATTCCAGGAGTATCTAAAAATACTATTTGCTCATTATCACCAGTGTAAACACATTGAATTCTATTTCTTGTTGTTTGTGGCTTATCTGAAATGATAGCAATCTTTTCTCCGATTATTCGGTTTAGTAGCGTAGACTTTCCTACATTTGGTCTCCCAATTATTGTTGCAAATCCTGATTTGTATATCATTGTTTTCACTCCTATTTATCTTCTTTCTCCAAATCCTCAGGTCCAAAGCTATAAGGTAACAGCTCATCAAGCTTATACATTTTATACTCATTCTCATTCTTGGCTATAATTATCGTTGCATCTCTGCCAAATTCTCTAATCACCTGCCTACACACACCACATGGATAGGTAAATTGTTCTGGATTACCTACAACAGCAATAGCTTCAATATCTTGCTCTCCTTCAGACACAGCTTTTGATATAGCCGTTCTCTCAGCACATATAGTTGGAGTATACGAAGCTGACTCAATATTGCATCCAGTATATATATTTCCGCTTTTTGTCAATAAAGCAGCTCCTACTTTAAACCCTGAATATGGAACATATGCTTTATCTTGAGCTTCAAGAGCTTTTTTAATTAATTGTTTTGCATCCATATAATCACCCCCTATTTTATCTCAATAGATGGACTAATTCTAGTTACTTGAATCCAGGTTACTCCAGGATTTAGTTTTAGTTCTTCTCCTGTTTCATCATAATATATTGTTTTACTATTAATAGATTCTTTACTCCATGTTATATTTTTTGCTTTGCCATTAGTTATATACATTCCTTTTCCTTTACCTACAAGCTGTATATCCAGTCGCCCTTCACTATCTAATAACTTTGTCTTCGCTTCTTGAATAATTATATTTTTAGCAATTATTTGAGTTTCATCAAATTCATCTACGTGTAATTTTCCATCTTTATATCTATTGTATACTTTAGCTTCACTGTCATATACATACTTAGTAGTGTTATCTGAATTATAGTTAATCACTATATTCTCTGCCTTAGCACCTTCAATGTCTAGATCACTTTCGTTAAATTTCAATACTTTAAAGTTGCTATCTTGTTTATATTTCAATCTATTTTGCTCTTTTCTTATAGCTTCCATACTTGTATAAAGATTGTTTGGCTCTTTCTTGCCTGTTTTCTTATATCTCCAAAAGGCACCGCTATAAAGTCCATCTATATCAGCAATCTTATACTTTTTAACGTCTGCTTTGGCTGCTTCACTTCCTCCACATCTTACATAGATTGGATCATATTCTAGAAGCGTTGTTATAAAATAAGGTCGTGCACTTCTAACAGGCCCGATAAGTTCAGGCTCATTAACTAAGAATACTCCCATATATCTAGTATATGGAGCCTCAACTAAGAATTCATACACAATTTCAGCTTGGCTCAATCCTGACTGCCATCTCGCTCTTGGGTGATTATCAAACATAATTGCAACTGGTCTTCGTTCCACTTTGCTCTTTTCTACAATAATACCACTAAATGGAGAGATAACTCCATCTTTTATTTCATTTTCTTCTATGCCGGTTGATTCATCACCAATATCATCTTCACTTTTAGTTTCATTATCTACAATGTTATCTGCTGGAATTTCACCTTTATTCTCTTTATTAGAACATGCTGTAATGCTCATTACAATAATTAAAATAAAAGCCAATAGTATACTATATTTTTTAGACATTGACTTTCCCCCTTTTGTATTTTTGAGATAAACTACTCTTTTTCAATAATGCTCTTCACTTCAATCATTCTAATTCTTCTGTTGTGCACCTTTGTTACTGCCATTTTCAAGTTATCATAAGTAACTACATCACCTTGTACTGGAACTCTTCCAAGAGTACTAAATACAAATCCTCCTAATGAATCAAAGTCCTCTTCAGGTAAATCCACATCAAAAATCTCATTTATTTCTTCTAATGAAACTTCTGCTTTTACTAAAAATGTATTCTCACTTATCTTTTCTATCAAATCTATTTCACTATCAAATTCATCGAGTATATCGCCAACTATTTCCTCTAGAATATCTTCGATAGTAACAAGGCCCTCTGTTCCGCCATATTCATCGAGTACTATAGCCATATGTATCTTTTTCTGCTGAAGCTCCTTTAATAGCTGACTAACTTTTTTTGTTTCAGGAACGTAATATGCTGTTCTCATAAGCTCTGTAATAGGCTTTTCTTCTATCCTTTTATCTTTAAATGATGCAAATGGTAACAAATCTTTAGCATATATTACTCCAGTTATATTATCTATTGTATCTTTAAAAACAGGTATTCTTGAATGGCCATATGTTATTATTAACTCAAGAGCATCTTGCATCCCCTCATCTTCAGATATAGCTATTATATCAATCCTTGGAACCATAACCTCGGTTACATCTATATCATCAATCTCAAATATTCCTTCAATCATCTCTTTCTCCTGATGTTTTAATATACCTTCTTCTTCACCAACATCTACTAATGACCTAATTTCCTCTTCAGTAACAAAAGGAGTGCTCGACAATACTTCGCCGCCCATCATCTTAATAATTGCATTTGTAATGCTGGTTAAAACTAGTAGAATAGGTTTGAATATAAAAGATAATAGTTCTAATGGTCTTGCAACTTTAACCGCAACTTTAACAGGATTTTGAGCTGCATAGGATTTTGGTGTTATCTCCCCAAATACTAAAATTAGCACAGTCATAGTTAGTGTAGCAATAAAAGTTGAGCTTTGCCCCTTAAAAATCACTCCAGTCAATTCAGTTAAAATTGCCGTAGCGGCAATATTAACAAGATTATTACCAATAAGAATAGTAGATAATATGTCTCCAGTTTTTCTTTTTACACGCTTTAAAATATTAGCGGACTCTTCATCATGTTCTCTTAGTTGCCTTATTTTTGCTATTGTAATTGATGTTATAGCTGTTTCAGAACTTGAAAATAATGCAGAAAAAAATAGCAGAATTGCAACTATTCCAAATCGAATATATATATTAACACCAGACAAGATTATCCCTCCAATTACCCAATTGCCTGAAAGACTAGTACAGTAATAAGTATTCCTAATAATGCGCCAGTAAATACTTCAAAAAAAGAGTGTATCTTAACTTCCACACGACTTTCTGCGACCAAAAAGGCAATAAGATAGCTTAATGTGGCCAGAAAAGTGTTTTGTGCCATAAATGTAATTGCTGTTGCAATTGAAAATGCTATTGCAGAATGTCCACTAATTTTACCACCTCTAAAAGGAGTACCAGTTTGTGTTTTAGTCTTAATTGATATAGTTAAAATTATTACTAGTATTATGCTTATAAAAGTTAAATGTATCGGCGAATTACTGATTTTATATATGATATGTTCTGTAAATGGACTAACTCTATCAAAAAAAAGCAGATATGCAACAACTACAGCATTAGCTGCTGCAATCAAAACTGCACCAGCAGCTACGTTCTTTGCTATCTCTGCCAATGGATGATATTTTGTTGTAAAAATATCTATCGATTTTTCAATTGCAGTATTTATCATTTCGGCAATTATTACTAGAGAAATAGTAAAAAATAATAATAGTAGCTCAATTCTACTAAAATTAAAAAATAGACTTAAAGACAAAACAAAAAAAGCTGCAATAAAATGAATTCTCATATTTCTTTGAGTTTTTAAAGTATATATTATCCCCGAAACAGCATAGTTAAAGCTATCAATTAGTTTTCTAACTTTCATGCAAACACCTTATTCTGTTTATTTTTTGAAAATACCAAGATTTTTCATCACCAGTTTTTCTTTTTCCCTCATTACAATCTTATCTGCTTCATTAATATGATCATATCCTATAAGGTGAAACATACTATGTGCTGTTAAGTAAGCAATTTCTCGTTCTAATGAATGTCCAAATTCTCTTGCTTGTCTTTGAGCTGTCTCTAGTGAAATCACAATATCTCCCAATAAAGGTGTATAAGGAACGTTAAAATTATCCTCCTCTCCCATAGGAAAAGATAAGACATCAGTTGATCTGTCAATATTTCTATACTCATTATTTAAGATTCTTATCTCTTCATCATCTACGAAAGTAACACTGACCTCATAATTTATTGATTTATTATCAACATTCATGCATTCTATCGCAACATTTTCGATTAACTCGGCTATATTATCATCTATTTGGAATTTATCTTGAGAATTTTCTATTACTATCTGCATCTAATTGCCTCCTTTAAGCTCAGCTAAATCTAGTTTAGGATATTCTATTCTTTCATGAAAAATGCCCATTAATACATTAACAAAAGAATTAGCAATAGTACTTAAATCTTTTAATGTCAGGCCACATTCATCAAGCTGTCCGTCGTTCAATTTATCTTTAATTATTTGTCTAACAAGACCTTCAATTTTGCCTTTAGTTGGTTCACGCATAGCTCTTACTGCCGCTTCTACAGAATCTGCTAGCATAACAATAGCAGCTTCTTTAGTTTGTGGCTTAGGTCCATCATATCTAAAAGTATCTGGCTTAACTGAATTTGCATTGTCTCCGTTTAATGCTTTATGATAAAAATATGCAACTAAAGTTTCGCCATGATGTTGTTGAATTATATCTCTAATTTGCATTGGCAATTTATACTTCTGAGCAAATTCTACTCCATCTTTTGTATGATTAGTAATTATTAAAGTACTTAAGCTTGGATTTATCTTGTCATGAGGGTTTTCCCCATTTAGTTGATTTTCCTTGAAAAAATATGGTCTTTTTAGCTTCCCTACATCATGATAGTATGCACCTACTCTAGCAAGTAAAGGACTGCCATCTACAGCTTCTGCTGCAGTTTCGCTAAGATTTCCAACTACTATACTGTGATGATACGTACCAGGCGCTTCAAGCAATAATTTCTTTAGTAATGGCTGATTGGGATTTGATAATTCTAGCAGCTTAAGAGGCGTTAATATCCCAAACAGACTCTCCCATAATGGTAGAGATCCAATAGTTAGTATCGCACTAAAAAGTCCGTTTAATGCACCATATATGCACCTGCTTATGAGTTCATGCAACTCTAAGTTATAAATTAAACCAAAAGCTGTTATAATTAAAATATTTATTCCACTCACTAGCAGTCCAGTAAGTAAAATATTGTATCGCTGGTGTGTATTTATTACCGCAAATACGCCAGCTGTTCCACCAATTAAAAGTGGAATAATCATGTTTAAGTCATTAGAGGTTATTGTGCCAATAATTACAGATAAAATTAAATTAGTAAGTATAGCAAGCTTTGGATTAATAAGTAAAGAAATCAGCATTGTTGCTGTAGAAATTGGTACTAGATATCCGGAAATTCCATAAATACTTTTAGAAATAATTATTATTGATAATATTATAATAGAAAGAATAAGTAAGAGTTTTGAATTATAAAGAACCTTCTTATCAAAAATATATAAATACGCAATAATTATCATTTCAAATATAAGTATTATGATTAATGTTCCAAAAATTATACTATAATCAAAGCCTTCAGCTTCTTTAATTAGCCCCGATTTTTTTATTAGAGAAAAAGCTTTCTGGTCTATTATCTGCTTTTGTTCAACTATAATTTGCCCTTCTTTTATAACTACATCTGGAACCTGTTCTGCAGCTTCTTTCTTTTTTTGTTGAGTAGTTTCAATATCAAGAAACCAGTTTGGCCTAATAGTTAAATTGATAATACTAATTCCTAAAGTTTTTGCATCGTTTGATAGGTTTTCAAGATTATCAAAGTTTTTAGCAACATTCTGCTTTTCGTATTCAAGTTCCTCTTCTTTTATACCAAACCCCATTATTTGAGTTACTATCTCATAAATATTGCTTTCTAAAGTCAAAAGAGACTCATCAGATAACCTGATTGCTGCATTATAATCATTCTCAGTAAGTTTTATATTAGATTGCTGTTCTAGTAGTGCTGCTTTCTTAACCAATGTTATTTCTTCCATATTTTGTATTTCTTTAGTTAATTCAAAAAATTTCTTGATTTCATTCTTTACTTTTACTTGTATTGATGTATCCACTCTATATCTTGACTCAACTCTATCCATAGCCTCTTGTTTAAGTCTTTCAGTTGCATTTTCGTCTATTATATCTTTTGTAGCTCTTATATCATCAGGAGCAACATCACCTATCTTTACAGTAATTTTCTCAGGCGCAATATTACCAACAGTAATTAAATACAGTGATATGGTAAATACAATCCCTATAATAATCTGTTTTACAACAGTCTTACTGAAAAAAGATGCTATTTTTCCTTTTATCGGTTTGTCCATTTTCTTCATAAATTGGAGCATGAAATTCCCTCCACATGGTCAATTTTATATTACTCTTTGATATTATCCTCGTATTTCTCGTATGCTTCAATAATGCGCTGAACCAGTTGGTGCCTTACAACGTCTTTTTTAGATAAATACACAAAATCTATTCCTCTAACATCATCAAGTATCTCCGTTACCTTTTTTAGTCCAGAGCTTTTCCCTCTAGGAAGATCTATTTGTGTAATATCTCCAGTAATTATTGCTTTTGAACCAAAGCCTAGTCTTGTAAGAAACATTTTCATCTGCTCACTAGTAGTATTTTGTGCTTCATCAAGAATAATAAAAGAAGAATCTAAAGTTCTTCCTCTCATATATGCTAAGGGGGCTACTTCAATCAATCCTCTTTCCATGTATTTAGAATATGTTTCAGCACCAAGTATATCAAAAAGTGCATCGTAAAGTGGTCTTAAATATGGATCTACTTTTTCTTGAAGATCTCCAGGCAAAAAGCCAAGACTTTCGCCAGCCTCAACAGCAGGCCTAGTAAGTATTATCCTATTTACTTCTTTATTTTTAAATGCATTTACAGCCATTGCCATTGCTAAATAAGTCTTGCCTGTACCAGCTGGTCCTATGCCAAATACAATACCATTACACTTTATTGAATTAATATATCTTTTTTGGCCAAGAGTCTTTGGTTTGACACTTTTCCCTGAAGCAGTTATGCATATAACTTCATTTAATAAATCCTTCATCTTATCTTCCTGTCCTTCTTGAACAAGCTGAATAGAGTAAAACACTTCTTGCTTACTAAGTCTTCCTTGCTTCTTTATTATATTTATCAAATTTAGAATAAGTTTCTCTACTAAAAAAACAATATTTTCATCACCTATTATTCTAAGTTCACCATCTCTTGAAACTATATCAACATTGAATTCTTTTTCAATAAGTTTAACATTTTCATCAAAATTACCAAACAGCTCTCTTGTATAGTCTCCGTCAAGTATTTTGATTCTTTTTTCATACGTCTCTTTTCCCAATATTAATCCTCCCAATAGCTTTGAATTTTTTCTTTTCGTCCTATTTCTTCTATTACTTCAACTCTTATTTCAGTTATCAGTACGTTATCTTCTATACTGTATTTAACATCTTTAGATAAGACTTGAGATCCAGTAGGTATTTTATTCATAATCTGTTGTACTCCTTTGACAGCAGTAATTTTCTTAAGAGCATCAACATTTTGAGTTACTCTTTTTATATTCACTTCTTTATAAATATGCGATATTATCTCAATAGGAAGCTCAAAAGCTTTTGTTTTCAGCAATTTCTTTGTCTTCTTATCTTCTATATAGTTAGTAAATGGAATATCTCCATTAAGTAATTGCAGTCTTTTATCCCCTATTTTTATTTCTTTTGCTGTAAAAACTCTTCCTGTCTCTTCTTTTATTGACTTGATAATAGGATCTTCAATGATTTCGCTGTACCATGTCCTGCCAAGTATCTTGCCATCAGAGTGTACAATAAGTGCATTTTCCATTCTTTCATCTTTAATTATTCCTGATATGAGAATCTGACCTTCTTTAACGATATCTCCTTTTTCAACTTGGCTTTTTCCATTTTTAGCATAGATTTTTTCTATAACAGCTTTTTTTTCTGCAACAATATTACAAGGTGTTTCATCATCAATCATCTCAGGAGGTACATCCTTCTCCTTTACTTCAACTATTAGCTTAGTACCTTTAATCTGTGCATGCGCATAAGAAAGTCCATCTATATTTGACAATATAACATTTTTTATCAAATCAGTATCAACCTTGCTCTTAGCTATGCCTGACTTAACATTTAGCAAAGCTAGCTGCTTGTTAATCTCATTATTTTTTATTCTTTTATTTCCTACTACATCTATCGACCATATAAAAGAAGTCAGATATAAGATTAACACGATAGCTACTACAGACCCTAAAAATAGCATCTTACGATACTTGAACTTATGAACAACAAAAGGGTATCCTCTTTTGTCCTTAATACTAACCCTGCAACCAACCTTTCTAACTACCTCTTTTAAATCTTTAAATCCATTTATACTTATTTTGGCTTCTAGAGTAGTATAGTCCAGTCTCACTATATCCCACAAAAATATATCTTTAGCGATAGAAAGATTTATAAATTTCTCAAGTGTAAGTCCTTCAATTTTTATAATAACATATCCACGAAAATAATTCCATATTCTTATAACAAGCAAGCTTAACACTCCTTATTCAGAAAATTCAACCATATCTATTTCACCTACAACAGCTATTTCTTCAGATACAATGCTTCTAATAAACATATCTTTACCAGTTATTCTTAATATCCCACTATTGGTATTTATTCTAATTCTTTGTTTCCCATATTCAATTATACCTTTATGATTTTCAATATAAACTTGCAAATTGCCAATCATAACTATTTTAGGCAAATCTAACACAATATCCTTAGGCAATTCAAGAATATCAGAAACATTAGACTTAATTTCATTTACTTTCTTCTTCACCTATAGCCCTCCTTCATATATAAAATTTATGCTTGTTATAACTTTTGTATTACTTATTATATGTAATTTTGAAACATCACAACATGAAAAAGGAGAGTACTGCGTTGCGCAGTAAACTCTCCTTTATTACTAATCATTCGTGTAAAATGTTAAATTTCTATATCTACAAAAATAGGAAAATGATCTGAATAATCCACTTTTTCCAACTTATATCTTTTGATTTTTACATCTTTATTTAAAAATATATAGTCTATTCTGAGATTATTTCTAAAGACATTTAATGTGTTTTGATAGCTATTTATAGTTTTATCTCCAGTATCATTTAACCGATTTTGAAGATAGATTATATTAGGGTCACTTGCTAACGAATTAAAATCTCCAGCCATAATTAGATTATCTTCATAGATATCTATATAATCTTTGATTACATTAAATTGCTTGATTCTCTCTTCAGCATCAAGTCCTAGATGTGTCACAAAAACATTAACTCTCAAATCATCTACTAGAACTACACATCTCAATAACCCTCTTGTCTCTTTGCCTTGAAGCTTAATATTCTGTGTATCAATTATAGGATATTTACTCAAAATTCCATTACCATATTCACCTTTAAGAATACTCCTGTTTGGTCCAAAATAATAATGCATAGACAGCTTGTCCCCAAGCTCTTTCAACTGATTTCTGAAATTAGTTCTTGTAGCATTTTTATCAACTTCTTGTAGTGCTATGATATCAGGATTATGTTGTTTTATAAGCTCCTTAATAAGTTCAAACCTATCATTCCCAGCCTTATCTTTACCGTGATGCATATTGAAGGTCATAACTCTTAATTCTTTTTTTTCTGTAGAGTATCCTTTAGTAATTATGTCATAAGGTATTGCACTAACCAACTCTTCGGTCTTTGAAGTATAGCCAGATATCACTTTTATCCTGTCGTCTCCAGTAAAATTTGTATTATTATTTGATATAACAAATTCATTATATTCTATTCCATCTTCATTAATTACTCCATAATAATCTTTATTAACAATTGCCTTAGTCTGACCTTCATTAGAACTAATATAAGCGTTAACCATTTTCACATTAGTAGGAGTTAGTATTCGTATATATATCTTTCCATTATTTCTAATAGACTTCAATACTATATTGGGTTGAGAGAAAGCATCTGAAAACATGGAAAAGCTACAAAAGAACATAATAATAAATAGGAAACTAGAAACTACTTTTTTAAACATATGCTCTCCCCCTTTTAAATTTTCTTAAAATTCTGTTAAATATATTTTAGCATACTCTGAATCGGATAACAATTATTTCTCAATAAAAGAAAACCTGAACACTTTCGTATTCAGGTTTCCATTATTTTAAATATTGCCTCGCTATTTTATTAACTAAGCTTCCATCAGCTCTACCTTTAACCTTAGGTAAAACATTTGACATGATTTTTCCTATATCTTTCGCTGTATTTGCACCAACTTCATCAATAGCAGCTTTAACTATCTCGTCAAGTTCAGCTTCAGTCAATTGTAGTGGTAAGTACTCAAGTAGAATCTCAATTTCTTTTTCAGTAAGCTCAACTAAATCTTGTCTCTGACCTTTTTGAAAGTCCTCAACAGCATCTTTTTTCTGCTTAACTTGCTTAGAAATTATGTCGATGATACTTTCATCATCTAATTCTACTCTTTCATCAACTTCTTTCTGCTTTACAGCTGCTCTTATCATAGTAACAACGTCTTTACGTGTCTTATCCCTGTTTCTCATAGAAGTTTTCAAGTCATCCATCAATTTCTCTTTAAGGGACATAATTTTCACCTCTTATCTGGTTCTACTATTTTTTCTTCTTGCAGCCTCAGATTTTTTCTTACGCTTTACGCTCGGCTTTTCATAATGCTCTCTTTTTCTAACTTCAGCTAAAACGCCAGCTCTTGCACACTGTCTTTTAAATCTTTTTAGAGCATTATCTAAAGATTCGTTTTCCCCGATTCTTATTTCTGACATTCAATTCTCCCTCCCCTCAACCACTACAACAAGTCTTTACTATACTATATGCAGTAAGTGGAATTCGGCACTAGATTATTATACATTAAAAATTTGTTTTATGCAACTGTAATTTTAGCCTGGAGGCCATTGCATCTGCCTTCCTCCCAATAAATGAAAATGCAAATGAGGAACCGTCTGTCCACCTTCCTCACCATAATTGTTCACAATCCTATATCCTTTTTTATCAAGACCCTTTTCTTTAGCAATTTTATTTATTACACTAAAGATATGGCTTATAATGTCACCATTATTATCGATTCCTATTATAGAAGGTATATGCTCCTTTGGAATAATCAAAATGTGGACAGGAGATTGTGGGGTTATGTCATTAAAAGCTATTACCTTGTCATCTTCATATATTTTGCTAGTAGGTATATCTCCTTTAACAATGCTACAAAAAATACAATCTGACACCCATTTCACCTCCTTATAACAACATACAATTTTAATATTCAACAAAAATACAAAAATTCCTCTAATTAAAATTTATTTCTCCAATTAAATTTTCATCTTCTATATGATTAATCCTAACTAGAAGTATCTCTCCTTCTAGCGAGACCTCTCCTTTACATAAAACCCTAATATAATTAGTTGTATATCCCTCAATAAAGCCAATTTTATTTTTCGACTCTTCTTCAAATAAAACATCAAGTTCAGCGTCTATGAAATGAGTTATAAACGATTTTGTCAATCTTTCTCCAATTTCTATAAGCTTTTTACTTCTATCGTGCTTAATACTTGATGGAACTTGGTTTTTATGCTTTGCAGCCGGTGTCCCTTTCCTAGGTGAATATGAAAATACATGTATTCTAGAAAAACCAATATCTTCAACAAACTTACATGTTTGAGAAAACTCTTCTTCTGTTTCACCAGGAAATCCAACTATAATATCGGTAGTTAATCCAGCATTAGGCATATATCTTTTTATTAATTCTGCAATTTCTTTATATTGTTCAGTAGTATATTTTCTATTCATTCTTTTTAATACCGTATCACTACCACTTTGTAATGACAAATGGAAATGATCACAAACCTTCGATAGGTTAGATAATCTTTGCATGAATTCTTCAGTAATAAGTGTAGGTTCAATAGAACCAAGTCTAATCCTTTCTATTCCTTCTATTTCATGCACCTTTTCTATAACATCGATAAGTCTAATTTCTCCTAAGTCTTTACCATAAGACGCAATGTGAATACCGGTTAGAACAACCTCTTTGAATCCATTATCAGCTAATTTCTGAACTTCATTTGTGATATTTTCTATTCTTCTACTTCTAATGGGACCTCTAGCATATGGAATAATACAATATGAACAATATTGATTACACCCTTCCTGTATTTTAAGGAAAGCTCTCGTTTTTCCCTTTACTTCTTCAATTTTCATCTCTTCAAATTCTCTTATAGCCATGATATCAGAAACTGCGTTTATTTTTTTTCGCTCGTTTGATACTTCCTCACATAGTTCTACTATCCTTTTTCTTTCATTTGTCCCAAGTATGATATCCACTTGTTCAATTTTTAAAACTTCATCAGGTGATGTCTGAGCATAGCAGCCAACAACTGCAATTATTGAATCATCATTTTTGCTCTTAGCTCTTCGAATAAACTGTCTTGATTTTTTATCTCCTAGGTTAGTGACTGTACACGTATTTATTACATATACATCAGCATACTCTTCATGGTCAACGATCTTATAACCTTCTTTTTGGAACAATTCAGCCATTGCTTCTGTCTCGTATTGATTGACTTTACATCCTAAAGTGAATATGGCTACGGTTTTTTTGCGTTTATTTTTATGTTTATTTTTTATTTCATCAGGTTTTAACCTGTTTTTTTCATTACTATTACTTGCCATTACAGTAGCTTTCCTCCTAAAACTAATATTTATTATAAAAATTACGATATTTAACTATTAATAATCCTTACAAATAGTATTACCATTGGACACAAATTCCATTACGTCCTCTACATTACAATCAAGAGATGTACATATTTTTTCTAATAACATTAATGCGACATATTCATTTTCGCCTAGCTTGGCCAAAGTATAATTACTAATTCCAACCATATCTCGGAAACCTGTTGTATTTTAAGTGATTTCCACAGTCTATTATACGATGCAATCATAGGTGCACCTCATAAAGAATAAGTTACCACACAGATTCTATAATGTCAAAATAATATTTCAAGAACTTAGAATATATTGATAGCATCTTAGTATTATATGTGGATATTATTCTATTCAAAATAATAAGCTTATTATTGCTATAGAAAAAACAATTTATCTACCATAATATATATGTGTTTATATATATACAGTATTTGTATTTGCATTAATATATTACAATATTATAAAATAACTATAGTATTTAGAATATTATTGTTGTTTACAAAAACATACTAAAATCAGTGCTATCCTATAAACTTTACTTAAAGTCATAGATGTACTACATATGATTGATAACTAGCTTATTCTTTAACCTTACTCCTCGTAACTTATTTCTGCTAATGTCCCGAGGCTTAGCAACGTCGGCCTTTTTCCCTATACTTTCTTTCCAGTGCCTGCTAAGCCTTTGTTATAGAAAGTGATGACGCTTTTCCTCTATAATCCTTCGCGTAATAAGAAAGATGCGACATGCCTAAAACCAAAATTATGTTGCTTCAGTTCTACAAATTAGAAATTATTTCGCACATGCTTGTACAAATTTAATAGGGACATCCATTTTTTTTGCTGTTTCTTCCACAGTAAGTCCACTATCTAAAAAGCGTTTACATACGGTTTTCAAGTTTTCGCCAACTTCTATAATATGCTTGTCTAAATCATAGAAACGAACCACTCTTTGTCCCCATCTATGTTCATAAACAGGATGTACGTATTCAATGTATTTAAGAGTATTTAGTTTTTCAATAAAGCTGTCAAAATTATCTTCTTCAAAATACAGTTCAGCATCGTTGCCATTAAAAATTATTTCATTATCATTTTTCTGAATGAACTCTTTCCAACTTTCTTTTGTTTGCAGAGCAACTCCACCAGTTAAAGTGACATTAGCTCCAAAGTCCATAATAACCCTTAATCCTAAAACATCTTTATAGAATATTTTTGATTTCTCCATATCGGTTACAACCAACATAGGATTCTTAAATTTCATAAAATATCTTCCTTTCAAATTTCAATTTATTGAATTGTTTACATCATTCATATGTCGCATTTTTCAACAAATACCTCATAAATAGCTTCTCAAATATATTATCTATATTTTTAACTTCTTACTTTATCAAACAAGGCCAAAAAATAGCCCCCATGTCATCATTTACTATAACATTCTTACAGTTTATAGTGTTCTGTGCATCCTTTGTAGGATGGTGTATACTGTACGTTAACTGACATTCGTCTCCTTCTTATTCATTAGCTAACAAGATATCCAACATTTTGCTCGTATTATTCATAAATCTTTTTGTAATTTGATAATGATCAGTATCTTCGTACTCAATTTCTTTAAATCCATCATCTAAACTATAAATTATCGAGTTTGGATAGGACATAATTATTGGCGAATGGGTAGCTATTATAAATTGTGAATCCTTTTTAACAAGTTCATGTATTCTACTAATTAAAGTCATTTGTCTTGTTGGTGATAAAGCAGCCTCAGGTTCATCAAAAATATATATTCCGTTTCCACCTAATCTGTTTAATATTACGGACATGAAAGATTCACCATGTGATTGATTATGTAAAGATTTGCCACCATACGAATCGATAATTCTTGCCCCTACACCACCTTGATCTAACTCTTGAATGTTAGAAGCAACATTGTAAAAACTCTCTGCTCTTAAGAAGAAGCCATCTTTAGCCCTTCTTGTTCCCTTAACTAATTTGATATACTCATATAATTTTGAATGTGTTTGAACTGTTGAGAAATTAAAATTTTTTGTTCCACCTTCAGGATTGAACCCATATGCAATTGCAATCGCTTCTAATAAAGTTGATTTTCCACTTCCGTTTTCTCCGATTAAAAAAGTAACATTGGGATGTAAATCTATGTTATCTAAATGTCCTACTGCTTTGAGTGAGAATGGATAAGTATCAAAGTTCTCAACATCATCTCGTCTTAGCATAATCTTCCTTATGTATTGTTGAAAAGTATCATCAATCATTTTAATACCTCCATTTTTACTATGTACAGAATGTTAGTTAATATTTGTATTCTCGAATCGTATCGTGAATACTCATTTACAGTTGTATCAATTACACATTATATCACAAATTAGTAAAATATAGACATGACTAAATTATTCTTTTATGTACAAGCCTACTTTGACTTGTACTTATTTATTTCAAATAAGCTGTTTAGGTTTAATATACTTAACTGGTAACTAATCATTTGAAAAAGACTTGATTAGCTTGTCCATGTTCTCTATTATTATCGCTACTCCCTTTCTTTTCGTAAGTAAATAATATCATTTAGGGAATCTAATTACCAACTTTATTAATATAGTTTCCCATACCTTCCAGCTCGTCTTTCCTGATTAATTTCTGCTTTGTCATAGTCATGTTCAACTCTATTAATCGTTATCAGTATGCTATCCACATAGAATCTAGCATCTATAAAACTTTTGCTAAAATCGTTGTAGTTAGCTTTCGATTCCAACTGTCCTTCCAATTTAGCTCTTTTTCTAATGTTATGATCTGCATATGAAGGAGATGTTTCAGATTGTATTCTCTATAGTTTTTGAACTATATAAGGAAAATAAATCAGTAAATAGAAAAGAAGTAGAAAAGCTTACTGATATAAGTCGGTCAGATGCGACTTCAATCTTAGAAGAGTTTCTAGATAGATGGTTAATTAAGAAAAAAGGCAATTCTGATACAACTATATATTTCTTAAATGAGAAAGACCACTAAATCAAAATAGTGGTCTTTTTGCCATCCACTCTATACTACACTGTGCAGGTATAGGAGCAATCATATTCACTTTAACTCTTAGGCGTCCTAGGGTGTAAAAAGCTACTTTTTTCATCAAACCATTCCTAAATCTCCAAGTTCATATAGCACTACAGCTGAAGTAACTAACCCAGCAGTTTCAGTTCGTAATATTCTTGGACCGAGTGTTACTATGTTACATTTAATATTTATCAACGATTGTATTTCAGTTTCTTCAAATCCACCTTCTGGTCCTATCAATATATGAATTTCCTTACAGCTGCAGTTTTCTAACACATCCTTAATACCAGTGTTTTCTTCGTTCTCATATGGAACTATGACAGCTTGTTTTTCTTTTAGAATAGCTATCATTTCATCAAAATCAAGTATATTATTTACCTGTGGTATTATACCTCTTTTACTTTGTTTAGCAGCTTCCTCAGCTATACGGTTCCACCTTTCGAGCTTGTTATTTTCTTTTTTTCTATCTTGAATCTTCACAACTGTTCTTTCAGTTATAACTGGTACAATTTTTTTTACTCCAAGCTCGGTAGCTTTTTGAATAATTAAATCCATCTTTGAGGCCTTTGGCAACCCTTGATATAATATTATATCAATAGGTGGTTCACTTTTAGAAGCTTCTTTACTTAATATTTCACACTGAACTATGTTTTTATCTATAGATATTATCTTAGCGGTGTAATCTGTTCGATCATTATCACATACAACTACAACATCTCCAACATTAAGCCTTAATACACTTTTTATATGTTTAACATCTTCACCTATTATATCAATAGAGCTTAAATTAATATTATTCTTATCTACAAAAAATCTATGCATCTATGTTACCTTCTTTAACTTTAGAGACAATACATGCCCATTCACCCATATTTATAATCTCAACTATTTCCATATTTTCTTCTATTAATGCTTGTTTAACACTGTCTATCTTTTCATTTATTATCCCTGAGGCAATAAAAACACCATCATTCTTTAAGAATTTTTTAATATCCTTAGATAAAATTATTATTATTTCAGCAATAATATTCGAAACTACTACTTCTGCTTTTTCATCAACTACATCTAATAAATTACCATGTCTAATTTCTACTAAATCCTCTACATTATTAATCTTAATATTATCTTTTGAAACTTTAACACAAAGTTCATCAAGATCTACTCCTATAACTCTCCTTGCTCCAAGTTTAGCAGCAGCCACAGATAGTATTCCACTTCCACACCCAACATCAAAAACCGTACTTCCGCTCTTAACATAGTTTTCGAGTTGTTGTATACACATTATAGTAGTTTCATGAGTCCCTGTTCCAAAAGCCATTCCTGGATCGAGTTCAATAATAATATCATCTTTATCAGCTATATACTCTTCCCATGACGGCTTAATCACTACATTTTTTGCTACTTTTTTTGGCTTATAATATTTTTTCCACGCATGAGCCCAATCTTTTTCATATACTTCTGTAGTCGTTACTTCACCGAGTCCTTTATCTAAATTGTATAGTGGTATTTTTTCTACATTTTGTTTTATTAGTTCAATCTTATCAATAAGATCTTCACTCTCAGGAAAATATCCTTTAACTATAACTCCTTCAAAATCTTGGTCCAGTAAACTGGAGTCTATAAAATCCCAATCATCATTTGCAGTCTGCAAAATAATGTCATTTGGATCCTCTATAGCTAGTCCTCCAACACCCACCTCATATAAAATGTTTGACACAGCTTCTACCGCTTCTGTTGTCGTTTTAATCTGGACCTCAATCCATTTCATAAACTTCACATCCTTCTTAACAAGTTAGATAAGCTTTATTTTTCTCAAATTATTATACCCCATATATGTAAAAAAAACCAGTAATTATTGATGATATACAATAATCACTCCAATAAATGGAGTGATTATTATCCTGTAAAAGCATCTTTGACTTTATCAAAAAAGCCTTTTTTATTTTCATGTCCAGCATCTCCACTTTCCTTAGCAAACTCTCTTAAGAGCTCTTTCTGCTTTTCATTAAGCTTTGTAGGAACCTGAACTACAACTTTAACGTACTGATCTCCTCTTCCATAGCCTCTTACATTAGGAATTCCTTTGTTCTTAAGTCTAAATATCGTGCCAGTCTGCGTTCCTTCAGGGATAGTATATTTAACATTACCCTCTAATGATGGAACTTGTATCTCATCCCCGATAGCAGCCTGAACAAACGATATTGGTATCTCACATATTATATCATTACCTTCACGAGCAAAAATTTCATGTGGTTCTACATTAATATAAACGTATAAATCTCCGGAAGGTCCTCCTTTTTCACCTGGTTCACCTTCTCCACGCAAAGGAATTACTGACCCTGTATCAACACCAGCCGGAACTTTGATGTTAATTCGTTTCATTTTCATTTCTTTTCCAGTTCCACTGCAATTAGTACATGGACTATCTATGATTTGGCCTAACCCATTACATTTATCACATGTTCCTACCCGTACAAATTGTCCAAATGGAGTCGTTTGCGCATATTTAACTTCTCCAGTTCCATTACATTTAGTACAAGTAGATTTATTAGTTCCTGGCTTAGCTCCTGTTCCATCACATACTGAACAATTTTCTGTTTTTCTATATTTAATCTCTTTTTCAACACCAAAAGCAGCTTCTTCAAATTTTATATCCAGCTTATATTTCAAATCAGCACCTTTTCTAGGACCTGATTTTCTACTTCCTGAGAAACCACCACCAAAAATATCAAATATATCTTCAAATATGTCTCCAAAACCACCAGAAAAACCCTGTCCAAATCCTCCACCTTGTCCATTAACTCCATCATGACCAAATCTATCATATCTTGCTCTTTTTTCTTCATCGCTTAAGACTTCATATGCTTCATTAACTTCTTTAAATTTATGCTCTGCTTCTTTATTATCCGGATTTAAATCTGGATGGTATTTTTTTGCTAATTGACGATAAGCTTTTTTTATTTCTTGTTCATTTGCTTGTTTATTAACACCAAGGACTTCATAATAATCTCTTTTACTCATATATTCACCACCTTTCAATGGTGTAGTCACCTACTAAATATTAAATAACCGAATTTAAGTTTATGCCATATTACTTGATATGTCAATAGGAAAAACCAAAGCTAAACCCATGGGATTTAGCTTTGATAAACACTATTTGTCATCATCAACAACTTCATAATCAGCATCTACTACATTATCATCATTACTGCTTTGTTGACCTTGAGCGTTTTGCTGCCCTTGATCTGGAGCTTGTTGATACATTTTCTGTGACAGTGCATGGAACTCATTTGTAAGCTCTTCAGTTTTCTTTTTAATATCATCAGCGTTATTTCCTTCAAGAGCTTTCTTCAAATCATCTAATTTTGCTTGAACCTTTGATTTTTCATCATCACTTATTTTCCCTTCAAGCTCTTTTAGAGTTTTTTCTGTTTGATAAACAAGTGAGTCAGCGTTATTCTTAACCTCTATAGATTCTTTATTCTTTCTGTCTTCTTCAGCAAATTTCTCGGCTTCTTTAACTTTATTTTGAATCTCTTCTTCCGATAAATTTGTCGAAGCTGTTATTGTTATTTTTTGTTCTTTACCAGTTCCTAAATCCTTAGCAGAAACATTAACAATACCATTAGCATCTATATCAAAGGTTACCTCAATTTGTGGTATTCCTCTTGGTGCTGGTGGAATTCCTGTAAGTTGGAATCTACCTAATGTTGTGTTACCACTTGCCATCTGTCTTTCTCCTTGAAGTACATGTATATCAACCGCAGTTTGACTATCTGCAGCAGTTGAAAACACCTGACTTTTCTTTGTAGGTATAGTAGTATTTCTTTCTATTAGCTTAGTAAATACTCCTCCAAGAGTTTCAATCCCCAATGATAATGGTGTAACATCTAATAACAATAAATCTTTTACTTCACCACTTAAAACTCCAGCTTGGATTGCTGCACCTAATGCTACTACTTCATCAGGGTTAACTCCTTTATGAGGTTCTTTGCTTGTTAGGTTCTTTACTGCTTGTTGAACAGCTGGTATTCTAGTTGAACCACCAACTAATATTACTTTGTCTATATCAGCTGCACTTAATCCTGCATCCTGCATTGCTGCCTTAGTAGGCCCCAATGTTCTTTCAACTAAATGTAGAGTTAACTCTTCAAATTTAGCTCTAGTTAAATCTATATTCAAATGCAGAGGTCCAGCTTGAGTAGCTGTAATAAAAGGCAAATTAATGTTTGTTGTCATTACACTTGACAGCTCTTTTTTAGCCTTTTCAGATGCTTCCTTTAATCTTTGAAGCGCCATCTTGTCATTTCTTAAATCAATTCCATTTTCTTTTTTAAATTGTTCAGCTAAATAGTCTATTACAGCCTGGTCAAAATCATCTCCACCAAGCATATTATCACCTTTAGTTGATATAACCTCAAAAACTCCATCACCAAGCTCTAGTATTGATACGTCGAAAGTACCTCCACCTAAGTCAAATACCATTATTTTATGGTGATCTTGGTCTTTATCTATACCATAAGCAAGTGATGCAGCAGTAGGTTCATTGATTATTCTTCTAACATTCAACCCAGCAATTCTTCCTGCATCCTTTGTTGCTTGTCTTTGACTATCTGTAAAGTATGCTGGCACTGTAATAACAGCATCAGTAACTTTTTCTCCTAGATAATTTTCTGCATCTGTTTTTAATTTTTGAAGAATCATTGCTGAAATGTCCTGTGGAGTATGTTCTTTTCCATCTATAACTTCTTTATGATCAGTACCCATGTGTCTTTTTATAGACATTATAGTTCTATCTGGATTAGTAACTGATTGTCTTTTTGCTGTTTCTCCAACAAGTCTTTCTCCATCTTTAGTAAATGCAACAACAGATGGTGTAGTTCTGTTACCTTCAGCATTTGCTATAACAACTGCCTCTCCACCCTCCATAACTGCTACACAAGAATTAGTTGTTCCTAAATCAATACCTATTATTTTACTCATTTTCATTCCTCCCTATGTAGTATTATACTATTTTGCAACCTTAACCATACTTGGTCTTACAACTCTATCTTTTAACATATAGCCTTTTAAGAATACTTCCATCACAGTGTCTTCAGCATGTTGATCACTTTCTTCTTGGGCAACTGCATGGTGATAGTTAGGATCAAACTTTTGATTTAATGCATCTATTTCTTCTAACCCACTGTCTTTGAGGATATCAACAAACTGTTTATAAACCAATTCTACTCCCTGATAAAAGTTTTCAAGCTTAGTTTCATCTATTTTAATTTCTAAGGCTCTATCAAAGTTATCAATCACTGGAAGAAGTTTGCATATCAGTTCTTGAGATGCATATAAATAGGTGGACTCTTTCTCTTTCTCAACTCTTTTTCTATAATTATTAAAGTCAGCTTGCAACCTAAGATATCTATTATCTACTTCTTCAAGTTCTTTTAGCGTATTTTCATACTCATTTTGTATTTTTTCATATTCTACGTTATTAGCTTCATCTTTTAAATCATCAACATTTGCCTCAAAATTGCTGTTGATTTCTTCCGTTATATTATCACCTACAGTATCACTTTTTTTCTCTTGCTTTCCCTTAATATCTTCTACTGCCACTTCCTTCACCTCACTAATTCTTTTTTGTTCTTAATTTTTCATAAAACATATGCTTTAGTAACCAACTAGCAAATTAAATTACATTAGTTAGGTGCAAGAATTAAATCTCACACCTTATTTTATGAAATATTTTTCAATTATTTCATTCAAATCTAAGGATAACGATCTGACTGTTGATATTACATTTGAGTAGTCCATTCGTGTAGGTCCTATAACTCCAATTTTCCCTATTGTTTTGCCATTAATACTATAAGTTGCAGTAATAACGCTACAATTTTTTATCTCGTCATAACTATTCTCATTACCTATTCTTACTTCGATATCGTTAAAGTTACTGTTTAACATCATATCAACAACAGTGTTCTTGTTTTCTATGAATGATATAAATTCTTTTGCCCTATTAATGTCGTTGTATTCAGGAAAATTAAATATCTTCGTTACTCCATCAGAGTAAAGCTGGATCTCCGCAGTATCATCTAAGGTTTGAATGATTATAGGAACTATATTTGATATTGAATCTTTCAAAGAATACATTTCATTTACTAATTTTTCATGAATACCAGAGCTAATCTCTTCAATTGTATACCCTCTTAAATTTTCATTAAGGAAATTAGTTATCATATTAAGTTGCTCTAAAGCTATTTCGTTGTCTACTCTTAGAACAGTATTTTTTACGACGCCTGAATTTGTGACAATTACGACTAATATTTTTGTTTCATCTATCGGTATTAGTTGAATATGCTTCAATTGACCTTTTTTTAACTGCGGTGCTATAGCAAGTGAAGTATAGTTAGTCACTTTAGAAAGAATTTTAGCAGCATTTTGAATAATTGTATCTATCTCTCCAATTTCTTTCATCAATATACTTTTTATATCCTGGCGAAGTATAAAATCAATATTGGCTGACTGTAAAAGCCTATTTACATAAAGTCTGTAACCTTTATCTGAGGGAATTCTTCCTGCAGAAGTATGCGGCTGAACCAAATATCCAAGCTCTTCTAAATCAGACATCTCATTTCTAATAGTAGCAGAACTAACTCCTAAATCATACTTTTTAGAAATAGTTCTTGATCCTATAGGCTCTGCACTTGATATATAGCTTTGTATAATAGCTTGCAAGACTCTAAGTTTTCTTTCATCAAGCATCATACTATTATCACATCCTATTGTTATTAAAAGATGAAAACAAGTTCCATCTTTTTTCGTTATTAGCACTCTATGCTATCGAGTGCTAATCTTTATGTTTTTAACTTATCATTGATATTTCAATTTGTCAATACCTTTTTAAAACTATTTCTTTAATCCATTTAATACTTTTATACTATTATCTACGGTAATATGTCCATAAAAACAAGATTGCATAAATCAAGTCCTTGTTTAGTTAATTTAATATTATTGAGGTCTTCATATAACAACCCTTGTTTAACATGTTTGGTAATTATATCTCCAAATTTTTCGCCTATATCAACACTAAATCTCCTAGCAAATCTACTTTTATTAATTCCTTGAATAAGTCTTAGCCCTAATATAATATATTCAGCCATTTCCATTTCTCTATTTATAACTTCAACTTCAGTTATTGGAAGCTCTTTATTATCTATTTTAGTAAAGTAATCTTCAAAATCATATAAATTTCCATATCTCTTATTATTAATATTTGAATGAGCTGATATTCCTAATCCAACATATGGTTCTACGTTCCAGTATATAAGATTATGCTCACATTTATATTCTTTCTTTGCAAAATTAGATATTTCATAATGATAATATCCATTTTGCTTCAATAATTCTACTCCAGAATGGTACATCTCTCTTTCTTCATCCTCGTCTGGTAATTGTAGCTCAGATTTTTGATGGCTAATATAAAATGGAGTACCTTCCTCTAATTTTAGACTATAGTATGAAATATGATCAGCACTTAAAATTATTGCTTTTTTTAGCGTATCTTTTACATTGTCTATACTTTGTTCTGGTAAATTAAACATAATATCAAAATTAATATTGTCAAATCCATGTTTTCTTATCATGTTATAAGTTTCAATAACATCATTAGCAGAATGAATTCTTCCTATTCTCTTTAACATATCATTGTTAAAAGACTGGACTCCCATACTTATTCTGTTTATTCCTATTTGTTTATAAATATTTAATTTTTCCCTATCTAGTGTTTTAGGATTTACCTCAATACTAAATTCAGCTAATTTACTCATATTTAACCGTTTATTCATGTGCTCTATTATTTCGTAGATGTACCTTCCATCCACATATGAAGGCGTACCACCACCAATAAATATCGTCTTAACATTAAACTCTTTTAATTCAGCAGTATACAAATCAATTTCTTTTTTTAAATAATATATATATTTCTCAACTAAATCCTGCTTATTCGTATATGAATTAAAGTCACAGTATAAGCATTTACTTTTGCAGAAAGGAATATGCACATATACCCCTATATCCTTCATCAAATTGACCTCCTAAAAAAAATGCACACGTATGTGTGCATTTTAGACTATTTATCGTCATACTTTAAAACAGCTAAAAATGCTTCTTGTGGTACTTCCACACTACCTAGCTGTCTCATTCTCTTCTTTCCTTCCTTCTGCTTTTCCAGTAGTTTCTTCTTTCTAGTAATATCTCCACCATAACATTTTGCTAGAACATCTTTTCTAAGAGCTCTTACAGTTTCTCTTGCAATTATCTTAGCTCCAACAATTGCTTGTATCGGAACAGCAAACTGGTGTCTAGGAATTACATCCTTAAGCTTCTCTGCTATCATACGTGCCCTCTCGTAAGCTTTTTCTTCATGTACAATTATCGAGAATGCATCCACTAATTCACCATTTATTAAAATATCAAGCTTTACTAATTCAGATTTCTTATAGCCCTTCAATTCATAGTCTAGTGATGCATATCCTTTAGTCCTTGATTTTATAGCGTCAAAGAAATCATATATAACTTCATTCAGAGGTATCTCATAGTGCATCACGACTCTTGTTTGCTCTATATATTCCATGTTAATAAATATACCTCTTCTGTTTTGGCATAATTCCATTATTGTTCCAACATAGTCAGTCGGTGTCATTATATTTACATCAACTATAGGTTCTTCCATATATTCTATTTCTGTAGTCGGTGGTAAATTAGTAGGATTTTGAAGCGTAAACTCTTCTCCATTCTTTTTCTTTACCTTATATATTACACTTGGAGCAGTAGTTACAATGTTTAAGTCAAACTCTCTTTCTAATCTTTCCTGTATTATCTCCATATGAAGTAGTCCCAAGAATCCACATCTGAAACCAAATCCTAATGCAATAGAAGTCTCAGGTTCAAAAACAAGTGCTGCATCATTTACTTGTAATTTTTCTAATGCATCTCTGACGCTGTTATAATCCTCTCCTTCAGCAGGATATATACCACAATATACCATTGAAGTTACCTTTTTATATCCAGGCAATGGCTTGTCTGTAGGTCTGCTCGCTTCTGTTATAGTATCTCCAACCCTTGCATCTTTAACATTTTTAATACTGGCTGCAACATAACCTACATCACCAGCAGACAGCTGATCTATACTAACTTGTCTAGGAGCAAATATTCCTACCTCTGTAACTTCAAATTTCTTATTGGTGGCCATCATTCTTATTTCCATACCTGGTTCTATAGTTCCCTCTACCACCCTTGTAAGAGCTATAACTCCTTTATAACTATCATAATAAGAATCAAAAATAAGTGCCTTAAGAGGTGCTTCGCTATCTCCTTGAGGTGCTGGTACTTTGTGTACAATATCTTCTAGTACATCTTCAATGTTTAACCCTTCTTTCGCTGATATCATCGGTACATCTTCACAGTCAAGTCCAATTACATCCTCAACTTCCTTCTTGATTTCTTCAGGTCTTGCACTTGGTAAATCTATTTTATTTATTATTGGTAATATTTCCAGATTCTGTTCTAAAGCTAAATAAACATTTGCTAATGTCTGCGCCTCTATACCTTGTGCAGCATCTACTACTAATAAAGCTCCTTCACATGCCGCTAAACTTCTTGAAACCTCATAATTAAAGTCCACATGCCCCGGAGTATCTATAAGATTAAGTATATACTCGTTACCATCTTTCGCTTTATACACAAGCCTTATAGCTTGGAGTTTTATTGTTATGCCTCGTTCCCTCTCCAAATCCATATTATCTAATAATTGTTCCTGCATTTCACGATGTGTAACTAGACCCGTTTTTTCAATCAGCCTATCTGCTAAAGTTGACTTCCCATGATCTATATGTGCAATTATAGAAAAATTTCTTACTCTACTTTGTCTGTCTTTTCCCATATTTATCCTCCTCCGAAATGGAAGTAATCTTTATAAATTATAACATAAGTTAAAAACTGTTAAAAGACCAGACTTTTTTCTGGTCTTTTAACTATCAAAAAATTTCTCTTTATAATAGTTAATTGTCCGAAATACACGCTTAGTCTGAGAGACAATCTCACCTAAGTAATAATCTATCTGCTCTTTATCGATAATGTATTCATCACCCATGAGATAAAGCCTATATAAGTCATTATCATTCACAATTCCATAAATACGTTTATCAGATATACACATTATTTCCCTTAAAGTATTATCTACTTTATACAAGCTAATTAATAAAAACAAAAAGCATACAACAAAAACCACAAATTTTAGTCGCCTTTGCTTTTTATAGTTCTTAATTTTTTTATACCTTTCTACTCTGCTTTCCACAATAATCACCAGCATTATTATGGACAACTTTCTGGTTCTTTATTCCTATTTGTATAGTGACCCAAATCTACTATCAAAAGGATAATATCTATATGAAGCTTTTCCTTTAATAGAATCTATTGAAATCAAACCTAAATATCTGCTATCTTTACTTGCACCTTTGTTTCTATTATCTCCTAAAACAAAAACATATTCTTCTGGTACTTCCCATACACTATCTTCATAAGTATACGTATAAGCTTCTTCACTAATATATTCTTCATTTAGCACTTCATCATTTACATATACTTTACCATCAATAATCTCAACTTTGTCACCAGACACACCAATTACTCTTTTTATGTAATCCTTGTCTGGATCATCTGGTGCTTTTAATACAACAATATCTCCTTTTTTTGGCTCACCAAGCATATACACTATCTTATTAGTAAAAAGCCTATCTCTTTCATGTAATGTAGGATACATTGAATAACCTAAAACATAAGTTGTATTAAATAAGAAGGTCTTAATCAATACTGCTATTATAACAGCTAGTGCAATACTTTTTATCCATTCATATATCTCTTTCCTTATTTTATTATCTCCTTCGCTCATTCTTGTTACCTCCTCATCTTATCAAATACCAAAATCTATTATACCATTATTTTAAGTAAAAAAAAAGAAAAGATAAACACTCAGTTTACCTTTCAAAGTTCATTTTATTGATTATCTTGTATTCCATTTATAACCTCGTTTAAGACTTCGCCAATTAGTTTAGCTGATTCTTTTGCTTCGTCTATTGTATTTAGATTGCTTCCTACCTCTAATAGAGTGTAGTAATCACTTAGGTACTGATTAAATTTCCCATAGGGTTTTATGATAATTCCTTTACATAATCCCGGATACATTTTATCCGATACTGACTTAATGTATTTTGCAAATTTTATTAATTCATCTTTATTTGGATTTTGTGGTCCTATAACCATAGAAAAGGTTGCAACTTCTTTGCTGTTAATTGTGACCTTAGAATCTTTTTTTGCTCTTTCTATATAACTAGCATTTTCTTCAATTCCATCTCTATGTACATCAAAAACTAGTTTTATATTCTTATTCTTGCTTAACTCATCTTTTGCAGTTGCTAAAGAACGAGCATAGGATTCATTGTATGATGGTATGTCATGATAAATATCTACATGTTTAAGTTTATGACCTTTCTCACTTAATACCTTTCCAATGATTTCTCCTATAGTTATTACATTATATTCTCTTTTGTCTGTATGAAATCTACCTGTTTTAATAGGTAAATATGCTTCAGTTCCATGAGTGTGATAAATTAGAATATAAGGATTTTCATGATCTAAATTAATAGAATTTGGAGTTTGTGTAGTATTAGAAGCAATCTGCTCATTATCATCAGTTCCTAGTTGTTCTTCACCTTCGTTATGTTCAATTGGGTCTTCTATGAACACTATATCTTCAAGGACAATAGCTTCGTTTTCTTCACCTTCATCTTCATTTCCATTTTCAATAAACTCAGCATTATTTCCACTTACAGCAGTAGCATCAAACATTTTGAAAATTGCAGGAAATTGGCTTTTAAAATACGTCTTTGGTTCAAAAAAAATAGACACTTTTGACCATAATCTGTTAAAATTCATTAGATTATCTTTTTCTACTTGAACATCATACACACGCTTCATATATATATTCGAACTTGAGAAAAGCCTTATATAAAAATTGTCTTCTTGTTTATTATCATCATTAATTGTTAAATCAACAGCTTCAGTATTTAAGTGACTGTCATCACTTGTATTACTAAAAACAGGAACTGCTATCTCTTCTACCTCTGCCTTATATTTAATGTCTGTCGTCTCTTTATTATTAGCTGCTTTTCTTATAACTTTTACTCCAAGAAAAAAATTTAGCAGGCATAAAATAGCTATAAATATATATATTATTCTATTATTATCCATTTTTTTTAACCTCATCATTAACACTCCTAACCTTTTTTCTAAAGTATTATATGAAATTATATTCTATACTCAGTGTTAATATGATTAAATAAGAGCATACAAAAATCCTATAGCAGCCTACAGGATTTTATTATATAAAAATTCTTACTTATATTTAATTAATATATCTATTAACATCCTTTAAGTCTATGCCATGATGTAGTGATATATTGATACCATTAGCAACAACTAACGACAAGCTACTTATTAGATCATCTATTTCTTTTGGAGTTACTACTACGTTAGGCATATAAGGCATTAACACTTCCTTTATCAATTCATGTTTATCTTCAGACTCCATTTGTTCAAGCATTTCATAAAAATTACTTCCTTTTTCAGAGTGATTTTTCATTGATTCTACTATCAATTCCATTGTATCATTGACCATCGTAGCAGCATCTACTACAGTTGGAATTCCTATAGCTATTACTGGAACACCTAAATACTCTTTATTTAGTGCTTTTCTTTTATTTCCTACTCCTGAACCAGGATTTATGCCTGTATCAGATATTTGAATTGTAGTGCTTACTCTTTCCATTTTTCTTGATGCAAGAGCATCTACTGCTATTACAATATCGGGAGAAGTTTTTTCAACAATACCTTTTATTGTTTCACTTGTTTCAATACCTGTTAATCCCATAACACCTGGAGATATAGCTGAAACGTTAGCCATAGCATCATCTTCAGTCTTATTATAAGCCTTAAACAGGTGCCGAGTAACATATACCTTATCAACAACATTTGGTCCTAATGCATCTGGAGTTACATTCCAGTTCCCAAGACCTACAACTAAAGTCTTTGTCAGTTTATTTGGATTTATTAATACTTTTAATTCTTTTGCCAATACTTTACTTATTTCATCTTTTAAATCTTGATCTGCTCTACTAAGCGCGGGGACTTCTATAGTTATGTAGCTTCCAACAGGCTTGCCAATCTTTTTCTCTCCATTCTTATTTAAAACTTTTACCCTTGTTATAGTATAGTCATTAGCTTCATCCTTTTCTACTTCAACACCCGATATTTCTTTTTTATTTCTCTGCTGATACAATTCTCTCGCTTCAATAGCCAAATCTGTCCTTACTTGAAACATAGCTCTACCTCCATTATTATAAACAGATTAATTTTCTTTAGTATTATATTTGCTCTTATAGGCAATATTTATACTAATAGAAATAATAGCTCTCAATAATCTTTATATTTCTGGGAAAACAAAAGAAATAGCATATTTTGCTTGCATTTTGTATCTCTTCATGGTAAAATTACTTTTGTTAATTGCATTCGAAGGGGGTGAACCTGATGGCAAATATTAAATCAGCAAAGAAAAGAATCGAAGTTACTAAAGTTAGAACGTCTATAAACAAATCAAGAAAATCAGAAATAAAAACTTATATAGCTAAGTTCGATAAAGCTTTAGACAACGGAAACTTTGATGAAGCTAAAGCATTACTTAAAGTAGTTGAAAGAAAGCTTTCTAGAGCTGCAGCAAAAAATACTGTTCATAAGAACGCTGCTTCTAGACATGTTAGTCGTTTAGCAAAAAGACTTAATGCTGCTGTATAATTTCATCAACTAGAGTAATAACTTAAATAAATAACTTCGGGCTATGCCCGAAGTGTTTTAGTTTTTGATAATCATAATTCAAAAATTTTTTCTAACTCTTCATATTTTTTATGAGTTATTAATGCATCTTTATCACAGTCTTTAAAATTCACTATATACGTCCATCTCCCGTATGGAGATATCTTAGATATCTTAGACATATTAATAATGTATGATTTATGACATCTATAAAATAGAGTTTTTTCAAGCTTACTTTCTATGTCACCTAAAGTTTCTGATGTCATATGTTTATCATCATTTGTATAAATAACTGTGCTTCTTCCTTCCCTTTGTACCATAACTATATCTTCCATATCTATAAAGTTGACACCATCTTTATTTTTAATTATCAGTTTATCCAAAGGAGATTGCTGAAATATTACATCTTTTACATTATCAGCATAATTGCTCGAACAAGTATCCTTAATTCTACTGAGTGTCTTGATAACTCTATCTATTTTAAAAGGTTTGGTTATATAGTCAAAAGCATATACTTCAAACGCCTCCGGCATAAACTCTGGATGAGCAGTAGCAAATATTATCATCTTCTTGGGATCTATATCAGATACCATCTTTGCACATTCAATTCCATCTAGTCCCGGCATCTCAATGTCTAGAAATATGACCTGGGGATCTATTTTTTCTAGAAAGCAAAGAACACTATTACCATCCTCTGCTTCTGCAGCAACTTCAAAACCCTCAACTTTTTCTACTATCTTTCTCAATACCATTCTCATTCCTATATCATCATCTGCTATTAGTACCTTTATACCCATGTCTTGTCACCATTCCTTTTTGTCCCTTTGGCTTTCCTAATATCTCAGATAAAATTATTCCTTGAAGAATTGTTTTGCTATTGAAGTTTAATATAAAATCATTATTTCGCGCATCTTTTTTATTTAGATTGGAACACAGCTCTTTACAATTCTTATTATTTGACGTTTTTGTAGACATCCTAACCACCCACTATTCCTTTTCTATTTCACTAATATCATTTTTATTAATATTTGAAATAGCTTCTCTCATGTCTGTATCTGCAATTACATTTTTCATATTATAATAATCCATAACTCCAATCTTACCGTTTTTAAATGCTATAGCTAATGCTTTTGGCACTTCTGCTTCAGCCTCTACTACTTTTGCCCTCATTTCTTGAACAGCGGCCAACATTTCCTGTTCTTTAGCAACAGCCATTGCTCTTCTTACTTCTGCCTTTGCTTGAGCAATATGTTTGTCAGCTTCAGCCTGATCAGTCTGTAGTTTCGCACCAACATTTCTCCCGACATCAACATCTGCTATATCTATTGATAAGATTTCAAATGCTGTTCCAGCATCAAGTCCTTTTTCTAGAACCGTTTTTGAAATAAGATCAGGATTTTCTAAAACTGCATCATGGGTTACAACCGAACCTACTGTAGTAACTATACCTTCACCTACACGAGCAATGATTGTTTCTTCACCTGCACCTCCGATAAGCTTATCAATATCTGTTCTTACTGTCACTCTTGCTTTTACCTTTAATTCTATTCCATTTTTAGCAATAGCGGCAATATCTGGAGTTTCAATGACTTTTGGTTTTACAGTCATCTGTACTGCTTCAAAAACATCACGTCCTGCTAAATCAATTGCAGTTGCCTTTTCAAACTCAAGTGATATATTCGCTCTTTCAGCTGCTATAAGTGCATTTACAACACTATCAATATCTCCTCCTGCAAGGAAATGAGCTTCTAGCTGATCACTTGAAATATCTAATCCAGCTTTTCTTCCTTTTATTAAGGCTCTTATTATTTTGTTAGGATTAACTCTTCTTAGCTTCATACCAATAAGAGTTAGTATGCTTACGCTTACATTAGAAGCAACAGCAGAAATCCAAAGTCCTATAGGAACAAAACTAAAGAAAAGAGCTAACACTACTCCTATAGCAGCTATTATTAATATACCGGCAAAGATTGGCATAAAACATCCTCCTACTCATTGTTATTTTTTACTTCATCTATTTTTCTTACCACAATACGTCTTCCAGATACTTTTATAACCTTTACAACAGCTCCTTTAGCTATATAATCTCCTTCTGAAACTACATCAAGCTTCACTCCATCAAAATCAACTGTACCTGCTGGTCTTAAAACGGTTATGGCAGTTCCCTGCTTATTAAGGAAATATTGCATATCACTAGTCCCTATATAACCGTCTTCGTTTTTCATCGCAGTAGATAAAACAATCTTTCCTGAAAGCTTTCCTTTGCTTGCAGAATTCAAAATAACAGATATTAGAATTCCTAACACTGCTAATATAATCATAATTAGAATTAAGGCCTCAAGTACAGTATTCGCTGTGACAATAATACCAATAACAAGAAAAGCAATTCCTAGTGCTCCAGGCACTCCAAAGCCTGGAACAAACATTTCAATTATAATAAATACAAATCCTAGTCCAAAAAATATAGCTGACAATAGTCCTATATTTGCAATTAGCTCTGATATTACCAAATACTCCCCCTCCCCTCAAAATATTTACTTCTTATACCTTAATTATATATCTATTTTATAAATCTTAAATACATATTGTCTGTATTATACATATATCTGCTTAAAATGTCAGATTACCTAATTATATCTTTTTGGTATCTTGACACTAAAGGCTGTAACCTTATCATCACTACTTACAGAAATGTCTCCATGATACTTTGAGACTATTTCTTTTACTATTGCTAAGCCCATGCCTCGATTTTTTTCATTTTTCGTTGTATATCCAGGTACAAATATTTTATCCACCATGTCATTACTAATGATCCCACCATTATTCTTTACTACAAAAAAATAACTGTCTCTCACCTCATTGATTTCAATAGTTATAAATTGTTTTTCAGCTATATATTTTACAGCATCTATTGCATTATCTATTAGATTACCTATAACCCTACACATTTCCCACGAAGGTACTTTTAACTCTTCAAGTCTAGTAGTAATTTTAACGTCTGTTAATATATTATTATCTTCACAATCTACAACCTTTGCTTGAAGCAGCGCATTTATCGCTGTATTAGATGTTTTTAAAATTCTATTTACTTTTTTTATATCCTTATACACCATTTCAATGTAGTTAGAAACTTCATCATAACTTTTAAGCTCAATCAAGCTATATACGACTTGAAGATGGTTTAAAAAATCATGCCTTTGAGCACGAAGTGTATTATTTAAGTCATTTATTTCATCTAAAGTTTTACTCTGCATAACATTTTGAATATGCAAATGTTTTATCGACTTAATATCCCTTATTGCTATATAATTATTAACTAATGATATAGAAACTAAAAAAAACATTAGTATATCTAAATTATCTTTAAATAGATTCTGTTGATTATCATACAACACAAAAGTATAGGTAACAAAAGCTAACAGTACTATTTGAGCAATATTAGTGACATATATTATGTTTATAGCTTTATTTGTATACAAATTAATGCTATATCGCTTTTTCATTGCCATTGTCCTTTCATTCTTCAATTTATAACCTCGTTAACTAGTTCTATAAAGACATTAGAATTCCTTCTACAATCATCCATTTATGGTGTGTTATAGTCGAAACAAAAAAAGTGAAGGTAATCTTCACTTAATAATGTTTCAAATCATTAGTCTATCTTATATTTATTTTAAATTTGAAAATTCAACTATAAGCATCTCAACAGCTAACTTACTATCCATTTTCCCTGTTTTTATGCTTTTATCAACTTCTAGTCCATCTTCTAATCCTTTTTTTAATTCTTCTATAGTAAAGTTTTTACTCTGACCTACTATCTTTTGCGCTACAAATGAATGTATATTCATCTTTTGAGCAATGCTTCCGTGACTATACCCTTTTTCTTCTAATAGCTTAGCCATTAATAATAGTCTTAATTGCCTTATTATCATATGAAGTATTACCTGCAGTGGCTGACTTTCTAAAAGCATTTCATTAAAAATAGATAAAGAGACTTCCGTTTTCTTCTGTCCAATTCCATCAACAAGCTTGAAAATATTGTTTTGAAGTGTTTTAATACCTACTTTATCAATATCATTTTTTGTGACTTCATTTCTATCACCAAGATAATTACATATTTTTATTATTTCATTTTCTAAGTCGTATAAAGTTTTGTTAATACTACTTTCAAAGTATCCTGAAGCTTGTATAAAATAATAAATGTCTTTTTTAGATATTTTCTTGCCATTCTTTCCGAATATATCTAAAATCCATTTGTTCAACTCTTCATCCTTAAGCTTAGTAAGCTGAATTACTGAACCAACCTCTTTTACTTTTTTAACTATTTTCTTTCTATTATCAATTTTATCTTCCTTTTCTACGAAGATTAAACATGTAGATTCATTAAGATTAAGTAAATAATTACTTAACTCTTCTTCATCTTGGACGTTACTACCTTTAGTACTAGTAAAATAAGTCACGTCCTCAACAACTACTATTTTTTTATCAGACATGAAAGGAAGTGTTTCGCATGCATTAATAATGTTATCAATTGATATCTCTTTCCCATCTAGATGTACATAGTTTAATGTCTCAAATGATTTATCAACATATCTATTCTTTACTTCAGACAAAAACCAATCTTTTAAATACATCTCATTTCCATATAAAATGTATACCTTTTTAAGATTATTTTTTTCTATATCGTTTAGAAAAATTTTGTAGCTCATTTAGTCACCTCATCATTAATATCTTTTAAAAAGTAATTTGCATTTCTTTTAAGTATAAAGTATATAGTTGATAAATAAAATATCATAAAAAATATTTTTATCTTATATTTTATTATTATATCATGTAAATTTTGTTTCTTTTGTAGATAAGGAGTTATTTTTATTGAATTCTGATCTAGCTTAGCAGTAATCATTCCATCTATATCATTTCTATATACTTTCACATTATTATCTACGTATCTATTAAGTACTTCTTGAGAAGGATGACCAAAATTATTTTTTCCTACTTGTATAACTGCATACTCAGGAGCATAACTGGTAATGAACCTTTGTGTTGATGATGTTTTACTGCCATGATGTGGTACCTTAAGTATATCAACATCATAATTTCTGTTCTCATTAGCTAGCGTTGCCTCCACTTCCTTTTCTATATCTCCAGTAAATAAAACTTTTTTGTTAAAAGCCTCTAAGAGCATTACTATTGATAAGTTATTCTCATTATATAGCATTATGTCTTCGTAATTATCAAGTAGACTCAAAACTTTAATATATTTATGCTTATTCAATCTGATAATATCATTTTTATTAACAACCACCATTGCAATATCTTGCTCTTTTGCTAGATTCTTTATAGTACTATATAATTTATTATTCGTTGGATTATATCCTATGAAGATGCCTTCTATTTTTATATTGCCAATAAGTGACACCAACCCTTCACAGTGATCTTCATGAAAATGACTTATAAATACAGCGTCTATCTTTCTAACACCTTGTTTTCTTAGATAAGGAAGAATGATGTTTTTGCCTACATCAAAATCACTTAGAATAGTGCCCCCACTATCTACAAGTATGCTTTTTCCGTCTGTTCTTATTAAGCTACAATCTCCTTGTCCTACATCTATAAAATCAATAATTACATTGTCTTCGGTAAGCACAATTGATATATTCAAAAAAATCACCGTAGCTAAATATGCAAAAATCAACTTAGCTATATTAGAGTTCAAAAAATCTAATCTTATCACTTTTAGCAATATCATTAACATTAAATAGTATAACAATATCTCCAGTAATGTCATCGACCTCAAAACCACATTTAGTAATGGAATATTATAAATAATATCAGTAAACCAGTCAGATATGTTTATCAAAGCATTTATAAAAAATCCGACAATAACAGCAATTTTAATATTCATCAGCGAGATAAGTAGCAACACAAAGCTCATCATTAAGCTCAAAGACAATAATGGGATTATTAATAGATTTGATAGTATGGAAAAAATACAGTAGCTATTAAAATAATAACTCATAACTGGAAACATGCCAATCTGAACTGCTATTAATGGAGATAAAATCTTATAAGCTTTACTATTCTCACTAGATTCATTAGATATAAAACCGTTAATTCTATTAGTAAAAACGATTAATGAAGCTGTAGCTATATAAGAAAATTGGAATCCCATGCTAAATACAAAAGAAGGTCTATACATTAAAAGAATTAATGCTGAAAATGCAAGAACATTTAGAGAATCATACCTTCTATAGGTCAAAGTGGAAAGAATAAGTGTACTAAACATTACAGAAGCCCTAAGCACAGATGATGGAAAGTTTATAAAATATCCATATATCCATATTAATAATATAGCTATTATTACCGATATTTTTTTATCCACTTTAAGTAGTCTAAGAAAGAATGTGATGACTAAAAATATTATACCTATATGTAGACCAGAAACTGCGAGAATATGAGCTATTCCTAAACCTCTAAACTTTTCTTCAGTATAGTCATCTAAGAAGCTGTCATCGCCAAGAATTATTGATTTCATTATATTACTATTTTTAGTATTTAGAAAGTTGTCAAGAGTACGTACAACATAATCTTTAAACTTACATGACACTATCTGCCCATGTGTTAATTGTCGTTTAGAAATTATGTCTGTATTATGACCATTTGTAGTCAGTATGCAAAATATATCTTGGGCTTGTAAATATAGTCTATAGTTAAATAAGCCCGGATTTGTATTTCTGTCAGGCCTCTTTAATATCCCATTTACTTTAACCGTATCTCCAATGTCAAGAGCTTGTCCTTCATAAACTCTCAAAATTATATTCTCATCAACAAAGTATGAATGTTTGTCTATGCTTATGATCAGTGTATTAGCTATATATGTGTTATAATCTTTATTATTGTTCATTTTGCTTATAATTCTACATTTTGCAGTTAAGTCCTCATCCAAAAAATCACTTAAATCGTTATCTATACTATTTATATACGATAATGAACCAACGACAAAAAATAATAATAATAATATTAGGTTATATCCTTTTTTAACAAAAATACATACAATAGCAATTACAATAAGTAATAATAATAGAATCTTTAGAAAATATATGTTTACATCAAGTTTATATATGAAAATTATTCCTATTATAAATGGTATCATCATATATACAAATGGTCTCTTCATATTAACACCTTATCATATTTTATTTGCAACATTTACAAGCTTTTATATATTATACCATATATGCTACTAGTTAACCTCCTATAACAAAAACGAACAAAGCTTGAATAAATTTTATCCAAGCTTTGTTCATCGTTATATAAACCCCATATCCCCTTTTTACCTATCTAATATCTATAGTTCCTACTTCCCCAGTGTAGCAACCATAACAGCTTTGATTGTATGCATTCTGTTTTCCGCTTCATCAAATACTACTGAATGCTTACTTTCAAATACTTCATCTGTAACTTCCATTTCTGATATTCCATGTTCCTTATATATTTCTTCCCCCACTGTTGTTTTTCTATCGTGGAATGCTGGTAAGCAATGTAAGAACAATACTTCTTTATCTGCTTTATTTATCATATCCATATTTACTTGGTATGGCTTTAATTGTGCTATTCTCTCTGCAAAGTGCTCTTCTTCTCCCATTGATACCCATACATCTGTATAGATTACGTCTGCTTCTTTTACTCCTTCATCTACTGATTCTGTTAGTGTTATTGTTGCACCTGTTTCTTGTGATATTTCTCTTGCTGTTTTTACTAGTTCTTCTTCTGGGAACAATTCTTTTGGTGATACTATTCTAAAATCCATTCCCATCTTTGCTGCTCCTATCATTAAGGAGTTTGCCATATTATTTCTTCCATCTCCTACATATGCAAACTTTATTCCTTTTAAGTATCCTTTATGCTCTTTTATTGTCAAGAAGTCTGCTAATATTTGTGTTGGATGATACCTATCTGTTAATCCATTCCATACTGGCACCCCTGAATGCTCTGCTAATTGTTCTACTGTTTCATGCTTGAATCCTCTAAACTCTATTCCATCAAACATTCTTCCTAGTACTCTTGCTGTGTCTGCTACTGATTCTTTTTTACCTAACTGGATATCACCTTTTCCTAGATATTCTGGATGTGCTCCCTCATCTACTGCTGCTACTACGAATGCACATCTTGTTCTAGTTGATGGTTTTTCAAATATAAGTGCTATATTTTTTCCTTCTAGAGTTCTTGGTCTTATACCTGCATATTTAAGTCTTTTAAGCTCTGCTGCTAAATCGATAAGATACTCTATTTCCTTTGGTGTAAAGTCCTTTAATGTTAGAAAATGTCTTCCTTTTAAATTAAATGCCATTTTTATCCCCCTTTATTTTTGAAACTTAATTTGTATATTATAAAGTATTTTCTCTAAATAAAGGCATACTCATGCATCTTGGGCCACCACGACCCCTCGATAACTCCGAACATGATATAATGTGAGTTTTAATCCCATGATCTTCTAAAAGTTTATTAGTAACATAATTTCTTGCATACACTACAACTTCTCCTGGTGCGATAGCTAATGTATTTGAACCATCGCTCCACTGTTCTCTAGCAGCATCTATAGCATTTCCTCCAGCACACCTTATTAGTTCTACCTTGGCCAAATCTAAATACTTCTTAAGAATTTCCTGTAATGTTGCCTCTTCTTTTGTTATACTCAGTTCACCAGAGAATCTATTACTCTTAGCAATTGAGTACACAGTTAATGGACCCTCAACTTCAGGATGTATAGTAAACTTGTCATAATCAACCATAGTAAAAACTGTATCTAAATGCATGAATGCTCTTTTTTTAGGAATATCAAATGCAAGAACTGTTTCAAATGATTGATTTGCATATAATATATTTTTCGCGAATTTCTCGATTGCAACTGCATCAGTTCTTTCTGATATTCCAATTGCAACTACCTTAGGACTTAAAACTAATATGTCGCCACCTTCAATTGATGAAGTTTCGTTCCTATTAAACCATATAGGTATATCTGCATCTTTATATTCAGGATGGTATTCAAAAATATATTTTGCGAAAATAGTTTCACGGTTTCTAGTCTCAGTTCTCATATGATTTAAAGTAATACCTTTCCCAATAGTAGCAAATGGATCTCTAGTAAAATAAAGATTAGGCATAGGATCTAGTATAAAAGGATATTTATTATCAATTAAATCAATCAGCGATTTATTTATTAAATTTGGTAGCTCTGATTTTCTAACTCCTGCCATCATCTTATCAACAAGCTCTTTGTTATTAAACTTTCCAAAATATTCTTTAAGTACTTCTCTTGTTCCTAACCCAACAACATTACTTTCATCTAAAAATTCTTCAATAAATCTTTTTCTGATATCTGTATCTGCTATTGACTCTGCAGCCAGTTCCTCAAGATATACAACTTTAACTCCATTTCCTCGTAAAACCTCAGCAAAATTATCATGTTCCCTTTTAGCCAACTCTAAGTATGGAATATCGTCAAATAAAAGTCTTTCTAAAAAATCTGGTACAAGGTTTTCTAGCTCTTTACCAGGGCGATGTAAAAGCACAGCTTTGAGCTTTCCAATCTCGGAAGTTACATTAAGAATATTTTTCCTCTCCGTTGCCAAACCGAATCCCCCTTTTATACACTCTCTATACATCATTCTCATAATTAAAAATAATTATTTATCCCTATATTTTGATTATATTCAACATTTAACGATATTGTCAAGGAATCAATTTACTCATATTTATTCACTCTATGTATATATATACAGTATTTTTCTAATGCTTTTTCATTAATTTGATATGGTATCACTAAATCTCAATAAACAGGAAAATGTTTTCCTCGTTGAGTGCTATTATTAGTTATATTTATACATAAATAAAAATAAAAAAACTTATTTTATTCAAAATATTCTGACATATTGAATAGAATAAAAGCTTTAGGATCAACCTAAAGCTTTATATTAATAGAATCAAAAAATTTCGTTTTTTTAAGACCTATAATTATTGGAAATGCTATTGCAGCTCCTCCGATAAACTGGATTAGATTCGATGGTATGCTAAAGATTGGAACCAGCATATTTCCCTTTAATATCCCACCAGCAATATAATATCCAATAACCATCCATAGTCCTGCCAATGTCATCCCCATCAAATTATTAATGCTAAATAATTTCTTATCCATTTTGTGCAGTATTAAAGATAATATTACTATTGCTATAGGTATAACAATAATTGCTATAGTCAAAGAAATTTGAACATAATTTACTAAATTCTTTAATTGATCGATACTATTAAATTCAAATTTTTGCATCAATCTATATACTAACTCTGAATCACTAAATCCAGCAAGCTTTGCTGTCATAAATCTTTTTAACAATATTCCTAATACTATCCATCCACCACCTATAGCGAGTGAAACAATGTTTCTTAGTACATTAATTTTCTTATCTTTATATTCTTGTGCCATAAATCCTACTATAGCACCCATCAAGCTCTTTATTATAAAGGTTGGTAATGCCCAATGAGTGTATGTCAAATATAAATCAGCCATAGCGCAACCTAATCCACCAGCAATAGCTCCATATCTCCAGCCTAGCATGATAGCAGCAACAAAAATCATACTATCACCAGTATGTATATAGCCTTCTGTAAATGGAACTGGAACTTGGGGTATTATAGCCGTTGCTACAAATACTAAAGCTGTCATCAGCCCTCCATACGTTAGTCTTCTTACATTAAAATTATTCATCAAAGCCCCCCTAAGCAACAATTGTCATCATTATAATATAATTATATCACGATTGTATGGGTCGTCAAGGATGATTTCACAAGTTTTGCACTCATTGTACCGATACATTGTTCTGTTTTATGGCTATTCAATTTTATCAATGTTAGCTTTTATATTGACACACTCAGCTATACTAGCGCTTTCTATTTCTTTTCGCCCATATCTAACTTCATTATAATATTGGGTAAGCTTATCAAGACCTGCATTTACATATCTATTATCATCAATATTTGATAGATATTCATTAGGTGTATCACATCTTTCAAATCTATATCCTTTTTTATTAAGCTTCAAAATAACCTCAATATATAAACGTCTTATGATATGTAAAGAACTTAAGTCATTTGTTTTTCGGTTTACTATCTTGCTTATTAAATTCTTTATCCTTTTATTAAATATATGCTTTACATCCTTAATAGTAAGAACAAAATCTTTTTCTTCTCCTTCTTCAATTTCATCCACTTTATATGGAGATATATCTTTCATTTTTCTAAATATAAAAAACAGAATAAAAAAAACAAGAACAGCAAAAATAGTCCATTTTATAAAAACAAATATTAAATTTACTATGGGATTTTCTATAAAGAAAAGCTCATCATACCTATTATCTAATCTATCTCCAAAGCTGCTCAGAGTTTTTTCAAATAGGGCACTGTACTTATCAAGCTTTTTGCTTACTAGCTGCGCTACCTTAGAAAGTAAAAGTAATACTGGGTAAAAAACTATCCTAAGTACTTTTTCAATAACCTTAAGAATAAAACTCATAGCACCTGAGACTATCTTAAAATCTCCAGCTCCAAAAAAATTTGTCATTATTAATAATAATATAGTAAGAGTAATTAAACTTGATATTATATTGAATATACGTATATTTCTTGTCATATTAATGGTGTTTATATTTTTTCCTCTATAAGCATTTAGCAAGCTAGACCTTGCAAAATATAAAATTTGTATTATAAAATAAATCGGCAAATATACTTCTGTTATTTTATAAATAAAAACAAAATTCTGCATAAAAAAATTAATCATAATAAGTGATAATAATACTATGATATTTAAAGCAAATCTATTTTTTGCTGTCTTATAATCATCATCATAAGAAACGGCACCTATTCCTTTTAGCCATAAAATTAGGTTGAGTATTAAAACTCCTATTTTAAGTCCAATAGTTAAGCTACCCATAAACAGAATAATGCTTCCTAAAGAAATGCATGTTGCAAGCATGGGTAATATGAATCTTATTTTTAAACTAATAAAAGTCTTTTTTATAATATAATATGAAAACATATAACTTAATAAATAATTAGCAAAGCAAGATATTAGTATCTGATTTATCAAAGAGTTATTATTTAAAATGTCAACATTTCCAAATAGTATTCCAATAGTAAGTAATCCAAACATAAAAATATTAATTATATCTCTAGAAAATTTTACAGCCGCATCTGACACTCTATCTAATATATTTAGCATTTTTCTCCTCCTATCTTGCAGATTCAACTAAATCGCTACATAAAAGCACTTCAATATTTTTTACTAGACTATTCACTTCTACTGAACTATCTAGTAAAATAAGCTTAATTCTATATCCATGCTTTGCATAATAATTTAGCTCTGTTCTAAGCCCATCAGAAATGTAAGCTGTTAATAAAACAATTGTACTTTTAAATGAAAAGCATTTTATCTTACTCTTGAATAATTCTTCAATGCTTATTCTTCTTGTATATGAAGTTTTAGCTAATGCTTCAAGTATTATAGTTTTTTGAGACAATCCTATTCTTGGTTCTATGAATAGTTCTTGATTTTCACCATTAAAATATGCATTGGAAGTATACCCGATTGAAATCTTTTCGTTTATAGCTTTCTGAGTAATAGCTGCAATCAAATCTATACCTTTTTCTATTATATCAGTCTTCACATCCTGCCAATGAACCTTACTGGTCTGAACATTTAAAATCGTCACTATTGAAGGATCTGCTGTAAAATCAAATTTTTTTACATAGAGATTGCCAACCCTTGCAGTAGTTTTCCAGTCAATTGCATTAAAGCTATCACTACTAGTATATTCTCTTGCACCTATTACTTCAGTATTATCAGGTATAATCCATCGTTTTACAGATACCTCTCCTTGAAGTCCATTATTTCGTACAACTAGCTTTTCTAAAGGCTTTATTTCAGGATAAACTATAAGAACCATGGGATAACTTATATACTTTTCAGCAGTTGCAAAACCAAAAATATCTCCAATTGAAAGCTTAGTATCGTAAACCGAATAATATCCACGTTTATTGCAGTATAAAGTATTGTATCTTTTAATTCTTTGAAAGCTAATTAGTGAAGTAATTACTCTATATATTTTTTTGCTCTTTTCATTAATCATAGTAACTTTTTGATCTTTTAGAATAAATTCATTAGGTATCTCTGCGCGTACCTCTATCCAAGGAAGAGGTAGCAGTTTCCTATTTACTATTTCTGTTGTCATTTTAACCTTTTCATTAATAAAAACTCTTTCTTTATCCAAATACCTTTTATACTCAATATTTTTAAAAGATATTTTATCCCACCGATTTACTATTATAGAGAGAGCTCCTAATAAAACTAATATAATTAGTATGGTTTTCATAATCTCCTACCTCTAAACAACTTTATTATTCTCTACAGGAGTATTGATCTTAGATATTATTTGAGTTAGAATGTCATCAACATTTCTTCCCTTTAAGGAAGCATGTCCACTTAACAGAAGTCTATGTACAAAAATAGGCCTAACTAGTGCCTTTACATCGTCAGGCAAAACATAATCTCTACCTTTTATAGCAGCATAAGCTTGAGAAGCTCTAAACAAAGCCATACTACCCCTAGGACTTATACCTAGTTCTATTTCTTCATGTTCTCTAGTTGCTCTAACAATTTTTAGTATGTATTTTATGATCTCTTCATCTATAAATACATTAGTAAAGCAATGCCTTGCTTTAATTATATCTTCTGCATCTACTACAGAATTCAATTTTGTTATAGGATTATTGCTTTTAAATCGTAGAAGTATTTCTAACTCTTCATCAAAGCTTGGATATTCCATTGAAAGCTGCATATAAAATCTATCTAGTTGAGCTTCAGGTAAAGGGAATGTTCCACCAGTTTCTATTGGATTTTGAGTTGCTATAACAAAAAAAGGTTCTTTTAACTCATATGTTATTCCATCAACGCTTATTTGATGTTCTTCCATAGCTTCCAGTAAGCTGGATTGTGTTCTTGGGGTAGCTCTATTTATTTCATCAGCTAAAATAATTTGACTCATCAATGGCCCTTCTTTGAACTGAAATTCTCCCGCCTTCTGATTATAAAAGTTAATTCCAATAATGTCAGAAGGAAGCAAATCAGGTGTAAACTGTATACGATTAAATGAACTATTTATAGATTTTGCTAGTGATTTTGCAAGCATTGTTTTCCCTAGTCCCGGTACATCTTCTAGCAAAACATGTCCAGAGCATATCATTGAAGTCAATAGTAAATCAATAACATCGTCCTTTCCAACTATGACTTGTTGTATATTAGCCTTAATTTTGCCAACCATATCTTTAATCTCACTTAGTTCCATTTTAAGTACCCCCATTTTTTGAATTTTCATGCTATTAACTACATTATAGCAGTATTCAAAATAATAATTATTACAATATTTTTTACAAACATTAACAATTCGTAACAATATTAAATAAAAATAAAGGGATTAGATTTCTAATCCCCATTAAATTATTTATTATCTTTCATTTTCTCTTTTCTATCTTCGAACTCTTGATATATATTTTTAGGTGCACTATAAAACCCTACAGATAATGCCCCTATGAACAACCCAACTAAAATATCCTTCAACATATTATCTGGAAAAAAATAAGCTATTCCTATTATGATTCCAAAAACCATTGCAAAAAAGGGCTAAATTTTTTAGTTACACCTAATGTTACTACTATTTTAGTAAGAAACATTAGGATAGGGATTACTGATATATCATATATCTCAAATAGCATATAACCCCTTCCCTTATTTTCTACTATTATTATATAAGTTTGAGGGACTTATAGTACTATGAGCAATATAAATTTATAAAAGTTATTTGTTCCTCTTACGATACATTCTATTAAGTGAAAATATTAATAGTAAAATCCCAATAATTATATAGTCGTATCCAATAGCCTTATTTCCTCGTACAAAAGCTAGTCTAGTGCTTAAGGATATAAACACGCTACAATTTGTATTAAAAACAAACAATTATTACACCCACTATCTATTCTGTTGTTTCTTTTTTAAATACTGCAATTATATTTCTTGGGTTTTTCAAAGTATTTAATTCAATTAATTCCCAGCCTTCATTACCTAGTTCATTAAGTCTTTTTTCATGCTCTTTTGTAAGCACTAACGATGTTACTCCATAAGCTCTAAAATTTTCTATTTTATATGCATATTTTTTCATATGTAATTACCTCCCAAAATATTATATCACAGTTTTTAAAAAAACTATTCAAAATTAGTTGAAATTTTTCGTATGATGTCATAATTTAGTTGTTGAAATCTCAACATTTTTCCAGTAAAATATATTATGCTTACAAACAATTTGTACAGCTAATTTATGTATAAAAAACATACTATATGTCATTTAATAAGTTAATACTACATATATTAATCTTAACAATAAGTACATAGACATTTTTATGCATTAATAACATTAACATGCTTGTAAGGAGGTTATTTATGGATAGAATAAAAATTGAAGTAAGTGAGTTAAACAAACTATATGATGAAATTTACTATACTAGTTTAGAAGGTATAGAACAAGCTTTAGAAGTCATATCAAGTATTATATCAGAAAAAGAGTTCGAAGATTCAGGATACAGTGTATCTGTTTTTTCAGATATAGTAGACTCTATAATTAAAATATTAGACGAAACAGCTGAAGTTATGGATAGTGAAGAACTATATGATGTAGGCAATTTTATCAGAGAAAAAGCTGATAGGATACATGCTGGTGAATTGGATGATGTTATTGAAAGCAACTATATGAATTGTTCTGATGATGACGAATATGATGATTATGACGATGAAGATACTTACGATACAAGTAATGAAGATTATGATGAGTTTGAAGATTATGATGACTATTAAAATCTTTAAATAAGCAAAAAGAAAACCTACACGAGGTTTTCTTTTTGCTTATTTAAAGATAACATATAATCTATTGCATTTGCAGGTTTATAAAAATACTGTAAATTGAGTCCTACTCGTTTTTCATCAGTATACAATCTATTAAAAATTTGATAGATCATTTCATGTGTGTATGACTTGAATTCGTACTTTCTCAATCTTTCAATAAAAAAAGCTGCAAGCTCATCATCTATCTGATATATATCATAGTCACTTTGCTTAAATGCCGACTTTACATCTTCTGCCTCTAACAAGTCTAATTCTGCTAATTCATATAATCTTCCATACTGTCCACTTATATTGCTGACTAAGCTATTCCATTTCTTTAAACCGTCATTGTTTAGTTTGCAGGCTATTTTATCATTATCCTCCATTAACTTTATTAATAAAAACTTTGCACAATAATTGAATGCTGATTTTTGTAAAAATAAACAATACCAAGTTTCATCGTTTAACTGTTTATTTAACCCACTTTTAAGTCTAAACTTCTTAAGAATGCCTCGGTGGTCATATTTGTATTTCAAGCAGAAAAAATCAATAAATTCATATAGGTCTATAGCAATCGAATTCAATATATCCACTAGAACACCTCCTTAAGTCATCTTTATTATTTCCATATTATAGCATTTCATACCACATTTAGCTTATATTTCTTATAATATTATACGCAGCTAGATATAAAATCGATAAGTTCAATATATAAAAGAAAAAAAAGAAGCAAAACCTTCTATATTGACCATTCTTTTATTTTATTTATGTCGAGAATAGTTATTTTTCTTCCACTTATTTTTAGTATCTTCTCTTTACTAAATTGACTTAATATTCTACTAACAGTTTCTCTCGAGGTCCCAGCTAGACTAGCTAATTCTTCTCTTGTTAAATTAACATTAAGCTCAATAACTCCATTTTTTAAATCGCCATACTTTTCAGATAGTCTTAGTAGCATCTGAGATACTCTCACGTAAGTATCGTTTAGTGCCATATTTTTAATTTTAGCCTGTGCTTCCTGTAGTCTTTTGTTTAAAACCTTGATTATTTCTAAAGCCATATCCGGATTATTCTTTATGAGCATTTCAATATCATTGTTATTAATACAATAAATAACAGAGTCTTCAATAGCTGCAACAGTAGCTGGATTCATGCCGCCATTAAATAATGTAACTTCAGCAAATATTTTGCCAGCATCTTTAATATCTAAAATAATTTCTCTACCATCACTTGAAGTCTTATAAATTTTAACTTTTCCTGTTTTTATTATATATATTGCCTCGCCTTTATTGCCTTCAGATATTACAAGAGCTCCTTTTTTATAAAATCTTTCTTTTGCAATATTTTCAAGTTTCTTTAAATCAGCCTCTAAGAGTTGAGAAAAGATGGGAACATTTTTAAGGTATTCAATAAAGTCCATGACATCACCTATTTCGATTTTTTATTTTTTACAAAATATATGTAAATAATATTATACTAAATAGCCTACAAAATATATACTATCTACGTTTCAAAAAATAAAGGCTAGAGACAACACTCTAACCTATTATTTAATAGACATCCTTTATATCTACTGTTGGATGATTTTCATATTTTATAACTTTACCCTCCCAGGTTCTAAACATTATATAATCTTTTCCACGCGATATTAAATATTGAGGTAAAATTGGTGTTTTCCCTTGGCCCTTAGGTGCATTTACAATATAAGTAGGAATAGCCATCCCTGAAGTGTATCCTCTTAAATACTCCATGATCTCTAACCCGTCATCAATGGAAGTATTAAAATGCGCTGTTCCTTTCACATGTTTAGCATGGAAAATATAATATGGTTTAACTCTTATCTTCAACAATTCATGATTTAAACATCTCATTACAAACTTGTCATTATTTACACCATTTAATAGTACAGCTTGATTTCCAAGTGGAATTCCCGCATTAGCTAATCTTTCACAAGCTTCCTTAGATTCTTTAGTTATTTCTTTAGGATGGTTAAAATGAGTGTTCAAATAGACAGGATGGTACTTCTTTAGCATATTGACTAATTCATCATCTATTCTCTGTGGCATAGTTACAGGTGTTCTAGATCCTATTCTAATATATTCTACATGTGGAATTTCTTTTAACTCCTTTAATATCCATTCAAGTCTATCAGTAGGTAAGGTTAAAGGATCTCCACCGGTTATAAGTATATCTCTTATTTCATTATTGTTTTTAATATATTCGATAGATTGTTTAATAACCTCAGTACTCTTGTGTTCATCTTGTTGTCCAATATTTCTTCTGCGTTGACAGTGCCTACAATACATAGCACATTCGTTAGTAACGTTTATTATCAGTCTATCTGGGTATCTACGAGTTATACTTCCAGCTGGATTTGTATATTCCTCTGCCATAGGATCATTATCACCAGAATCCTCAACAATTTCAATTACAGAGGGAATAGCTAATAATCTTATTGTATCATATTTATCGTCCGTATCCATAAGGCTCGCATAGTAAGGCGATATAGCCCATCTATACTTTTTCCCAACTTTAGATATAAGTTTTTTCTCTACTTCTGAAAGATTTATTATTTTACTTAGAGTCTCTGCATCACTTATTCTATTAGTTAGCTGCCACTTATAATTACTCCAATCTTCTTCACTTCCTCCAAGTACATCTAATATCCTTCTTTTAGATTCATTTATTTTGTCAGCTAGTTCTAGTCCCTTTGGAATTTCGTCCTTAATATCTAAATAATCTTGAATTTTAGTCTTTAAATCCTCTGCTCTCTTTAAAGATATTAATTTTTTTCTACTAATTCTTTCTTCCATTCAACGCACTCCTTTCAAATTAATGTAATATCTATATTTTTCCAGTTGGATGACATAAAAAGGTATATTGGAATTATTCCCATAAAATAATAATTTATAAGATTACATCTCATAACAGAATAAAAATAAATATTAGAAAATATTATTTAAAAAGGGTATTTGAGAAAAATCGATTGACCCATAAGTAAGATATGATTTAAATGAAATGTATTTAAATGATTAAAATGTTGTACCATTTATTTTATACCAACTACAACACTTTGTCAATGTATAGTCAAGGAGGTTTTGTATTTGAAGGGGTTTAAAAGTATTTTGATTATTATATTATTTCTATTTTGCATCTTTTTGGGAAATATATATTATGAGTCAAAAACAGAACATGTAGTTTTTTATGATATAATTCCGCTTAAAAGTAATCTTCGTACTAAGCTTATTGATAATTTTTTTTCTAATGATGAATCATTAAAGACAGCCGCACGAAAGCAGATAAAAGAAATTGTTTTAAAAGACTTAGAATATAATAATTGGATTGATTATTCTGATTACATTGAAATGCTCATATACCCCATTGACGTATATGGCGATAGTAATGAAGAACTCATAATTGCATTGAACATTTCAAAAGATACAGGTGTAATAGGAATTTATAAAAAATATAACGAAATGTATGTTTTAAATGATAAAATTGATAATCTAACCAATATAAATAATGTCATGTCTATCAAAAATAATAAAAAAAATAAAGCTTTTATAATATTAGATCAAACATTAGACGAAAATACAGGGGCTTTCTTTACTGATAATTATATTCAGATATTTACAAAGCTAGACTCAGGCTTCAAGGAGGTATTTAGACAATCATTAGACTACAGCGCATTTTACTATGAAAAATGGACTAATCCTTCACACGAAAATCCTAAATGGTATAAAATAACAGAAAGAAGTGTAATAGATAATATATCTAATGACCATGAAAATATTACATTGTTCATATCTAAAACAATCTTAAAATACAAAGGAACTTCTAATAATGAAGATAATATCCCTAGTGATTTTAAATTAGTAGATCAAAAAAATTTTGAAATAAAATACTCGTGGAGTAATAAATACAATGCTTTCATAATTGGTGAAGGTGAGCTTATTGCTAACAAGCAAACTGTAGGTATCTTAGAAGATACCTCTCAAACTGTAGATTATCTATTGAATTTAGCTGGTAAATACTATAAAGTGATAGATAAGAACAACAATGTTTTATATATAAGCGAAGACGAGATTAAAACTTTTCAATAGTAACTCAGAGGTGATAAAATGACTGAAAGATTATATCTTAATAATCCATATTTAAGAGAGATTAATGCCAAGGTTGTCAAAAAAGAATATTCTAATGGAAAATTTTACATTACACTAAATCGTACTATATTTTACCCTCACTTATCTGGTGGACAACCTAGAGATAAAGGGAGCATAGGAGGAGTAGAAGTTATTGATGTATATGAGGATGGTAATGATATAATTCATATAGTTGAAGATAATATTACTTCGAATACCGTCAATCTAAATATTGATTGGGATACGAGGTTTGACCATATGCAACAGCATACTGGCCAACATCTACTGTCGGCCGTTTTTGCAAAACTCTATAACGCTAAAACTGTAGGATTTCATCTTGGAAGCGAATATGTATATATAGATGTAACGATACCTAGCCTTACTGACAACGATTTAGAGAAGATAGAGAGGTTTGCCAATGAAGTAATTTATTCTAACTTTTCAATTAAAACCTATATTGTCGATAAAACACAAGCATCACAATTGCCCTTAAGAAAGCAACCAAAAGTCGAATCAAATATCAGAATTGTAGAAATTGACAACATTGATTTCTCTCCATGCGCAGGTACTCACCACAGAAGAATTGGAGAAGTAGGAATCTTAAAAATAAGAAAGTGGGAAAAATATAAAGGTAATATAAGAGTAGAGTTTGTATGTGGTAATAGAGCATTAAAGGACTATACTTGGAAAAATACTATTATTAATAATATCTCTACCCTACTGTCAGCAAAAGACATCAGCACTTTTAATAGTGTTGAAAAATTATACAATGATTATAAAAATTTAGAAAAAGAAAATAAAGAAATTAAAGAAGAATTGTTTAACTACAAAAGCAAAGAATTAATAAATGACAGTATGTTTTTTAATGGAGTCAAATTAATAAAGAAAACCTTTAGTAATTCGGATCTTAAAGAAGTAAAGTTTTTGACTTCTAAAATCTTATCTTGCGATGATATAGTATGTGTATTTGGAGTAATAGAACAAGATAAATGTCAAATAATTTTAGGCAGATCAGAAAATATACAAGTTGATATGAGAGAAATTCTTAATGCTTCAATTAGCTATATTGATGGACGTGGGGGAGGAAGCCAACAATTAGTCCAAGGTGGAGGAACAAATATAAGTGGACTAAACAGTTGTATCGAGAACTGTTTGTCCTTAATCAAAGAAGCAATATAACTTATGCCATAGATAGCATACTATTTTCCAATGATGAATAATATATACTGGAGACATTTAACTTCTATTTGCTTTTATCAAGAAACTATTTGAAATATTGGGAGGAATTTAATGAAAGAAATAGTTATAAAAAAGCTAGAAGAAAGAGGAGTCAAAATTCGTGATATAGCAGAATTAGTATATGATCTACAAAAAGGATACGTAAAAATGACTTTAGATGATGCTATTGAAAACGTAGAAAAGGTCCTTACTAAAAGAGAAGTACAAAATGCAGTATTAACCGGAATTCAGCTTGATATTCTAGCAGAAAATAACTTAATCGAGGAACCTCTTCTTTCCATAATTAAAAAGGATGAATCTTTATACGGTATTGACGAAATACTTGCACTTAGTATAACTAATATTTATGGTTCCATAGGCTTTACTAATTATGGATATCTAGATAAGCTCAAACTAGGCATAATAGGTGAAGTAGATAGAATCGGGAAAGAAAGTGGAAAAGTAAATACTTTTCTTGATGATTTGATAGGCGGTATCGCTGCCGCTGCATGTGCAAGAATTGCCCATGCAAACAGTGACGTATAAAATGATAATTTTGTCTCAAAAAACAAAGTGAATGTGTATACACATTCACTTTGTTTTTATTTATTCATAAAAGCCTCTATATCTTCTATGTTCTTTATAATATTTGATGATAAATTATCACAGCCATTTTCAGTGACAACAACATTATCTTCTATTCTAATTCCTATTTTTTCTTCTTCTATGTATAATCCAGGTTCTACAGTTAAAACCATACCGGGCTGTAAACAAACATCATAATCCCCAACGTCATGAGTATCTAACCCTAAATAATGACTCACTCCATGATAATAGTATTTTGATATTTCAGAGTCTTCTTTTATTAATCCTATTTTCTTACATTCTTCGGCTAATACTTTCTTGGTAACATTATTTAACTCCCTAAAAGGTAACCCTGGCTTTACTGCTTTTATTGTCTCAAGCTCAGCCTTTAACACAATCTCATATATTTGCTTCTGTCTATCAGTAAACTTGCCATTTATAGGAAATGTCCTTGATATGTCTGCACAATAATTTTTATACTGTGCCCCTAGGTCAAAAAGAATAAGCTCATTTTCCTTAATCTCACAGTTATTCTTATCATAGTGTAAAACAGTAGCATTCTCACCTGAAGCTGCTATTGTCTTAAAAGCAAACCTCTTTGATCCAAGTGTTTTTATCTCAAAATCAAAATATGCCTCTAGTTGATATTCTAACATACCTGGCCTTGCATTCCTCATAAGACTCTTAATACCTTTATTAGTAATAGAAATTGCATTTTTTATCATTTCTATTTCTTCCTTAGTTTTTACCATTCTTAACTTAGCAATCTTATGATAAATATTTTTTATTCTTAAATAAGGATACCTTTCAGCAACATCATTAGCAAACTTCAATGCAGGAGTACTAATTGAGTCCCATCCACGTTTCTCGAGATCAAGATATATCTTAGAATATTCACCTCTTAACATAAGGCTATTAAAAAAGTTTTTAAAATTACTTATAGCTTCTATGTTTTCTATTCCAGAAATTTCTCTCGCCTCTTCTTGCGTCATCCTTTTTCCTGTCCATTTTTCCTCAAGTGGAGTTACTTTTTCAATAAACAGTGTTTCCTTAGTCTCACCGTTGTTCTTGTAAATAAGTAGTGCAAAGTTCTCTCTTTCTGTACCCGTCATATAATAAAAGTTCTTATTTACGACAAATTCATATACCTCGTCCGCAGATTTTTGAGGAGCAGATCCAGAGAATAGTACTAGTAAGGAATTGTCTCCAATACTATCAGTTAACTTTTTTCGATTGTTTTTAAAAAAATCTTTTTTCACTATATCACCATCCTATTTTTATTTTAAAATTATGCTTTTATTTTTCTAATTCGATAGAAAACTCTGCTGAATACTCAACTAGCTTTACTCTTAAAACATAGTTAGTATAATTCACTTCAAAATTAGTAATAGAAGACTGTAAGTCTATACTTCTAAGAAAATGAATAGTACATGTGTTTATTTCTTTTGACTTACTAAGCCTTATAATAATATTTTTTACAAGTGGAAATTGCATTCTTGAATTTATATACTTGGGCATTCCTGCTAGATTCAAATTTAAAGTTCTGTTATCTATGGGTATTATTATATCAATGTCACTTTCATCCTCATATAACACTCTAGTTTCAAAGTCACTTTTAAGAAATAATCCGTATTTTTCAAACATCAATAGTTCTCCTATCTAAACAATTCCCTTTTCATTAAAATAACTCTTATACTTAAAATCTGACTTTAAGATATGATTGCTAATCCAGTTTGCAACAAAATCAATCATATCTAATATTGTTCTCTTCTGCTTCTCATCAATATTTCCACTCTCAACCTCAACTAATTTACCTATAAACTTATCATGTTCAATTTTATGCTGCTCAAGCAGTTGAAATTCATATTGCTTCATCAATTTTTCTTCATATTCAAAATGATACTTAGTATAATCCTTTAAGCTATTTAATATCTGTACTAATTCATCGTAGTGGTCAAATCCATCGTCTAATATAGCTATATCATATAAATCTGAGCCAATTTCAAATAACCTTTTATGTTGAGCATCAATTTCTTCTATTCCTGTACAAAAAGAATCCTTCCATTTGAAAATCATAATTTCACTCCTCTTAATCATAATGTTACTCTTTACTAAATTATAGCATTTTTTTATCAAAAATTGTAGTTATAAAACATCTAATTGGATGTAAAAAACAATCTATGTCGAGATGACACAGATTGTTTTTTCAGCAAATATAACTTAATTTATCACTTCATATCAAAGTACCTATAAAGAACCTTAACAAATTCGGGTATTCTTTTTTGAATACTGCTTGTTTTAGATTGTCTTTCAGCTTCAAGTTCATCACTTAAACATTTTAGACTATATTCTATTAAGTCTTTCTCTTTTATTTTTATTCCAGTCTTATAATAAAATAAATCTGATAACATACCTATACCTTCTTGCTTATCAAAAAAAGCAAAAGAGGTAAACAAACAAAATCCCAGATTTTCTAGTGTTATCATGCTTGCATAAAGATATTCTAAGTCATTTAAGTCCTCATATTCCTTTACCTTATATGGTAATGAAATATTAAACATATTTTCTTCGGTTATTGAAGGTTTGCTAACCATGTATTTAAGATTTTTTTTATCATTATATAAACTATAAATTCCACGTGTAGTACTACACAATGTTCTTCCTTGAAGTGTGTCCTCATCTATTTCTTTCAAAGCATTAAGTATATCTTCTTTAGAATATGTTTTATTTAGCACCCTGGACATCAATGAGCAAGTGAATACAAACTCTACGCTATCTATGCCCAATTCAAAAGCTTCCCTATTTACATTAGAAGAAAATGACTTATCGTCAATTCCAAATTCTTTCTTTATCGCAGCATATACCTCACTTTCAGCAGGTGCTAAAAATACAGAATCATCACTTTTTGAATACCTATTCAAGCATCCTACCACGCATAGAGGTGCACAAGTTTTATTTATTTTACAAACGCTATTCTGTTTATCAGTAGATTCATTTTTTATCTTATCCTCTTTGCTTTCAGCTTTATTCCACTGTTTTCCATCTTTCATCATTTTCATCAAAGTTATAGAACCGTATGCTGGCAGCGCATCGCCACACACTGGGTGTTCGATTATAAGCTTAGTTAACTCTTTTCCAAGATTTTTTAATGCCTCTTCATCATGAGTTTTACTGTTAAAATGAAAGTCTGAAGAAATAGCAATTGCCTTTATTCCTTTTGACCCTAATATATCTCCCATACCTCCTCTAGAACAATAGTAAGATGGAATGCCCTCCATATAAGTACTAAAAATAGAAGCTAGAGGTTGTACTCTTTCTCCAATAGGACCTATTCCTATCACTGACGATTTTTGACTGTATTTATTCCTTATATAGCTTATTGTTTCAGATACCTTTTTATTATATAATGAGCTATCTTCATGTATGACGATACTTTTGTCATCTATATGTATATATGCAACACTCTCATTACAACATCCTTTTATAACTATAGCATCTATATTAATTGATGCCATTTTTTGAGAAAAAGGGCCTGCAATATTGACATACTGAATACCATTTTCACTAGATTTTTTTGACGCAACAATTAATCTACCCGTACTAGGCACTAATGTACCAGATAACAACCCGGGTACCATAACAATACAGTTTTTTTCATCATATCTATCTGTATTATACTCAGTGTTTTTAAGAACTAAATATGCTGCTAAACCTCTTCCATAATGCATTGCATTTTCTAATTCATATTTTTCTTCATAAGAAGTTTTTGATGCTAAGTCTATATAAATTATTTTTCCCAAATTAAAATCCCCCTTCAATTCTTTTCATACTATTCATATAAGCTATAGTATAGTCATGCTTAGGAAACTGAATAATTTCGTTTTTTTCTCCAAACTCAACAAGTTTTCCCTCGTTTATCACAAATATCTCATCACACAAATTATTAATTACATAGATATCGTGAGTAATAACTAGAAATGTTATCCCAAAACGTTTATTAACATATCTAAATATTGAATTTATCTCTTTTTTGGATTTTTCATCTAGCATAGAAGTACATTCATCTGCAATAATAATTTTAGGGCGAGTAATCAATGCTCTAGCTATACACAATTTTTGTCTTTGTCCACCACTTAAAGAATTTATTTTTCTTTTTCCAAATTCATTTATGTCAAGTCCTACTAGCTTCAAAGCATCAGAAATATCAAAAGTATTCCTTCTTCTTCTTTTACAGATAATCTTAGGTTCATTAATTACTTCAAGAACACTACTGTTTTCTTCCATAGCAGCATAGGGGTCCTGAAAAATATACTGTATAGAAGCACAATCATCAAAATCTCTTTTCTTCAATGTATCTAATTTTTTACTACCCAAAAAGATATCGCCTGTATCTGTGTGTTCTAGCCCAATAATTAACCTTGCTATGGTTGTTTTTCCCGAACCGCTATCACCTATTAATGCCGCTATACAACCACTTTTTATTGATATATTAATACTTGACAGTACTTTTTTCTTAACGCTACTATTCGTATAGCTTTTACTTACATTAACAATTCTCAGTAAGTCACTCATAAGCATCACCACCTATTTCTATGACCTTATCCGCAATCATTTGTGAAAAGCCTTTATGATGAGACACTACTAATATTGCACATCCTTCTGATCTTCGATGATTGAGAAAATCAATCATCTTTTCAAGTGTTATGTAGTCTATAGCTGAAGATGGCTCGTCTAAAACAAAAAACTTAGGTTTTTTTATGAACCCCATTAGCATTACAAATCTCTGCTTCGTTCCTCCACTCAGTTCATATGGATACATTTTTTCAATGTCCTCATTTAATCCAAGCTGTTTGTAATACTTATGTATTGTTTCATAGTCTACAATTTCAGTTGATGCCTTTATCATGTCAATATGTTCTTTTAAAGAGAGAATCGGATTTAATCCACTTTGCGAATATTGTGGCATATAACTTATATGTTTAAAAAGCTCCTCTCCCCATTCTTTAATACCTTTACCAGCTATTTGAGCTGTTTTATATCTTACAGCTCCATTAAAAAACGGGTCAAACATTGAATTTAAAAGAGTAGTCTTACCACAACCACTTTCACCCATCAAACAAACACATTCATTCTTACTAATGAATATATCAGGATAAGTTATCCATTTGCTTTGTTCTCTATAACTTACCATATAATCTACAAGACTCAATACCATTTCCATTCTCCTAGCTTTCCTTATAAATATCAAATGTTAGCATAGATATAGAAGCAACTAAGGTACATATACAAACGACAGGTGGCAACAGGTACCATATGAATGTACTATCACTAAATATACCTTCATAATCTAAAGCCATTTTTATCATCTTACCCCATGACTTTATCATAGGATTCCCTATACCGAAATATGACAATGTAGCCTCGTACACAGCTGCTTTGCTACATTGTAAAATGAACATAGTAGAAACAGAAGGATATATTTCTTTCCATAGCTTCTTAAAAACATCAGTCAATCTGCCCTTGAGAAGTAATGTATACTTTATTTTTTCTTTCTCTATTGCTAACTTAGCCTTAGGCCTTATTATTTTAGTTACTTTTGTCCATGATGTAAAAGATATTGCAATTACAGTATTCAAGAGAGTTGGTCGTGAATAAGTTGCAAAAAATAGAAGTATTATTATTTCAGGTATAATTATAAAAAAGTCAGTAATCTTCTTTATAAAGTCATCTATAACTCCACCGTAATAAGCTCCTATTACGGCTAAAAAAGTTCCAATAAGAGTAGAAAGTATCGATGCAGCTATTGATATGCCGATAGTCACTCTAAAACTTACTAATAGAATCGAAAAAATATCATGCCCCATCTCATCAGTACCCAATAAATGGTATAGTGATGGTTTTAAAAGTACATCAAAGCTAAAATTGTCCGGAGAATACGGAGCTAAATAAGGGCCAATAACAGCTATCAATATCATTGTTACTATTATAAATTTAACACTGTTTTTTCTTTTAATTACACTCATATTAATACCTCGGACTAATTCTTTTTATGACAATTTCAAATATAATATTAATTACTATGCTGTAAACTCCTACAACTATAAGAATTCCTTGCAATAAAGGATAGTCATTATTCAAAGCAGAGAGCCTTAATAATGTCCCCATACCAGGATAAGAAAAAATCGCTTCTACAAACATAGTCCCTGACAGCAAATAAATGAAATGTATATTCAATTTACTTAATATCTCGGGTAATGCATTTCTTAAAATGTATTTGTATTTAATTAGCTTAATATCAACATTATTATAGTATGCAAGCTTAATGTATCCTTCATTTTTTATATTTGAACATAAATTATATGTCAGAATAAATATAGATGGAGTTGATGATATAACTAGCACAATCACAGGCAAAGTAAGATGTTTCATAATATCTGCAGCATAATTTAATTTGCTTAGCCCTCCTACTGTGTAAGCTCCACTTGAAGGAAAAATATTTAACTTAAAACAAAATAAGATTTGAGCAATTATAGCAATAATAAATACTGGAAATGCCTGTGTTATAGTAAAAAATTGCATCCATTTTTTCTCTCTCTTCATGTTTTGTTTAATTGATATATTAAGTCCAAAACAGATTCCTATGATTGAAGATATACAAAGAGATATACCAGATAATAATAGTGTCCACTTAGCGCGCCCTAAGATAATATCACTAACTGGCGCTCTGAAGTAAAAAGAATACCCAAAATCTAGCCGCATTAACTGACCTAAATATGTAAAGAATTGATCAAATATTCCTTTGTCAACATTATAGTAATCACTAAAAATTACAAAAGTTTCTTCAGACATTACAGAATTTAGTGCATGTACATCTGAATCATATAAAAAAAGAGGACTTCCCGGGATTAACCTGGGAAGTATAAAACTCATTAATATGATCAAACACAAGAAAAATGAACTTTTTGCGATCCTCATTACTAATTCTCCTGTCCCTCTTTCCATTCTCCATTTACAAAAATAAGCTTATTTTGTATAGTAGGCACAGCTATAGCAACTCCATCCTTGGTAAAAAACCATCCATCAAACTTTTGTTGATTATATGCAAAAGTTATTTTCTTATAGTATATTGTTAAAGTCGGAAGTTCTTCTGCAATAATTTTTTGCATTTCGGCTACCTGCTCATATCTTTTTTTATTATCTAACTCTTTAAGCTGCATTGCAAAATAAGTATCAAATTCTTCATTTGACCAACTCTTGCCACCCTGAGTAGTAATTGTCGGAGTAGAACCCATAGTAACATCATTTGAAGCAAATCTAGCTAACAAAACAGGATCTCCACCAAATGAACCATGTCCATTTAAAGCAATGTCAAACTTGCCATCCTTAATCATAGGATCGACACTCTTAACATCCATTGCTTTTACTTCCAACCCTATCCCTATGTCTTCTAAGTATTTTTTCATCATTTCGGCTTCTCTAACTTTATCTTCTGGTACTAGCATTTCAAGCTTAATATCTTCTCCATTATACTCTCTAATGCTATTTTCATTATTATCTTTTATATCAATATCATCTAATATCTGCTTAGCTTTTTCAGGATTAAATTCATACTGTTTAACTCCACTGTAGTACCATTCGGAGTCGGGATGAATATGACCAGGATTTCCTGCCAAAGTGCTATTTCTAGTTGCTTTTTCTACAATTTCTGGTCTATTAATAGCATAATATAATGCTTGCCTAAAATCTTTATTGTTAAAAATAGGCTTGTCAAAATTAAAGTAAAGTCTTAAAACCCAAAAACCTGGGCCTTCTACTACTTTAAATTTACCTTCTTTCTGTAATTCCATTGCTTCACCATACTTGATTTGCTGAGCTGCATCAATTTCTCCATTAACTAATGATTCTTTAGCGTTTGAATTAGCTGTTAGTATAAGTTTATCAATAGCTGGTTTTCCTAAGAAATATTTATCGTTTGCTTTATATATGTAACTTCCCGTATTCTTATCATAGCTTTCAAGCATCAATGGTCCTGAGCCTATCACGGCTTCAGGCGTATTAAATTTCTCTGGTTCTTCTATGTTCTCCCATATATGTTTTGGCATTATTGGAACATTACCAGCTACATCTGTTATAAAAGGAGCATAGACATCTTTTAGATAGATTTTTACTGTATGCTCATCTACTGCATCTACTTTATCTATCATATTTAGATAAACCCATTGATGAGGGTGATCTATTAAGTACTCATATGAAAATTTAACATCCTCTGCTGTAACTGATTTTCCATCAGTAAATTCTGCATTTTCATGTAAATAGAACGTCCAGACCTTGTTATCATCTGATACCTTCCACTCTTTAGCTAATAGTGGGACTACACCTTTATCGTCTTTCCATGTTAAAGTGTCAAATATAAAACTCATAAGAAGATATCCTCTTCCTCTCGATGAGACAGTATAAACTGATGGATATCCCAAATTATCTCCGTCCATCCTTATGATTTTTTCTTGTATTTCATTTTGCTGAGTTTCTACACTGCTTTGTGACGAATCCTTTTTAACATCTTTACTTGTTGAAGTACACCCTACAATGGAAAACAATAATACAAAAATCATTACCAACGCTAAAACTCTTTTCAATTAATCCCCCTCCTAGTTGTCTATACAATATATTCTAGTTAATTTTAACATGTATGATTACAGAAGTTTAATTGATAATTTCTATTGACTTTGTATTGCCCATTCCTTCTATCTATAGTAGTAATATTCTCTTAACAAAAAAAGGAGAGCTTTTTAATCTAGCTCCCGTAAAAATTTACTTATGCTTTATTCTTATACATGTCTTAAATTTAAAAATGCTACTACTAGCAACCCTCCATTTAAAATTATAATCAGATAATCGTAAATATTAACAACTGCTATTCTATTAACAAATCTATATATAGACCAAATAAATAAAATTAGGAATATATTCGTTGTTATTTTCATGATCTTTTTTTCTAAGGATGCTTTGAATTTTAGAATCGGAAAAAAGGTATTAAGAATTAGTGTTATATATAGAAATATTATAATATAGTTGATTATTTTAATTAATCTCATAGATATTTCTCCTTCACTAAATATGTAGGGTATATGCATATGTAATATATTCCACAAAAATAGATTTTTACCTTTATATTTAATAATATCTAGTAACAACATCTTTAATTAAACAATACAATAAGTACTAACAAAGTATATATTATATACCTAGACTATTTCTGTGAAAGGGGTGAAATAAATGAGTAACTATTTAACCCACTATCCTTGTTATTGGGACTATCAATACAACTATCCTAATTATTATAGTTATACTCCAAATGATCGAAAATCTGAAGCCATTGCATATGTGAAAGGTGGCCCTTTGGCACCTAATTTAAGTGGTACTGTGAAATTTGACAGTGTGCAAGGCGGTACAAAAGTAACTGCAGAATTTTGGGGGCTTCCAGACTATCAACCTGGAGTAGGAAATACTTCACCTATTGGCCCTCATGGATTTCATGTTCACGAAAATGGAAGCTGTGAAGTAGGAGATATTAATAATCCATTTCAAGCTGCAGGAGGACATTGGAATCCAGATAACCAACCACATGGTAATCATGCAGGTGATTTCCCTGTCCTATTTTCGAATAGTGGCTATGCTAAAATGTGCTTTTTTACAAATAGATTTAAACCTACTGACGTAATTGGTAAATCGATTATTATACATCAGAATCCAGATGACTATCGTTCTCAGCCAGCGGGTAATGCAGGTAAAAGACTAGCATGTGGAATTATAAGATCTACAACATTTAAATTAACATAATAAAGACCAAGGTATCTCGCCTTGGTCTATTACTTTACTGCATCATTGTCAATCCTAAATTTTAAATGAACTTTTTAAGGATACGATTCTATTTAATACAAGCTTGTCATCAGTAGTGTATTTTGAATCTACATTAAAATATCCATGTCTAAAGAACTGGAATTTATCTTGCTTTTTAGCTTCATTCATATTTGGTTCAACGTATCCTTGTAGAATTTCTAAAGAACTAGGGTTAATATTATCTAAGAACGAGCTACCTTCCTCCTGCTCATTATCTAATATTAATGGTTCATACAATCTAATTTCTGCAGGTATTGCATGTTTTGCGTCTACCCAATGGATAGTACCTTTTACCTTTCTTCCAGTAAACCCTGTACCGCTTTTAGTCTCTGGATCATATGTGCAATGAATTTCAACAACATCCCCATTTTCATCTTTAATTATATCATTGCACTTAATGAAATATGCGTGCTTTAATCTAACTTCATTGCCAGGAAATAATCTAAAATATTTCTTAGGTGGATTTTCCATAAAGTCATCTTGTTCGATGTAAATTTCTCTTGAAAATGGTATTTTTCTATTTCCTAAATCCGGGTTGTCAGAATTGTTTTCAGCATCAAGCCATTCAATTTGACCTTCAGGATAATTTGTAATAACAACCTTAAGCGGTTTTAATACTCCCATAACCCTTGGAGCTTTAAGCTTTAAATCTTCTCTTATAAAGTGCTCTAACATTTGAGCATCTACAATACTATTGCTTTTTGCAACACCTATCTCTCTACAGAAATTGCGTATAGCTTCAGGTGTATACCCTCTTCTTCTTAGTCCTGATATGGTTGGCATTCTTGGATCGTCCCATCCATCAGCGATTTTCTCATCAACAAGCTGCTTTAATTTTCTTTTACTCATAACTGTATTAGTTAAATTAAGTCTTGCAAACTCAATCTGTTGAGGCTGACTTTCCATCTCACATTCTCTAACTACCCAATCATACAGTGGTCGATGGTCTTCAAATTCTAGTGTACATATTGAATGCGTAATCCCTTCAATCGCATCCTCTAAAGGATGGGCATAATCATACATAGGATATATACACCATTTATCTCCTGTATTGTGATGAGATGCATGAGCTATACGATATATTATGGGATCTCTCATGTTTATATTGGGAGAAGTCATATCAATTTTAGCCCTAAGAACCTTTTCTCCGTCCTTAAATTCTCCATTTTTCATTCTTTCAAGTAAGTCAAGATTTTCTTCAACAGTTCTATTTCTATATGGACTTTCTTTACCTGGTTCCGTTAATGTTCCTCTATATTGCCTTATCTCTTCAGCAGATAAGTCGCATACATATGCTTTTCCTTTTTTTATCAATAATATTGCTCTATTATACATTTCATCAAAGTAATCAGAAGCAAAGAGTAATCTTTCCCACTCAAAGCCCAGCCATCTTACGTCCTCCATTATAGAATCAACATATTCCGTATCTTCCTTCGTTGGATTAGTATCATCAAAACGTAAGTTTGTCTTTCCTTTAAATTCATCAGCTAACTCAAAATTTAAAGTTATAGACTTAGCATGGCCTATATGCAAATATCCATTTGGTTCAGGCGGAAACCTAGTGACTATTTCCTTGTGTTTACCTGATTGAAGATCATCTATAACAATGTTTCTTATAAAATTTGATGTTGTCTGTCTTTCGCTCATCTTAACACAACCTTTCTTCCTTATCACATTATGTATATGCTTGCTTTATTTAAAAATCAGTCATTTTATATTATTATATAATATACCATTTTAATAGTTTTGTCAGCTTTAATCAATTGATTTTAATAAGTTAATTGCTGATTTAATTTAATTAAATCAGCAAATTAACTATTTCTACTTTCTCAAGTCCATTATTAATCTCTAGCTTTGCTATTGTAGTAGGCAAATCAAATCTTCTAGGCCCAGCACTTCCCGGATTTACATAAAGTATACCATCTTTATTTATGCTTATAGGTTTATGAGAATGCCCATATATTACAACGTTTATGTCACTGTTGTCTATGTTAATATTAGCTTTGCTGATATCATGCAATACATAAATCTTTATTCCTTCAATTTCAAGCCATCTTTCTTCTACAAGTTCTTTAGTCCACTCACCCTCATCACAATTACCCATAACAGCTATCACAGGAGCTATTTTCTCTAAATCATCAAGAATTTGCTTATTTCCAATGTCGCCTGCATGAATAATTATGTCTGCACCACTTAGTTCTTCTAAAGCCTCTTTTCTTAACAATCCATGTGTATCAGATATAACACAAATAATTTTTTTACTCATGTATTATCTCATCCTTAATTAATATAGTGTTTCATTTTTTTATAACAATATAATCCTCTTACATATTTCATTAACCAAACAAAGTATTGATATTATTATTCCAAATTTTCGCTCTGTTATCAATTTAAGTCGTTTACTATATTAAGTTTTTTACAGATTTGAACATAATATGTTCTTAATTTTACTTGTAATCTTTTATTGACAAAGTCAACTAATCATCACTCATTAACTTTTTATAAACATCTAATAATTCTATCATCTTATCCTTATCTCCACCATGGTCTGGGTGGTATTTCTTCGCCAATTCTCTAAATTTTGCCTTTATTTCGTCAAATGAAGCATCTTGAGGCAGCCCCAAAAAAGATAAAAGATTTGGATCATACATATCATCAAATTTCAATCCATTCTCTCTAAATTTCTCGTAATAAACACAATAAAAGTAATCTTCAAAAACTTTCTTTAATTCATACTTATCAAGCTGTACTAATTTCCATAGTGGATACTTTACTGTGAGATCATTTATTGACTTAGTTGAAAAAAATCTATTCCATACATAGTCCATATTCATTCCAGCTGTATTATATTCATAGCGAATCTTTTTTTCAACTTTTTTTAGTGCTCTTAATTTTTTCTTTAATTGGTCAGTATCCATATCCACACTTCCTAAACTTTGGAATTAGTATTATAAAATTATCATGCAATATATATAAATAGTACTCAAGTTACTAACGCTTATATATTTGAATTGAAAATAGATCTTCCATTTTATTTTCAAGAAACTTATAAGAGTCATATACGCCCTGATTGTAAAACTCAGGTGCAAGCTCTTCAACAAAAAAATCAAAAATCAAAGAAGAAGCTAAGTCGCCTAAATCCTCATTTCTTTCATTTAAAAAGTAATTTTGTATTGATTTAATCATTTTTTGCTTTTTTTCTTTACTTATTTTTAATCTGTTATCCATGTATTGTCATCCTTTCTTGTAATATATTTCCATATATTACACTATTACAATCTTAAACTACTTACGTCCGCTAATTATAATCATAGGCGAAATATCAAAATCCCAAAGCATGAAATTTGTCGCAATCATTTTAATTCTTTTCATATATCTATTATTAATCAGCTCAATTAATTCATTTTTTTCATCAGTAGTTAATAATTCTTGTTCCATTGATGATCCCATATTCACGAATTCCAATAAATTCTTATGTTCGGATTCAATCATCAACTTTTTGCGTTCATATGAGTTACGGTAATCATCAATACAGCTTACATAATTTATAGCATCAATCTGAATTTCCTTAAATCCTATATCATCAAATAGTCTCATAATATTCTGAGGATTATCAAAGAATTTACCTACATTCAGTTCATTTTTTGTTTTTTTGTTACTGAGCTTATTTTTGCAAGTAATTCACTTTCTCTCTCACTCTGAGCTATGTTGTTTTGGCTTGCCATCGCTAGTTCTGGACGAACATTCATTACTGAAACACATCCACCTTTCTTACATACTCTATACTGCTCTTCAAGAAACTCTTTATTTGGAACATGTTCTATTACAGTATGTGACGTACATGCATCAAAAGTGTTGTCTGCAAAAGGTAAAGATAATGCGTTACCTTCAACATATTTAATATTGTATAAGCCTTCCTTCATAGCTATCTCTTTGCAATATTCAATAAACTTATTATCCATATCCAGTCCAGTAATACTTGTTGCTTCTGAAAGAAACTTTGCCAGCTTTCTAGTAAAAACGCCTGTCCCACAACCAATTTCCAATACATTTGTACTTGCTTCAATTCTAGTAGCTTTAATTATCTCATTGAGCTTATCTTCCGTAAATCTTAATTCTCTGCTTGAATCTAAACAATATATACTTTGAACTTTCTCTGACCAATTTGTATTCATCATAATATCCCCCTATCTCTTCATTTAAAATCCTTTTTTGATAAATATATTAGAGATGAGATCTGCGGTTCTATTCACAAATAAATTCATTTCATCTTCTGTCAAATATTTGTATTCACGATCTAAATTTCCTTCAAAACTTACATAAAAATTGATTATGTATTCTAATTTATTAATAACTGAATTTTTAGGAAAGTATTCTATATACTCAGGAAATTCCTTTAAATACTTTAAAGATGTATGGAAAAATGAATCACTATTTTTTCTGAAATAAAGGTGATCTAGGTCATACCAATCTTTTTTTATTTCCCAGATAAAATCTTTATCTATATTGAGTTGGTCATACAAACAACTTGTTCTTTTCTTGTGCTCTACAAGCTTTGACCATTCTATATCTGATAATAAATGTGCATAATAGCCTATTAGAAAAGATTCTTTCTTCTTATCCTGATAGTTCGTTCTAAGATATGTATCAAAAAATCTATCTGCATCGATCTTTTTGTCTTCAGTTACCCAATGTGTTACCTTTTGAGGTGGATCAAATTCAGTCCAATCTTCATTAGCTTTATTACAATCAGGTCCTAAGTTTCCTACTGTAAATGCCTCTTTATCAAAATCAAAATTCATTTTCAATAGTTTTTCTGCAACTCTTATATGAACTCCCCACGTAGCCATGATATATTCCCCCTGTTATTTAATATCCAATTCTAACTGACAATCATAAGGTTCTAACTCAACTTGATGCTTGTACAACCATTTAGCATCCATGCATCCCATCCTTGAATAAAAGCCAATAGTTTCTATAGAAGAATGTCCTGATATATATAATTTTTGTGCTCCAAATCTCTCGGCCTTTTCTATGCAACGATTGAGTAGCATTTTCCCCACACCATTACCCCTAGAATCATAGGAAACATGCAATTCTAATAATTGCAAATATTCTTTGTTTTCTCCTATCAGTTTTCCATCTAGTGATGCAAAACCTATCAACCTAGTTTCTTCAAAAGCTCCAAAAACTGCCCCATTGTTTAACAAGGTTTTCTTTAAATCTTTAATAATAGTCTGTTTTTCATCATAATCCCAATCTTCTTTAAACGTTATACTTTTAATAACTTTCTTATTATTCTCAACACGCCATACTTTGCTTACTTCTTGATACCTATTAAAATGATCTAGCATACATTCAGTGATATCGTCAATATTAAGCTCTCTCACTTGTATTTCTAACCTATTCATCATTACATAATCTCCTCTTTACTTGTTATTCAATAAACTAGTCAGTACCTTTATTATTTCTATTCTATATACACTAAACATTTCCTTTTATTTCAGTACTAATTTACGACTTTTTATGTATAGGAGTTATAGAAAATCAAGATTTGAACTGCAAAAAGCTGAGAATATTCTCCCAGCTTATGCTTTCATTTCTTTATTTAAATTATCTTCATTAGGCACACCTAACTCATATCTATTAATTCGTGTGTTCTCATTCTTATTCCCTCAAAATTCTTACCTTAATGATCCGCCCTTTGTGAATTTTTGCTCTTCCTTAACATCATTTAGATATCCTATGAATTTATAGGACACCTCCTTATTATCAAGTGTATCATTATTTCTATATACTTCAACTGGAGCAAATGCATTAAGTATAATCTTGATCCTTTCTTAATCGTCTTTACCTCCCTTATATGTCATTAGCTATACTTGGGTATTTTATATAAACAACGTAATTTTTAACTTCATCTACCAATTCTATAATCTTTACCAAATGATTACATGCTATTACAATCATTTGTTCCATCTTTTTTTCGTATGTACATATAATTACCGCTACAGATACCATATAGGTAACGACAGTTAATTTACTTCATAATTAACAGTTACGCCAATATTATTTTTTTCTTCTCTTATAACAATAATTTCATTGTCATCTGATAAAGTGTTTTTATCTACTATAACTAACCTTCCATTATTGTAGTACTTATCATTTTTCTCACTGTTTACTTTAATATATGAATCCGCATTTAAATATATCTTGATCTTATTTCCACGTTTAATAATTTTATCAATGCCATAACCAACTCCTTTATTGCTTTTATTCAATACAGTATTATATACTAATAAGTTTTCGTTATTAAAATCAATTTCATCTGGAACTACTATTTCTGAGTGTATATTATAATAATCTTGATAGTATTTCTTGTAGCTCTCAAAGTCTTTAAATATATACACTTCTTTATACTGCGGTTTACCATCTACTATAGCATCTTCTTTTATTTCATTTATAACGCTATAAGTGTTATTACTATCATATGAAATTTCTTCAGAGCAACCCGTTAACATTAAAGCTAGTAGAACAGTTGTAATTATAAAAGCTCTAACATTCATTTTTCATCTCTCCTATTATCCGTATTTGACAACATCTGATTTTAATTAAATGCGTTTCACTATTTAGTCATCTATCTCTTCTTTCAAAAAAATGTATTCTTAAAACATTAAAAATTTAGAAATTATTATTTTTATTCTATACATACCAAACATTTCCTTCTATTCTCTGGTTCTATTTATTGTTTTTCTATAATTAGAAATTTAGCTAATTTTACAATAAAATATTCTAAAATCCGAGAATGCTCTATTTCATTTTTAATCTATTTTAAATGTTGATGGATGCTGAAATACAATCTCCTCTATCTTATTTATGATACTCATCATATTGATAAAATCATAGTTGCTCAACAGTATTACAGTAACATGCTTTTCTGGATAAATTAGATATATTGATTTAAACCCTGGTAACCCTCCATCTTGATAAAAATACTTTATCTTGTTATTTTTCTTAAACATAATTTTCCCATATCCATAATAGAAATCGTCATATACTTGACCGTAGTCCCTTAGCAGTTTTTCACTATAGACTTCGTTTAAAAGTTCTCTCTTTAGCAGTGCCTTCGTCCATGCATACATGTCCTCTATAGTAGAATATAGATCACCTGCCCCATAAAATGCAGAAATATTTTTCATGCTGCAATTAACTAATTTCCCATCAATCATTGAATAACCACTAGCCCTGTTTTTTAGAATGCGCTCATTTCTAAAGCATCCTGTATTCTTCATACAAAGCTTATCAAAAATATTCTCAATAATAAAATCATTATATGTTTTGGCAGAGACATTCTCTATTATATAGCTTAATAAACTATATCCCATATTAGAGTATTCAAACTTTTCTCCTGGCTCATTAGCTGAAGGATTATGCTTAAACTTGTCTATATACTCATCAAATGTATGATTCTCTCTTATATACATTTGATATTCTGTATTATTGTATAAAGAAGATAAACCTGATGTGTGGGTTAATAAGTGATGTATCATAATCTTATTACCATTTGAATAATCTGGAATATACATATCTAAGGTATCATTCAAGTCTAATTTATTTTGTTGAGCTAATATCATGATGGCCATAGCAGTTATTGATTTGGTTATTGATGCTACACAAAATTTAGTATTCAATGTGTTTGGCAAATCAAAATCATGGTTTGATATTCCATAACTTTCTTTAATAATTACATGGTCTTCCATAGCTACTAAAATTGTTCCACTAAATTCTTTTTTCCTTTCAAGTTCTTTAAAATACTCATCTATTTTTATGCTTATTTTCTTATTCATAAAATCTCTCCCCTTTTTTCTTATTCTTAATTTTATAATATAAAATAAACGCTGACAGCAGCGTGTCAGCGTTTACTAATTTTTTTAATATATATCTTCAATTTTCGGTAATCTTCAGTAAAAAAAGAAAAGAAACTTTAATATTGGTATATATTCATATTAAAATCTAAAGATCAATCTTAAGAAGGATTTCTTCTCCTAACATCTTCCCAGTCTTAATAAATCCAATGCTTTCATAAAGTTTTTCAGCCACAATGTTCTCAGGTTCAAAGCTTGTATAAAATGGCGTACTTCCGTATTTTTCTCTAATAAAATCTAATAACTTTATAATTGCAGCTTTTCCATATCCTTTATTCTGATATTTCGTATCAATCATAAGTCTACACATTCCCATGTCTTTAGCTACATCATCTTTTTCATACATAAGAAATCCAACCATCGTTTCGACATTATATATAGCAAGGGGATACAGACTATCACTAAAACTTGCTTCTAGTAGTGAATATGTATTTGAAGCCACAAAGTTCTCTTGTTCTTTAGAAACCTTTAATTCGATGCACTCTTCCCAATTTTCTTTCGTGATTTCCTTAAAAATAAGATTCATTTCTATTCTCCTTTAAATTTATAATCATTTTGGTATCCATAACATTTCGCAGATGCTCTTTCTAAGGCTAACCCTAGAGGAATAAGCTGCCTGAACAAGTGCTGCTATTGTGTTATCAGTCGTAAATATCTTTTTGAACACAAATACACCTCAACTTATGAATATGTACCCCTTCTTCTCCGTGTTCTTCGGAATCTTCTATCAAGAATGTATCTATTATACTCATTCCTTTAAAATGGCCTATTAGATCATCTTCTGTAAAATAATGTACTGGTCTACTTGGTTTACTTTCAAAAGTGTCTTTTTCAACTTCCATACCTTTTCCATAACTTTTCTCTTGGTCAGAAAAAACAGTAAAGAACATTAACCCACTACCTTTTATACTTTTTTTGCATTTTTGAATAAACTCATATCTTTCCTTAAGCCTGAACAGATGCAATACATTAAAACAATAAATCCCGTCATAGATTTCATCATCATAAGGCATATCCAAAACAGAGCCATTATATATTTTTGTACTAGGATCATATTTAGATGCTATCTCACATGCTTTTTCAGAAATTTCAACGCCGGTAACTTTATATCCTTTATCTGAAAATAGCTTCGAATTTCTACCATATCCAGTACCTGGTATCAAAAGCTTCTCAATATTGTACTTACTAAACAAGTTCAGGCAATGCTTTGCCGTTTTGCTTGGCGTTTCTCCCCAAACTTTTTCTTCTGCTAAATACCTTTTATTCCAATAGCTGCTCATTGTTTTTGTATAATTCTCCACTTTTTACCTCCTCAATGATAAATAACTGATATTATCTTGTACTTAAGGTGCTTTTTAACCTAGCTAGGCTTGGCATGGTTATGGAATGTGCTTTAACTGGTACAAAGCTTGACTCTATTTACCTAAAATGAACTTGGGTGCATTGTTATGTGATGTTCTAGTCCTCTCACTTTTTTTCTACATGATTAACCTGCTTATACTTCTACTCTGACAATGAAATTAGCTTTATATTTGAATTTAATACTTCCTAGTCTTCACTTGATAGATACTTTGCTATTTAATTATATAATTCGCTTGGAAATAGGGTGATCTTTATTCAATTCAAGTAAATCCCATAGATTTCCATACAAATCTTTAAAAACAGCTACCATACCATACGGCTCTTTTTTAGGGTCTCTTACAAATTCTATTCCTTTTGAAATCATATCATTATAATCTCTCCAAAAGTCATCAGAATTGAGAAAAAGAAATACTCTTCCACCAGTCTGATTTCCAATAAAACATTCTTGCTCAGGTTTTGAAGCTCTAGCTAATAATAAAGTGGTACCAATTGACCCAGGGGGAGATACTACAACCCAACGCTTATTTTGCTCAGGCTGATAAGTATCCTCTATCAATGTAAAGTTTAACTTCTTCGTATAAAACTCTATAGCTTCATCATAGTCTCTAACAACTAGAGCTATATGCACAATTGATTGTTTCATTCTTATATGACCTCCTATCATAGTCTGCAGTTTCTTTTCCAATCCAATATTCTATAAAAAGCTTGTTATTCAATATACTAATGATATAAAAATATCTTTTTATACAAAACAATTCAGATATCTTTTTAATTAGTGCTTATGTTTATCATGGTTTTAAGTAAAATATCGGCACTAATTTGTTAATTAAAATGTTATGTTTACACTCTATTTTGATTTATTTTAAATAAATCCCTGCTCACAATTAAAATTAATTTTCTATATTTATTGCACATTTAAAATAGAAAGCAAATCAATACATGTATTATATTATCTATCTTCTAATCAAATGATTTATTACCGATTTATTCATTAATCTTAGGCCTTCTGGAAATTCATTGTATCTCTTTGATAAGAGTGCAAAATACCCTTCTTCCCCAAAGTTTTCTTCAATCCTAGCATTATTAAAACCCAAACCCATTGTTAACTCATTATAAAAGTCTTTGTGATTGATTACATCCTCTGCTGCTAGATGAAAAATTCCTTTTAACTCATGCTCTATAATGTAGCATAATTGCTTGGCTATAAATATATCAATATTTGTATTACAAAACAGTTTTGAATATACAACAACTTTTTCATTGTTTTGTAGCAATTTTATTAAATTATTCATTCTTGGAGAATCTTTTCCCCAAACTTGAGGAAGTCTTAATATACAAGCATTATCATGCAATATTTCTATTATTTTTTTTCACAAGCTATTTTATATTGTCCATATTCAGTACAAGAATACGGTAAATCATCTTCATAATGTGGCCTACTTAAGTCATTATCGAAAACATTTGTTGTAGAGAAAAAGTATAATCTACCACCAATTTTATTTAAATATTCAGCAATTTTTGTATGTAGAATCAACTGTTCATTATAATCCCCCCTTAAGCATGACACGACACTTTGAGGCTTTATAGTATTCAATATATTACTTATGTTAGCTGAATCTTCAATGTTCAGCTTAAAATTTCTGTCCTGATTTATTTGTAACTGCCTTTCAAAGTATGTAGCATAAATCTGGAACTCTTTATTTTTATTTATTTCACTAATTATTGCTTTTCCTACAAGTCCACTTCCACCCAGGACTAAAACATTATGCATAGAAATTATACCTCCCCTAGATTATTTCTAATTTTCGCGCTACTTTGATAAATTTTGCTTAGGAATTGCAACTGATGATCTTGCAGTTTCCAGCATATCAGTACCATAAGGATTGACAAAACTTTCTTATCCTTATAATAAATCTGATAATAGCTAGTCTTATAGCAGGGAGCACATGGGATTCCCTAAGCTTCTCCAATTTCATCCTTGGGAGAATATTCATGCTAAACGATGACGTTCACGCTTTTTAGGTACTCTTTCAGTTCATTATCATTCCATTCATATATTGCCTTTAAAAAATCATATGGATTCTCAGATATCCTCAGATAAACCCCAAACGCTGGTTCAGTTTTGTATCCGTTTCTTTTCAAAGCTCTAATTTCTTGTTTTGATCTTTGACCTATAATTTTCATTATTCTACTTTCAACTACCATATGTTTGTATGCATTTTGATGAGTACTTTTAATAGGTTGAGCAAATACTTCAAAGATAAACCCATCATATTCAAAACTACATACTGTGCTAGCAATTCCATCAACTAATCTTGTTACTACTGTAAATTCAGAAAATTTTCCAAACTCTTTTATTAGGATTTGTTCAAATTTTTGAGGGTTGTAAGCTTCACAAATAATATCAAGATCACTATTTTCAATGTCTATATCAATTGGGATAGTCCCTGTCAATATAGGGTTATACTCCTTAAGAATTTCCATGATTTTAAGATTATTTATAGCTCTAAACGCTTTTTTCTGCTTTTCACTGCCTTGACTTAGGTATTCGATATTTGTAAACTCTTTCATTTTAAATAACTCCTTTGTTCTTTTATGTTGATATCTATTGTCTATGCATTCATGGCGTCTGAAATCCTTAGCCTTGTTAAATGCGCACCATCATTCTTATGTTATCAATATCTACTTTATCTACTTTCCAGAAAAACATATTACTGAAACATTAAATATGAGTAATTATTATCTTTATTCTACATGTACGAAGCATCCCCTTTTATTTTCTAGTTTTATTTATTGTTTTTCTATAAGTAGAAATCCAATTAATTTTTCAATTAGAACTGCAAAAAGCCGAGAATATTCTCCCGGCTTATGTTCTTATTACTTATCATATTGAAGTACTCTTTTTATAAGTTTATCCCTTAACTTTTCTACTTCTGAGAAGTTCAATAAATAAGTTCATTAAAAAATCTACTTCTTCTCTATTCCTTTTCCAATTTTCTGTTGAAAAAATATACCAAGTTAAATAGTTCACTCCTACTTCAGCGCATAATTCAGTAATATCTTTAATTGGTTTTACCCCTGCTTTATGTCCAAAACTTCTAGGTAAGTCTCTTTTTGTAGCCCATCTTCCATTGCCATCTGTTATTATTGCGACGTGTTTTGGTATGTTTTTAAATTGTTTAAAATCAATATGAGTTTTAGTTATTTTCATAGTAGCCCTCCATCAGAATGCTTAAATAACAGTAAAGGCCCAAAGTGATAACCCCAAAAAAACTGAGGGTAAAATTGCACTTAGCGTTCTTACTATCGTTGCGATGGTTCACATGCTTTTCGTAGACTGTCTGTAAATAGTTTGACAACCATTAGCTGGTTTATATGAAGTCCATACACGAATATTCCAAACAACAACTTTAATAGTGACTTTAATTATCTTTATTAACAAAACCTAAAATTATCTCATTGAAATTCTCTGGATAATCATGCCCAAGACCTTCGATGTATAAGGCATTAACATCTAACCCTTCATCAATTGCCTTTACTTCAAATGTTTTGCATTGCGGCAAACAATCTTCATCGTCATTTCCACATATTATAAGTACTTCAACATCATTCTTCTTTAATACTTCAATCAAACTATTTAAATTATCTTCAACAGTTGGAATCCAAGGAGATTGCAGTATTATCTTATTACAGCTAATATCTTGGTCTCTAATTGCTCGCAAAATCACATTACATCCTGCTGAAAACCCACACAAAATCTTTTGCTCGTAGCTATTCCATTCAATCAACTCAATAGCTTCTTTAAGTTGGATTGGTCCAGTTCCATCATCTTCCCATCTAAATAGGTTGCATGAATCTATTTCCTCTGATTGTAAATATTCAACTTGATATTTATCACCATCAAGAAAATGCCAACTCACCTTACTAATCTCATTGTTCTGCTGATTCCCATGTAGAGTAAGTATCAATCTATTACTCCTTTTATTTATCCAAGTGCACTTGGACTTGGATATCTTATAGGCTTCAAGGCATCTTTCTTCTGATACTTTGCAACAAGTTTTAAATCTTATATCATCTCGTATACCATCTAAATCCGCATCTTCAAAAACTTCTGGTCTATACCATAATTTCTTTGAGAGAATTGCCTCTTCTAACCATCCTAGAGCTTCCTCTTTTTTATTCGATGTAGCAGCTAAGCAGTATAAAAAATTATAGACTTGACTTGACATGGAATCCAGTGTACATATATTTGTCACTAAGAAATCATATGCATCTGATGTTCCATCTTCGTTTATTAATTCAAGTGTTCTATTAAGTAATTGTGTTTCATTCATTTAAAGCCCCCTTTCTCTATTCAATATTATACTATCTAATTTTGAAGTATCCCAGTAGACTAGCTTATAAATTTCATATAACGGTGTCGTATCCCCATCGCCTTTTAGTTCATTCATGTGGCTAAAAGTTGTGTTGTGACTTCTTCGTAGGCTTGACCATCTTGCTGCCACAACTAACGGGGTGCAGTGTTAGCGGATATATGATAACACAGAACTATCTTTTAACTCATATCACCTATTAATAATTTCTACTGAATTTTCCTTACCTACAACAACAGTATCTACAGCATTAAGGAACAACCCATGTTCAACAACACCAGGCATTGAATTCAAAGTATTTTCCAGTTCATATGGATTTTCAATTTCATTTAAATATAGATCTATAATATAATGTTGTGCATCAGTCACAAAAAAACTAGTATTATTCATTCTTATTCGAGGATTATAATTCATACTTTTAAATTTAGTAAAAACATAATTGTATGCAAATGGTATCACTTCTACTGGTAATGGAAATTTTCCTAATTTGTTAATCATTTTACTTGAATCTACAACCCAAATAACTTTTTCTGAAGAAACAGCTACAAGTTTTTCATATAATAAAGCTCCTCCTCCACCTTTAATCCCATTTAAAGAATTATCTACTTCATCTGCTCCATCAATAGTAATATCAATGCTCTCTATTTCATTTAAAGACACTAATGATATCCCGAGTTTTTCTGCTATTGTTGTAGTTGAACTTGATGTCGAAACTGCTTTTATTTTTAATCCATTTGCCACCATCTTACCTAATTTTTTTATTGTATAATATACCGTTGAACCTGTTCCTAAGCCAACAATCATTCCATCCTTTACTAATTCCGCTGCTTTTTCTCCTGCAATCCTTTTGTTGTCCATTATCTCACCTCACATAAATATACTACATTTAATATGTCCTCTAACGTTCTTGCCATATTGCGACGTTTCACATGTTTTTCGCGGAATGTATGTAAATAGTATATTAGCTGATGTGCCAAAGATTACAATAATCACTCATTTATCCACTGTATGCTTTCGCTATTAATATATTCTACACTTTCTAAAGTATCTAAATCCATTATATATCTTTTATATTTACTAATACCTAATAGTGCTCCTATTCCTGTAAAGCTACCAGTGGTACCATAAATTAAATACTTTGAGTCTGGAGATAACCCTTCAGGAACATAACCAACCAATCCACTTATATCACTTTTTGCTCCTCCCCGATACTTTTTAATACACTTTTCAGTACCATCTCTTTCTAAATAAATAGAATCATCTTTTTCATATATCTTAAATTCATCAGTTTCTAAATCAATATAATTAACATCAACACTCACTACCCTATAGTTATCTATAGTTTTATACTCCTCAGGTGCGGTTTTAATATACTGTGGTTCTTTCTCTCCATCTTTAATCCTAAATATAGACCACTCACCATCGTGCATTGCTTCGAATTCAATAACTCCGCTATCTGAATAATATCTAAAATCAGATATATTATCATTATATGTACCATAATTTGTTTTCCTTTTTTTGTAGTGCGAATAAATTAATTCTTCGTTCTTAAGGTTGGCATCTGATTTATATAATTTTAATATGCCTTCGTCTCGTTTTAAGTAATATATTTTACCTTCAACGTTTTCTAAAAATGATTTATTATTCATATTTAGAAATACATGAATAATACTAACTAAAATAACTACTACAAATATCGTAATAATAAATACTTTTGTTTTCTTTTTCATACCTAACCTCTTTCTAATAATATATACTTTTATAATATACCAGTATATCAGCGTTACCATAGAGCTGACAATCACCCATCGCCCCTGGCGGATTTCCCACATTAGGCTCCTCAGTTGTATCTCTCTACTTCCGCTTTCCAGTTTATATAATTAATACCATTTGTTCGTTCAAGCTTTCTATGAATGGATTTTGTATTGAATATCTTTCTTCTTGTTTCTTATTGAACTCTCTCCAATTAAAGCTTCATCTTTGACTCCAATGTGCACTTGATCTTTATTTTCTAGTTTCAAATAAACATGCTTTTGTAGTTATCGAAATATCACCTTTATCTTTTAAAATATTTTCTATGTATTCGGTGAATGCTTACTTCTTTTCTCCTACTAGAATTGAACTTCCCTATACCGTTGAGGCCTTATATGTGATAATTGGTTCGGCGTAGGGTACTACAATTTTTCCTTGTAGCACTTTCGTTTTAACTTTGCTAAAATGTTTCTGCAGTAGAGTCTCCCCATTTTCTATAACATTCTACATTGGAGGCGTTTCAAAGACTTAGCCAGACTTGCTTAGCCTTTGAAATATGCACTGATCTGCCTCTAAGGTTGACCCTATCCCATGTGATGTTATATGGTGTCATTAGCTACGTAAAGTATACTAATGTAAATATCCCTACATATTATCTATTAAAACTTTAGTTGGAACCTGCAAATCTTGGTTAGCGTTGTAACCTTCTATGATTTCGTTGAAATTAATGTCCACATCTATGGTACAATTATACTATAATTCCATATAGAACTAAACACATAACTTAAAAGGAGAAATAATTAAATTAACTATATCCAAGGAAAAGATAGACGCCAATACACCTCCATGCCAGAATGTTTAGATGAATATATAGACGAAGATAATCCTGTAAGAGTTATTGACGCCTTAGTAGGCTCTTTGGATTTTGAAGAACTTGAATTTACCAAATCTACAGGAAATGGAAGAAAACGATAAAAGCAAAGCTTTAGAAAAAAAGATACCTATTAGTGAGATAAATAAGCAAATTGAGGAACTTAGCAGAAGAGATGTACTAGAATAAAAAGCTCTTATGAAAAAGATGATAAAAGATTTAATAGATACTTATAATAATGAAGCCTGTAAAGCTTGTGATTTTAGAAATATATGTACAAGTTCAAAAGCTAAAGGAAGAGTTATAGACAGATGGGAACCCCAAGAGAATTAGATAAAATAGACATTGATACAAAAGGAAACTGGGACAAATATAGAAAAAGGCAATGGCTATCAGAACATCCCTTGGAGATAGTAAAAAGGAGATTAGATGCTTACTATGTACTTACTAAGGAGTTAAAGACTAAATTAGCAACTATATAGCTACTAGTTTATGCTTAATATCATGAAATTCGTTCAGAATGGTGCAGAAAAAACATTATTATACCTTATCATTTAATAGAACCATATGTATATGGTCTTCCCATTTTCCATTTATTTTTAAATATTTATATGCCAACCCTTCGTTATAAAATCCTAACTTTTCGACTACCCTTAAAGAACGTTTATTTCTAGGCATGATATTAGCTTCAATTCTATGCAATCCAAATTCAATAAACATAATTTCAATTCCTTTTCGAATTGCCTCAGTTATATAACCTTTATTAATTTCATCTTTATCTAATTTGTAACCAAGATGACATGATAAAAATACGCCTCTTACGATATTATTAAAGCCAATAGAACCGATTACTTTATTTTCATTTTCATTTTTAAAAACCCATAGTCTTAACGAACTATTATTTTCAATAGTAGATGACTCTTTATCTAACTGTTCTTCCTGATACTGCTTCGTATAAAAATCCTCATCCTTTATGGGCTCCCACTCTTCTAAAAAAGACTTGTTCCTTAAATAATAGTCTACAACTAATTCTGCATAGGATTTGTCTACCACCTTTAATATAAGTCTTTCTGTTTCATAAACTTTTTGCATTAAATAACCTCCTGAAATTACTATAGATATTTCTTAAAAATTATACAACTGAGACATAATATTAATAATGCGTCTTAGCCGCAAATGCAGATTATGATCATTTTGTTCATACAGTTAAACTTGAATTTATTTAGATTCATCTTCTTTTTCAACCAGATCATCGAAGAAGAATATTCCTTCAGTAATTTTTATAAAAGTTATTCCATTATCGCCTTTAAGGCTGTATAATTTTCCATTGCAATATACAGTTTTTTCATTTGAACTGATAGTAAAAGATTCTCCATTTTTTAAATGGAATACGAATTCAATTAAAGGCTCTTTTTGTTCTGGTGTTCCGAGCTTGTATGATAAAAAGTTAGTCAGATTTATTGCCTTTTCTATGTCCTCGATTTCTGTAAATTTTCGTTCATTAATATCTAATCTAGTATCAGAAATTTCAACATAAGAAACATCTTCTATTTTGGGAACACCATGCAAAGGAATACCACTCATAAAAAAATACCCAATAGTGATAATAATCCCTGATACTGTCATCGGAATAATATAATATAAAAATTTTTTAAAGATAATCTTTTTCATTCAATCTCTCCATTCATTTCTATTGTCCTTTATATTATATAAATAGCTTTTTTCATTTTTTCTGTAATTGCAGCATCTCAATTTTTATCGAACCAACCCCCAAATAAAACCCCTATATCGCCATGTCCTATAACATTCCGAGGCTTATCAGTGTCGGTCTTTCCCTCTGTTATTTCTTCCCGATGTCGATAATCCTCTTATCTCTGTTTTAAACAACTCATTTCTCCAAAATCAAAAATCTTATAAGAGTTATTATCTGCGGTTTTTCCAACAATATAACTCCTATTATATGTTCCATCACCCCACTGTGGTCCTAGCTCATTTGCTTTTTCTGAAAAAGTTTGTGTAAATTTCACATTGATAATTTCATATTCAGTTAGCTTGTATTCCTCAATACATTCTTCCCAACCATAGTAGTACAAAGGATTTTGCTTATCATTATCTAATTTTTGCTCATTGTACTCTTTTTCTGTTAATGTAGAAATTTCATGTATAATATATGATTGTGTATAAATATTGTCTTCAAATTTCTTCTTTTCACTTTCTATTGAAATTTTGTGCGGTTCTATGTTAGATAAAATATCTGATTTAGCGTCAAAATCAGCAGTAATCGTATATAAAAAATCTTTTATAACAGTTTCTTCCGCAATGTTTTCAGGAATATCTTCGAATAAATAATTGCGGCCATCCGTTCTTACATCGCCTTCCCCTTTGAAAACATATGTTTTTTCTAAAGAATGTGAATTAGTTTGACTACGGATTATACACAGTTTACTCTGTTTAGCTTTTTCACAATATCATTACACACACTGCAAGCAGAATAATATTGTGACACATCAATTGTTACATCATTGACTTCCGCTAATTTCATTAAAGCGCTTATTCCACCATTTATAAGTGCAGACATTAGTGGATTTTCATATGGGTTATAGCGATTAATAATCTGTGTTATGCTTTCACAATATATATTGCCTATAACAAAACAACAAACTACTATATCACCATTTGGATTTACTGAAATTGCCTGAATATCATCAAGCTTGGTTGTATAAGGTGCTTCACCGCATTTCATTCCAATGTCAATTGGTTTTTTCTCATAAAAATCCGACAAATATATAGCAGCATTTCCTGTTGGTAATATGTTATTACCACTTGATATGGGAATGCCTAGTTTTGTGAAATTGTCCAAACAAGCTTCTGTTTCTTTATTATAATTATTATCGTGTTGACGGTCTACCACCCAAGCTGGATGTAGTTTAAATCCATCAATCCCTTCAGCACACAATGCCTTAGCAAATTTATATACCTGTTCCTGCGGTATATACTCTTTATGAAAAGCATCAACGGAAAGTAAAATCGAATTCACACCACTATTTTTCAACGCTTTTGCCACAGCAATAATTTTGCTATCATCTTTTGAAAAATATCCATTAGTGATGATTTGTTTTTTAGGGATTCCACAAGCTTTTGCAGTCCTATGGATTGCACAGACAGTATCTGCATATACAAGTGGTTCTCCGCCAAAAGTCATCACAGATTCAATAGAATAGTGCTTTGAAAGTTCGGTAACTATTGAAATAGCTTTTTCTTTATCTATACTTGACTTATTGATATTTAATTTATTACCTACAGAACAATGCCTGCACCTGCTTGTACAAGCATTTGTTATTACAAACTCTATGCGTTCTATGTTCATGTATTTATTTAACATTAATACCTCCCCATTATTATTGAGTAATGTTTAAAGCATTCCCTCTAGATTGATTTTTAGTGTAATTTACATAATTCTACTGATATACATTAAGCTCTTCGTCTATATTTCCATCCCAGAGAAAAGTTGCTTAGGGATTTCCACTAAAATCAACGAAGAAGCCAAATCGAACTTGAATGCTTTGTTAGTTGCAGCTCCGTCTCCACCCTATTTTCATTTATCCAAGTTAGCCCATTCCACTACGAATAGTAATTTTCTCTATCAATTACACATTTTAAGAATAAAGTGAGAGAGAGTTAGTTAGCTGTTAATGTAATGCTATATTTATACAGATATTCATTTTCCTCTTCATCAAAAACAGTTCCTAATAATTTACCGTCGCTCTTTTCTATAACTTTCTTTGATGCTATATTGTCTATATTACAAGTTAAAATTACTTCTTCTATTCCTATCTTTATTGCCTCTTCCAATGCCAGTTTTAAAATCTGAAACCCAAAGCCTCTATTTCTACAATTTGGTGATATATCATAGCCTATATGGCCAGCACATTCTACCTCTTGGTGTCTAATCCTCACTACTCCTACAACTTCTTTTTTATCAATTAACCAGAATGTTGAAGTTATAACCTCTCCATGAGGTAAGTTTTTTCCCTGGGAATAATTGTGTATGTCATTTAAATAATCTTGGAAATTTTCTAATGCTTTTTTATATTTATTAAAATAATGTTCATCATTTATTTTTCTGTATGCTAGAGCATAATTTTTAAAACTCTTTTGATATTCTTTATTAGGTTCAACTAAAAATAAATTTTTCATAAATTATCCTCCACTTTATATACACTTTACAAAATTTCACTACAATGACAAAACTCGCTTAGAAATTGTAAATAACGTCTTAATATCTCTAACACTGAAACCCTTAGCGCAACGTCTCTTAGGGTCGCAGGTGTGGTACATTTTTGCTCCATAGCCTTTCCCCCTATATTTCTCGTCAACAGCAATTATTTCTGCCGTAGCTGTTGTCCCACCATAGGGGGAGTTTTAAACACACTATAGCCGATTAAACACCCATAATTAATAATGCAAAATACTTTCCTATTAATTCCATTGGATTGAACTATATCCTTTCCTGAAACATACATACCAGGAAATATTGAATCGTGCAACTCAATAAGTTGAGTTGCATACTCCGGCGATAATTTTTCAACAGAAACATCAAATTCCTGTTTTTTGTAGTCACTACGATTTAGAATGAATACACTTTCATTACCTTGATTTTCTGCACCAATCAAGTTCATAAACGACATACATTCTATATTTCTCTTATCGAAAAAGAAATTAAAACACAATTGTTTTTTATATAATTTCTTGGCATAATCGAACATCTCTTTAGCTATTCTGCAAAAATCACCTTCAACAAAAGGTCCTCCACAATCTGCAGTTTGCTTTTCTTCATCAACATAGAAAGAAATAACATCTATTAAGGTATTACCTTTGTAGTAGCCTATAACAGCATCATTATCTGATGCTAAACTACTCATAAAATCTTGTTGTATAGAGTCATGCTGACGAAAACAGAACGCAGAGTTGTGCTCTGGCTCATTGTTTTTTCTGTATACCATATCTACAATTTGCTTTATATCATTAACTGAACATTTTTTTATCATATTATCCCCCTAGTATAATAGACATACTACTCGAGCGAATGCGAGCATGGGCGGCCATTCAGCCAAATTGCATTTACCTTTCCCGTAATTGCGATGTCCTTGAACCGAGCTCTTAAAGAATATTCCCTGACGGTACTTACACCCGATGAAACGATGTGGTGAGCTTGACTCATTAGTAATACTTCTTCTTCAAATCCAAGAAGAATACCTTGCGAACCTTTACGAAAATGTGTTTAGATGAAGTTTTCTCCGTATCTCTTAAGGAATACCGTATCTTGTTTTATTAAGGATTATCCACATTTACCTTATCTCCAAAAACTCTAAAAACGACACTCCACTCATACTGTTTATCACCATTTTCACTAGTACCTATATCATATTCATTCATTAATACAGGAACACCCTCCTTATATATAAGACCACTAGATGAGAAAGAACCATGTTGGCCAACTATATTCTTGAAAAAATCTTCACTTACAAGCTGTTTTGTCTTTTCATCATGTCTTATTGTCCAAGTTATTTTATTGTTTTCCTTATCTCTTTCTACCAAAATACCAAAAGTGCCATCAATATATCCTATATCTTCTTTTATGTCCATTAATTCAACCTTATCAATTTCTATTCCACCTTTAAGTAGAACTAGTTCAAATCTTATTTCATATTTTGCATCCAAGTTATAATAATAACTATAATTAAAACCTTTTTTATAATTTTCTGAGGTAATATCATCATTAATTTGTTGAAAATACATCTCTCTACATAATAAATCACTCTCTGTATTTTTATTTTTGCATGATACACATAGATTTAGTATTATTACTGTCAATATTAATAATCTAACAAATTTAACTTTTTTCATTCTACTATCCTCCTATAAAACTCCCCATACGTATCTCCTAGCAAACAAGGGAAAAATTTTATATAACATCTTGGATTAGCGACGTCCCTGAACCTGCCCCTAAAGCATTACCCCCTGATGGAGCTTTGCTCCCGGTGAAGGGATGTGGTGCACAACTCCATAAGATTGTGCTCCGTGCACCCTTGCGTGAATGCCTTATTATCGGATGGAAAGGACTCGTGATACCGTTGTAACCACGAGTGCCCCTCTTAAACTTACTTCCAAAAACACTTATTTACGCAATATATAAGGTATGAGAGTTACTATTCTGTTTACAGACTATACTAGTTATCAAAGCTTTCTCTCAATATTTTCTAAACAAAACTTTACTGTATTATCAATATAGTCTAATATAAATTCCATTGTCAGCATACTCAATCTGCCTTCTGTCCTGCTTTTGAAATCCTGTTCTAATCCATTAAGCACTTTTGGTATATTGCTTCTATCAATTTCTGTTATTATAATGTCATCTGGAATTACAAAATTATCCTGGAGACTTAGTTTGAAATAATCTTTTAAAATCATGTTCAACTTTCCGTAATCATCATGCAGTATTTTACGAAAAGCTAAAAATTCCTTAGTATCATTATCTAAGTTATTTGGAAAGCCTGGAATTTTTAGTTGAACCCATTTATAATCGGATAGCAAATGGCAATAATAACCTAAAAACAAGCTTTTATAAAAATAATTAAAATATTTTTGTTTAAATCTTACATATTCTATGTTTGGTAACTTAGTATATTCACCATTAATAATGTATCTAAAATGAGAATGAGAATTTCCGTATAGAGTACCATTATGTGCATCAGGTAGTAAATTGCCTAAAATAAAATCGTTTTTATCGAAATTGCAAATTTCCAATATTTTTTTACTAATAATATAATGAATTATACGAGAAGCCATAATATTCTCCTTATAAAATATATATAATTTTTATTTCATAATATAAATCTGATATGTATTTAATAAGCGCTTTAATACTGTAACCTATACATTTCACACAAGAAAGCACGAAACTTTGTCTCATCTGTTCGATAACGTTTCACTTCCGACAGACTATGTCGGTAATTCTATCATTATAGTATATTACACGACAATAGTGTGGCAAATATCTTCTTACTATATGTTTTTCTATTCCTTCATTATCTTGCCTAATGGACTTTCTATTTTGCTAATTGATGTTATAGAAAAGTGACTCTTATTTCTTTTTCGTCAATTCTTTCTACGTTTACCTCATATTATCTCTTCTTTCAAAAAAAAGATATTCCTAAAGTACTAAATATTAGAAATTACTATCTTTATTCTACACATACCAAGCATTCCCTTTTATTTTCTAGTTTTTTTGTTGTCTTTCTATAAGTAGAAATTTAACTATTATTTCAATTAGAACTGCAAAAAGCCGAGAATATTCTCTCAGCTTATGCTCTTATTATTTATCATATTGAAGAATTCTTGTAATAAGCTTATTTCTCACCTTCTCTACTTCTGAGAAGTTCATATTTGGTACATAGAAGGTTTCTATTATATCATGATTTTTCTTTGCAGCAGCTATATTAGATAAAGCTATATCTATTAGCTGTTGATATACCTGTTTATCTTGTTCAATATTTTCCTTATACTTTTCTAGTATATCTGTACTTAGGTATTGATCAAGGTCTATGGTATTGTAGTTTTCTTCTTCTGCTACTTTACTAATGGTTAGTGCTACGCTTAGCTCTTTTATAATAACTGTTTCTATCTTTTCTGGAATCAATGGTGTATGATGCACTTCCACATCTAATCCTCTAACAATAGCTTCTTTATATACCTTTTCAAGTAAAGTCGATTTACCAGTACCATAATCCCCTTTAATATAATAAACTATCTCTAAACCCTCTAGTAATGTATCTGTATACTCTATCCACCCATTAGGTGTGTATGCACTACCAAATAAATGTCTTTCTTTACCTAATTTTTCACTTGTCTCTAATTCACCAAAAATATCTTTGATTAATTTATATGTTTCTATATTAACTTTTGCAAAATCTTGAGTTTCACCGTTCATCAATATGATATCTTCTTGAATAAGTCTTGCAGCTGGGAAGTATTTGTATGCTCTTTTATAAAATTTGCTATTGTTCTCTATATAATATAGAATTTTTTCTTTATTTTTTTCCATGCCTTCTGTGTTCCAAAAATCTCCTAGATGCACTATTTCATCCACTGCTCCTGGGTTTTTAGGATCAACTACATGTGGCGCTGTACCATCTATCATTGCAACTTTTAGCTTTGGTATTACTATACCATCTATAGAATTATTATCTGACGAGCAGTGATGATACTCAACATCATAACCTCTTTCTAACATTTCTTTAGCTACTTTTTTCATTAACGACGATTTTCCTGTTCCTGGACCACCTTTTAATATAAAAATTCTGTTTGCATCCTTTTCAATTATATTGTCATAGTATGAATAAAAACCTTTTGAAGTGTTCCCTCCTGGAATTAACCTCCTTATTCTGCCTGCCATATACATTCTCCTTTCAATTGATATTCATTATCGTTTTTGTTTCTTCTAATTTATATTCTATTATTATTGTTATGATATTGTGCATAAAAAATTAATTATATAGCATTATTTTTATTACTGCTTAAGAATCTTTCTCTTACTTTCTATTAAAGCCTTCGATGGATATCATATATACTTGCACTGTATAATTTTATAAGAATACATTGACAGTAAATACACCATAATATAAAATAATCAATAAATATATCTTGAAAATTCGATGAAGAGAAGAGTACCCATTTATATTTTCTAATAGCGAGCAGAAATTTGGTGGAAGTTCTGCAAGAAATCAAATGGAGAAAAGGGCCTTTGAGGAGCTGCCTGAACAGTTTGTAAGGGTTAGCCGTTAACTGCGTTAAAGTTTTGAGTGGACTATGTTAGTCAATTTGAGTGGTACCGCGGATTTATACCCGTCTCTATTATTAGAGACGGGTTTTTATTTTGTTTTTTAAATAATCAAACTGGGAGGTATGTATATGCAAACGCTTATTAAAAGAATAAGTACTATAGTTGAAGATACTTTTGAACAAAAGGGGTATGATAGAAAATATGGTTTAGTCACTGTATCAAATAGACCGGATTTATGCCAATTTCAGTGCAATGGTGCCCTTCCTGCTGCTAAACAATATAAAAAAGCACCTATTCAAATAGCCAATGAGATATTAAATGAACTGAAAAAATTTGAAATATTTGAAGATGTTTCAATTGCAGGCCCTGGCTTTATCAACATCAATATTAAGGATAGTTTCCTTGCTGAGTGTATAAACGAAATGTATACCCGTAAAAAATTGGGTTATGATGAAGAACCTAATCCTAAAACCATTATTATCGATTATGGTGGGGCAAATGTTGCAAAACCCCTTCATGTCGGTCATCTACGAGCAGCGATAATTGGTGAAAGTCTCAAGAGAATTTCTAAATATGTAGGACATAATGTAATAGGAGATGTTCATTTAGGTGATTGGGGCCTACAAATAGGTATGGTAATCTCTGAGCTTAAAAGACGAAACCCAAATCTTCCATATTTTGATGAAAATTTTCAAGGAGAGTATCCACAAGAAGCACCTTTTACCATAGATGAGCTTGAAGATATATACCCTGCTGCCAGTAAACTAGCAAAATCTGATAACACGGCTATGGAAGAATCCAAGCGAGCAACTTCTGAGCTTCAAAAAGGACGAAAAGGCTATGTTGAATTATGGAAACATATATTAAATGTTTCTGTAGCTGATTTAAAAAAGGGTTACGGTAATTTAAATGTAAACTTTGATCTTTGGAAAGGTGAAAGTGACTGTCAACAGTATATAAATATAATGGTAGACTATCTGAAAGATAACCACTATACTTCTGAAAGTCAAGGATTGTTAGTAGTTGATGTTTCTAAAGAAACAGATACCCATACCATTCCTCCTTTTATCGTTCTAAAATCTGATGGTGCTTCTTTATACAGTACAACTGACCTTGCAACAATTTGGGAAAGAGTTAAGGAATATAACCCTGACCAAATCATATATGTGGTTGACAAAAGACAAGAGCTACACTTTGAGCAAGTGTTTAGATGTGCTAAGAAAACTAAGATTGCAGGCGAAGATTTAAAACTAGATTTTATCGGTTTTGGTACCATGAATGGTAAGGATGGTAAGCCTTTTAAAACAAGAGAAGGTGGAGTAATGAGACTCCAAGATTTGATTAAAATAATTAAGGATGCTGTTCACGATAAGCTTAAGGAAAATAAAAATATTGACCCTAGCGAAGTAGATGAAATTGCAAGAAAAGTAGGACTATCTGCTTTAAAATATGGTGATTTATCTAACCAAATCACAAAAGATTATGTATTTGATATTGATAGATTTTCCTCATTTGAAGGAAACACTGGTCCATATATTTTATATACAGTTGTTAGAATCAAGTCTATTCTTAGGAAAATTGCTAATGAAGATTTCCAATATGACAATAAAATAGATACTCCATCCAGTGAAGTAGAAAGAAACCTATTCTTAAAGCTCTCAAAATTTAATGAAATTGTAGAGTTAAGCTTTACAGATAAGGCACCTAACAAAATATGTGACTATATTTATGATTTATCTAATATTTTTAATAAATTCTATCATGATAATAAGATAATTTCAGAGGAAAATATCGATAAAAAGTCATCATGGATTAATCTTATTACTTTGACAATGAATGTATTAGAAACAGGTCTAGATCTGCTTGGTATTGAAACTCCTGAAAAAATGTAGCACATGCTAAACCACATAGAATATATTACTCAAATTTTAGTTGTTTTCAGGGTTTAAAACGTTTTAATAAGTCAATTTTCAAGGGAAGTCAAGCCTGACTTCCCTTTTAGCTTATATTTTATTACATTTGTTGGTACTATATATCAAAAGGAAATGAGCTGTTTCAAATCTAATCATTCTTTATCAACTCATACACATCATCTATACTTTGCTTATAACGTTCGAATTTCTCATAGATTATAAAATTATCATCCCATAGAAAACATTAGAGCTAAAGATTTTTTTACTTTATCAAGAAATTTCTCAGACCTGTCTAAATAAAAACCTCAAATACAAAGAAAGTGAAAGAGAAAAACTCTCTTCCACTTTCTTAATTATTGTCCTTTGATTCAATTTGCTTATGTCTAATATAAAACCCTCTAATTAATATAATATAAGCTATTACATTAATTACAAATGTCGGGAAAGATAATATAGAAATTATAGGCGGAAAATTATTTCCAGACGAAAGAAACCCTAATGCATTTCTATTATTAATAATATACGGTGTTATAGCAAAGTTATTTATGTATCCGTAAACTGTTGCAATCAAATTTAAAATAAAAAACCATATTCCCTTTTTAAACAAAATATTATCTCTAGATTTTTTTGAGCATACAATTATACCTAGAATATCTACAATGGGTAAGATAATTAGACGTAACCAGCTCATAACTCCCATCAAAATCCATAAAAAACTATTAGTCATGCAGAATCCCCCTTTAACTTTATATTGCAAAACATCTCTTTCCCATTAGCTATACTCTATCTTAACTGTTGTTCCACGAACCCCAGCTATTGGTGGAGCAACAATAAGCTTTACTGGTACTCTATTCTTAAGCTCTTCAACATGACTTATTATACCTACACTTAGTTCCTCTTTATAAAGTCTTTCTAGGGATGACATTACCACATCTAATAAACTCGTATCTAGCGTTCCGAATCCTTCATCAAGAAAGAAAAATTCTATGGATGTATTCCCTTTTAGCTGTATTTTAGATGATAATGCTAGTGCTAAAGATAATGATGTTAAAAATGTTTCCCCTCCAGATAATGAATTGCATTCTCTCTTAACACCACCATTATAGTTATCAACTATCATAAAATTATTGTTTGAATCAATCTCTAGTCCATATCTTTCTCTAGTAATTTCTTTTAGCTTTTCTGTTGCAGCTTTAGCTATATATCGAAGATGACTCTTTGACACAAACTCTACAAATCTCTTAGCTTTTGTCAAATCCAATATCTCTGTTAGCATGTCTTTCTTTTGCTCTAATTTTTTTATTTCAACGCTTAATCTTTTAACTTCTGCTAAATTTTTTTGCATTTCATCCATTCGTTCTTTCTTCTGTCCTACTTCCTTTAATATATACGAATGAGATTTTTGAACTTCTTCTCTTTCACTCAAAAGAAGATACCATTCTTCTTCCTTTAGGGAAATTCCTTCAAGCTCATTATTTATCCTAGCTATGTTTGAAACTACACTATTTAGCTCGTCTTCATATTTTTTTATTTCCACTTCAATGATATTGAGTTTTTCCCTACTCTCAGAATATTGAAGTACCTCGTCAATGTTATTAAAATCATTCTCTTCCAAAGATACCGTTAACCTACTTTGAGTATCAGCTATAGATACTTCTAAAGATGTTATTATCTTTTCAATGCCTATCTTTTCTTCTTGTAACTTGCTTATTATACTCTTTTCTTTTTCTAGAGCTGTCCTTAAAGCTAGTTCACTATCATTAATTTCATTTATTAATTTCTCAGTTTCTTGTTTTAGTTCCATAGGATTATTTTGACCAGCAATCTTTTCAATACTACTCTGATAAGTGTCAATAATCCTTCTTTTTTCTTTCCCAGAGTTTATTATTATTTTCATTTCTTCATTATTCTTATTTATCATATTTTCGAATTGACTCTTTTCAAGCTCGCATTTTTTGTTTTCTTCTCTTAGCTGTTTTACTTGAAGATTTAGCTTTTCAATTTCTCTATCAGCTTTATTAATCCTTGCTAATTCCTCAGCTACACTCTCAAGCTTTAATTCCTTCTTAACTAATTCATAATTCTTAGATATAGTATTTATCTCTTGTAATAATATTGAAAGCTTTTCTTCTGTTTCCTCTAATAACTCTTTGTCTTTTTTCAAATTTGTCAGATATTCAATATTCGTATTATCGATCTGGTTTCTTTCCTCTTTTGATTTCAAAAGCCTATCGTATGTCTCTTTATAGTCTTTGCTCCACTTCTCTCTATATTTTTGAAACATATTTATTCTATACTCTAAATTTTCTTTTTCTTTAACTAATTCTTCAAAATCCAAACCGTTTATAATCTTTATTTTATCCTCTATATCTGTCTCTAATCTTTGAAGTTCATTGACCAACATTTTATGATCTGATTCTTTTACGCTAGTCTTCTTTTGCAGCTCGATAATCTCTTTATCTATCTGTAAAAGCATATTTTGTTTACTATCTAGTTCATTGTTTTTAAGCTTTTCAGCAATATTGGGATGATGAAGCGATCCGCATACTGGACAAGGCTCATCATCGACTAATTGTATACTTAAAATACTTGCTATATTTTTATATTCTAATTCTTTAATATCTTTTTTGACATTCTCTTGAGTATGTATTTTACTCGCTAATCCATTATTTAACTCATTTAAAAAAGATTCACTTTTTTTTATTTCATCACATAAGCTACTCTTTTGATTGTTCAAAGCGATTAGTTTTTTCTCGCTTTCCTTATATTCTTGAATCATATTTGAAAGTTCAAAAACTCTCATCTGAAGCTTGGACATATCTTTATTATCATCTGGCTTATTCTTCTCTAACTCAATTATTGCAGTGCTTACTTTCTCTATTTCTATAGTTTTTTCTTCTTTTCTTTTTTGTATCTCACTTATTTCTTTGTTATATATTCCTACATTGTTTTTTAATCTATTAATAGTATTTTCATATTCTTGTTTATTCTTAAGTACTGACACATATTGTTTTTCTAAATCTGAAGCTTCATTAACTTTTTTTCTATATTCAGATGTTACTGTATTATTCTTTATTAATTCTTCTTTTTCTTCTATTTCTTTCTCAAGTGTTGTTTTTCTTTCGATTACTATTTTAAGATTTTCTTCATCTGTTTTTAACTTTTTCTCATATTCCTTATATTTTGATAGAAGAATATTCCTTTCATTCTCTAATGACTCTTTTTCTTTTACCAAATCAATAGCATGATTAAGCTCTAATTTTTTTTCGATAAGTAAAGGTATCTCCTTTTCTTTTCTATCTAATGCAGTAGAATATTCTTTCTCAGTGTTTTGCATCTTATTCATTAAGAGTTCTATTTCACATTGATGCTTTACAATCAGCTCTTTATTTGCTTTTATATCATCTTGAGTTTTTTTAAGGCCGTTTACATAAGGAATTACATTAAAAGCATTTTTCCCTTTTACTAGCCTTATTTTCTTTTCTTTCATATAGTCTTCAAGTTTCTTTAGATCAGTCTCCTTATTTTTGCATTCATTAACCTCTTTCTGTAATTCCCAGATTTTTTTACTATTTTCATATTTATCTTCAAGCTGCAATTTTTTCTTCTTTACTTCTTTTTCTTTTTCAATTAAAGCTTCATACTCCAATTTAAGCTGCTTTAAAAGTTCATCAGACACTCCATCATATCTATTAAATTCACCAGCAAGCCTGTTCAACTCATTATTGATTATATCTCGCTTCATTTTCACCTTTATGTTTAGTCTATCACCATAGTCTTCTAGCCCAAGAATTCTCTCAAGCATCTTATTTCTATCTGCTCCTGTAAGTGTTAAAAACTCACTAAATTTACCCTGAGGAAGAACTACGGTTCTTATAAAATCTTCAAAGTTTAAACCAACGACATTATCTTGTATTTCTCTTTCAACTGAGGTACGCCCTTCTATAACGCTGTCAATACCTCCATCTTTATCCAAAGTTATCAGCTTTGCTGAAACTGTTTTAGTCCCACCTGAATTTGTCTTCTTTAAGCTTCTTTCAATCCTATAGTTTTTTCTTTCATTTCCATGCCCTGCTTCAAACTCAAAACATACATATAGCTTGTCTGTTTCTGTGTTTATATACATACTTGATTTTCTTGCTACTTGTCCGTAAAGTGCTAAAGTCATAGCATCTAGTATTGTTGATTTGCCGCTCCCTGTAGGTCCGAATATTCCAAAAAGACCTTTTTCAGTTAGCTTAGAAAAATTAACAACCTGCTCTTCTAGAAAACTATTTAATCCAATTATTTTAAGCTGATTCGGTTTCATCTTCATCACCTTCTTCTGAAATGATTTCAGAGAATATGGCCATTAATTCTTCACTAGGCTCTAATTTTCTTTCACTAAAATAAAATTCTTTGAATAACTCTGCAATACTTTTATCCTTATATTCTTCCATTTCTTTTTCTTCTATCTCTATATCCTCAATTATTGGGGTGATAGTTAAGATATCAGGCTTTATCTTCTTTATCTCCTTGATTTCTGACTGTGTAATAATAGAGTCTGTTTTTATCTCCAGGTAAACCCATACACTTCTGTCCTCATTTTGAATACACTTATCTATAGCCTCCTGTACTCCATTACATTTCCATACCTCTATTGGTTTCGTAATAGTCAACTCAACTTTTTCAATATCTGGTTCATATCCAACCTTAGCATCAATTACATATACACTTTTCTTATGTCCCTTCTCACTCTTACTATACTGTATTGGAGAACCAGAATAGAATGCATTTAATGCTTCTCCTTTTACTTTCTGACACTTATGTAGATGTCCAAGTGCTATATAATGTGCATTTTTAGGAAGCTTATCAGCCTCTACTGTAAGTCCTCCTCCAATCTGTATAGGCCTTTCTGAATCTGTGACTTCTCCACCCAAGACAAAAATATGACTTACACAAAGATTAACTGTATCTTCTCTAAATCTATTTGATAGTTCATCAAATATCTTTCCAACTCGTTCAGAATAACTTTTTTGCATTCCTTCTTCATCTATTGATTCAGTAAATACCTCATTAAGTCTTTGTTCACTTGGATAAGGTAGTGTCAATATTACTGCCTGTTCACCTCTGATATCGATCTCAACATATCCTTCATCTGCTGCAATTATTCTATGTTTTCCTATGTCACCAACTTCTACTGAACTTTTTGGAGTTCCTAGTAAAACAATGCCATGCTCATAAGCTAAAGGCCTAGATGATACTAACCTATCTGGATTATCATGATTTCCTGCTATTATAAGTACAACACGTTCTCCATAGTTGGATAATCTCTTTATAGCTCTGTAAAATAATCTCTCCGCTTTCGCAGGCGGATTACTATTGTCATATATATCACCTGCAATGATGATCAAATCTATCTCTTTTTCATTCACTATTTCGATCAACTCATCTATGAAATCTTCTTGTTCCTCTAGTCTACTGTGATCTTCTAAGTATTTACCTAAATGCCAATCTGAAGTATGAAGTATTCTCAATCTACTCTCACCTCTCTGCCCAGCTCAAACGAATAAATAAACATTTCTTTTACCTGTTTATTTGTTATTCGTTCTAGCGCCTCTTTATATAAAAGCATTTGTACTTTGTATTTATCAACTATGCTTTTCTCATCACCATCTACTACATAGTCAGTCTTGTAGTCTACAAGGATATGACCATCGTCTTCAGTAAAATAACAATCTATTATACCTTGTATCAAAACATCTTCATCACATTCATCAATTCCTTGTATTACATCAACTGCCTTTTTTCTCAATACAAAAGGTTTTTCTCTATTTACATTTGACGAGGCTAATATTCTCATACCTATATCACTTTGGTAGAATGTAACTAGTTTATCTATATCAATAACCTTTGCTTCTTCTTCAGTCAATAACTCGTGAATAATCATATCATCTATTTGCTGTTCTATAAAATTTCTATCCATATTATCACCAAGACGTAGGTGCTGCATTATAAAATGAATAATAGTACCTTTTTCTGCTTGAGTAAAAGGTTTTTTCCCTTCAAGAAATTTCGGCATCTTCACTAAAGATGGTATCCTATATGTTATATCCTCAATCTGATTGAATGAAGCTTTCTTTATCTCAGAAACAGACATCTTTGAAGGAATTTCAATTGAGCTTGGATGCTTATACTTCCATTCAAATCTTCTATCAATCTCTCCTTTTAAGTCTGTTGGGTTAATATAAATAAAGTTTTTTAATCTTTCCCTATTAGCCTGTTCAGCAGAAATATTATCAGCTTCCTGTTTGATTATATCCATTCTGTTAAGAATTTTAATATTCCAATGAGACTTATCATCACTTACTACACTTGACTTTATTTCTTCAAAGCCCGCCATTTTTCTTATTAAATCTCCATCATTATGCTTAGCCAAACAATTACATATCCAATCTAAATAATTTTTACTATTAGATAAATAATATAGTGATGAATCTTTACACCACTTTTTTGATTCGCGAGAAATATTTCTAACCGTCCCATAAAGTAATAATCTATCTTTCGCCCTAGTTAATGCAACGTATAAAACCCTCATCTCTTCTGAAAGACTCTCTATTTTCATCTTTTTCTTTATCGCTATCTGAGGAAGAGTTTCGGTATATTTTCGTTTCTCTATGTCAACAAACTTAGGTCCTAACCCCAGGTCTTTGTGCAGCAATATATCATCTCTTGTATCCATCATATTAAAACCTTTACCAAGTCCAGCACAAATAACCACTGGAAATTCAAGTCCCTTGCTTTTATGGATACTCATTATTCTCACTACATTTTCATTTTCTGCTATTATCTTCGCAGTTCCCATATCACCACTGCTGCTTTTAAGCTTGTCAACAAATCTAATAAAGTTAAATAATCCATTGATTGATGTTTTGTCAAATTGACATGCTCTATCAACTAATATTCGTAAATTAGCCTGCCTTTGTATTCCTCCAGGCATTGCTCCTACATAATAATAATACCCTGTTTCTATCATCAGCTTCCATATGAATTCATCAAGTTTTAGATACCTAGCCTCCTCAGCCCAATAGTCTATAGTATTGGCAAATTTAGAAAGCTTATCGCTTAAATTATCATTATTACTATTAATATAATGTTCTACTGCATCATAATAGCTTCCATTTTTATATGATATTCTAATTTTTATTAATTCGTCGGTTGTAAATCCACCAATAGAAGACCTCATAACACTCAGTAAAGGCAGATCTTGTCTTTTATTATCTATTATGTTTAATAGATTCAAGAAAACTTTTATTTCCAGTACATCAAAATAACCGTTACTATCATCAATATATACAGGGATACCTTCCATTAACAATATCTCATTAAACACAGAGCCCCAGTTTTTAGTAGCCCTTAGCAGTATTACTATATCCCTATAAATTATATCTTTATAACGCTTCTCTTTAGCATCATATGTCTGCTGTTTAATGAACTCCTTGATCTTACTAGCAATAATCCTCGCTTCGACTTCTATATCTCCCATTTCTTGAAGCTCTTCATCAACATTTTCTAGTTCTTCTACTTCTTTTTCTATGATATTAAGCTCTATTGGAGAATCTACGGCAGGTTCATAATCAGCACCCTTATACAATGATGCATTTTCATCATATTCCACCTCTCCAAGATCAGTTGACATTATGTTCTTAAAAATATAGTTTATACCTTGAAGTATTTCTTCTCTACTTCTAAAGTTCTGTGACAAGTCTATTCTCTTATCTAAACTGTTTTCGTTTCTAAAATAACTATTATATTTATCAAGAAACAGTGAAGGGTCTGCAAGTCTAAATCTATATATGCTCTGCTTTACATCTCCAACAAAAAACATATTATTATCACGCTTAATCTGATTTAAAATAGTTTCCTGTACAATATTGCTATCCTGATATTCGTCAACAAATATATGATCAAATTTTTTTCTAAACTCTTCTCTTATTTCTTCGTTTTCAAGTATCTTCAATGTGTAGTGCTCAAGGTCATTGAAATCAAGTATACCCTTTTCTAGCTTTTTTTCAGAATATAGCTTTGAAAATGATTGAATCAGCTCATAAAGATAATCCATTGCTGGAAATAGGTAATTTATTTCTGCAAGATATTTATCTACACCTTTACTAAAGATACCAGCTTTCAGGGATTTTTCTATAACTTCCTTGTACTTGTCTCTTAACTTCTGAGCTTCTTTTTTTAAAGCTTCATCTACATCTTTTGAAACTCTTTTTAGTCTTTCATGTGTAATGCTACTTAATTTTTTCCCAAATTCTTCGATGTCATACTTGTATAAAGTATTCTCTAAATCGTATACATTATTTAAATCACTATTTAAAGACTCAGCATATTCAATTGGTCCATTGATTCCATTAGCTACTCTTAATGCTTCATTTATCAAGTCTTTAGCTCCGCTTAACTCAATCTTAATATTATCTTTTATTGTCTTAATCCAATCACTATCTTCTAGCTCTTCCTTTGACATACTAAATTTATAAACACTTTCTCTAAGCCATTCATATGGCTTAGGTTTACTTTGTATGAAGAAATATATCTTCAATATCAACTCTTCTAATTTTAAGTCATTTTTATTTCCACCAAAGCTTTCAACCAAGGATATAAAGTTCTCATTTCCTTTTTCATATTCACTCTCTAAAACTTCTTCCAATACTTCCTGTATGATAACTTTTAATTCTGTTGAATCGCCTATCCTAAAAGTAGGGTCAATACCTATTAAGTGAAAATTTCTTCTAACAACACTTATACAGAAAGAGTGTACAGTAGTAATAGATGCTCTATTGAGTAAAGTTATCTGTCTTCTAAGGTGCTGTTCATTTGAATTTCCTTTTTCTATTTCTTCAGCTAGTGCTTGCAATATCCTTTCTCTCATTTCACCTGCAGCAGCATTTGTAAATGTTACAATTAGCATTCTATCTATATCTACCTTGTCTTCTATAATCAATCTGATTATTCTTTCAACTAAAACAGCGGTCTTGCCTGATCCTGCCGCTGCAGATACTAAGAGATTACAGTCTCTACTGACTATTGCATCATTCTGTGCTTCTGTCCATTTAGGCATCTATTCCTCACCTCCAATGTTTCCTTTTACCCTTCTTAGTACTTCGTCGTCCTTTAACTTCTTAAGTGCTTTATATTTATTATCATCAAAGCTAGTGTCAAATTGACATATTGAAGCAAGCTGACAATAATCACATGAAACCTTGTCATCTAATTTACATGGTTCTATTCTTATCTTCCCTTTGAGAATTTCTACTGCTATTTCACCAATCAAGTTTTTTACATGCTTAACTAATCCTTCTAAATCTTCTTTTTCAAATACAGATGAACTTTTTGTAAAGTCACCATCCTTTTTAAGTGAAACGGGAATTATATTAGAGCTTCCAGTTTCTTCGATGCTTTTGTCCATTGCTCTAATAACCTTTATATCCTTTAATATTATGCCGTCCATCTTTAGCTGTTTAGATATTTCTGCCTCTATTATTTCAATATCATCTTCATCAGTCTTTATCATAGGGTCGTCTATCCTAAAATAGAATACGCCTGCAGGATATAGCTCATCCTTTATTAATTTATCCTTATTTGATACTACTGCATCTAGATACACTATCAATTGGATTTGAAGGCCGTAGTAGGCATCTGAAAGGCTAAAGCTCTTATTCCCTGATTTATAGTCTATTACCTTAACATAGCTGCCATTTTCGTCTTTCAATATATCTACTCTATCAATCCTACCCTCCAGCTTTATCTCTTCACCGTTAGCCAGCTTTATAACTATAGGTGGTATCTTTTTCTCTGGCCCGTCTCCGAAGCTTAATTCATATTGAAACGGTACAAAATCACCATGTCTTACGTGCTCAGTAAGTGTCCATAACGCTCTTTTACTTATTCTTTTTAGCTTATTTACAAGATATTTATATCTATGGGTACTTAATAATACACCATGCTGAAAATCTTCAATCATCCTATCTAACACTCTATCTACTATTTCATCAGACTTGTCTCTTTGAATATCCTTCCAATTCAAATTTTCTATAGAAAGCTCCTTTGAGAACTCTTCGATTGAATTATGAAACAGCAATCCTACATCTGGACTTTTCAATACATGGATTTTTCTTTCCTTTGGCTTAAGTCCATAATTAATAAAATGTGAAAAAGGACAATTCACAAAATTCTCTAATCTAGATATACTTGATTTAAATGGCATGTCATATAGTGCTCTTGAGTATCCTTCATCAATATATTCCTGCTGATTAGTATGGAACAATCCATCTATAACAAGATTTATCCTTTTTTTCCATACTTCATTGCTATAATACCAGTTATATACATCCCACCATATTTCATCAATATTATTTCCATCAACATATGATCTAAGGTTTTCAGTCAGATATTTAAAGGTTGAAATAGGAGTTGCAATGAGTTTTAGCTCTTTTTCTCTATTCTTACTAATATCGCTTTGAGGAACAATATTAGTATAGAGCTTTTTAAGCCTGTCTATCAGAATCGAAGGTCTAAGCGCTTTTCCTTCATTATCACTAAGAGCGTAACTAATAAATAAATATTCACTAGGCTTTGCAAATGAAGTATAAATAGCAAATTTTTCTTCAGATACTCTTGTTTCGTTATCAGAATAGATTTCCATCCCTATTTCCTTCATAGCAACCTTTTCTTCATCAAGAAGAAGACCACCGTCTTCAAAGCTTGATGGAAGAATGCCATCATTGACTCCTACAACAAATAAAGCTTTTATATTATGGCTTTTTGATCTATCTAAATTACCTATTAGTACCTGATCCATTGTAGGCGGTATTATTCCTACTTCATATTCAGAAAGTCCTGATTCTAATATTTTTATATATTCTTTTAAGTTAACTCTTGTATCTCCTAATATCTCTACTAGTTGATCAAATACCTCCATAACTATATTCCATATTTGAGTATTTTCATTTACGTACTCTAGATTTCCTTTATTCTTTTGTGTATCAATTAAATAGTTCAACTTCTCTTCAATATTCATTTCATTTAAAAAATCAAAAAGATATTTAGTCAAATCAGAAACCAAATTTTTGTTTCTGATTTTATTCTTAAGATTAACTATCGAAGCTATAAACCTATTTCTGATTAAATTAATTTCTTCAAGATCATCATCTTCAAATACAAAATCACTTAGCCATTTATCTCCCGCTATTCCGTACTTAAGTACATAGTTTTCCAGCTTTTCATACTCTGTTTTATTTAATTCACTAAAGCCTGTCTTTATTAGTCTAAATACATCTTCGTACTTAAATCCCCTCGATATAATCTCCAGTCCAGATAAAATGAACTTTATAATAGGGTTATTCATTATACTTCTTTTTTCATCTATAAAATACGGAACCCCATACTCACTAAACACTTTCTTTATAGTTGGAGCATAAATGTCCATATGATTACACACTACTGCTATATCTCTCCATCTATAATCTTTATCACGCACTAAGCTAATTATCTGGCATGCTATATTTTCGATTTCAGTATATTGATTCATACCTGAAAAGACCTGAACTCTATCGACTTGTTCTTTATATTTATTGTATGGATACGAATATAACTCTTTCTCTAGATATTTGAGCTGCTCATGTCTATGTAAAACTTCATTTTCAACAACAGTCCTTGACTCTTTTACCCCATTAGCTTCGGCTATCTTTCTTAGTCTTTGATATGTATCTAATACTGGCTTAAACATATCGTAATCTCTATTTCTAGTTTCATCTAAGGTCAAAGAAATGCTCAATTTTCTTGACTTTAAAGCTAGTTTCTCTAAAATCTTATATTCCTGTGAAGAAAAGCTATTAAATCCATCAATCCATATTTCACAGTCATAAAAATAATCGGAGTCTTCTATTTTCTGTATAAGCAAATTCATCTTGTCTTCTTCATCTGTATATTTTCCATCTAGATAATCATTAAAATTCTTATATATTAAAGAGATATCTTGCAGCTTTCTTTTAAGCATATTGTCATCTTCAATAGAATTAATTTTTGATTCTAATAGTTCATAAGAAATGTCATTTCTCTTAAATTCTGAAACAAGGCTACAAAAATTAGATAAAAAACCTTCCTGTTTAGAACCTTTTTTGAAGACAGATAAGTCTTGAGAATTTTCATCAAATAATTTTCTCAACACCATTATCTTTCCTAATTCATTTATTGTAGCTTTTTTTATTCCGCCTACTTCACTTAAAACTTTGTAAGCAAGTCTTTCAAAGCTTAATACTTCTACTCTCATGATCCCATCTAGACCTTTTTTGTTTATCAAATCTGCTTCTGCTTGCAAAGTAAATTGCTCTGGAACCAAAAGAACTAAACGATGTTCGCTATTTTCCTTAAGTCTATAGTCAATTTCATGAAGTACTAAACTAGTTTTTCCCACACCAGCTCTTCCTAAAATGTATCTTAATTTCACGTTATCACCTCATCAAAAACCTTATATGAATATATTCTACTTTTCTGTGCTATACCCTCTTAAGAATATATGGAATTAATGTATATAAGTTCACAAATTAAAAAGGATGACTGCTAGCCACCCTATTTAAGTACATCGATATCAATTGTATCAATCCATATTTCTTCATTTGGATCCACTGTTATATATATTTTTATATAATCACCATTTTTTGTATTGACCTCTAAGTTTTGAAGTATCCAATTATTTTGAACAAGATCTGCTTTTCTAGATGTATAAGTTAATATTTTATCTTCATTTCCTAATTTTAAAACAACACTGCATTCTGTATTTCCATTTGAGTTTAACCACAATGAAGCATTAACTACCCTATCTTTTAAATAACTAAATTTTTCATCATTAAAATCTATATATCCTATCAAAAAGCTTTGCTTTTCTTGGGTATCATTAGAGGCCTTGATAGAGCTTGTGCCTTTATGAAATTTCTCTGAATCTATGACCCCTATATTTGTTTCATCATCCAAATTCATGTCTTCACTGAAAAAATCAGATATGGTTTCAGTGCTATTATCTTTTATCAATATGTCATTGATTTCTTCAGTGTGGTCTTCAGTATTGTCTTGACTGTTCTGTTGGTTTTCTGTATCAGTAATTGTCGATGTGTCATTTTCTTTGTTTTTATTAATCTCATCTGCATTTGCTTCAATAGTTGTATCATTGCGCAGCTTAATTGTATCAATTATTTTATCTACAGCAAAAGCGATGACTGGTATGAGTATTATTAAAATAACAATTGCTTTGCTTTTTATTTTATATTTGAATCGTTTTCTTGATAAATTTTTTCTCATTGTATGTACTCTTTTACTCTCTTGTCTTTCAGGGTTTATCAGCTTATATAGATTTGAAGATTTATAATCACTGACCAGGTCAATCAGTCTAATATATTTATCTTCTAAACAATTCGTTATTAACCTAGATATGTCTGGAGGTATGTGTTTTAAAACTTTATTATCCTCAATCTCTTTTCCAGAAAAAATTATATGTAAAACATTTGCTATAGCTCTTAACACTTCTTCTGTTCCAACATTTATGTAATTAGGTCGTAACAATAATATCCCTGCACTCCCCATACTTCCATTCTCATATATTTGTAAGCTGTTATGATTAAACATCGATAAAAAAATCCTGTTCGGCTGGTTTTTAAGTCTAATTATTTTATTCATTATAAATGAAGTATAATTGATTTGGCTTGCGAGAGTCATCTTGTTTGAAGAAATGTATTCTTCTAGAGAATTATTTCGATTATACTCTGTTATAATATCTATGGATTCGTCAGTCTCATATATCTCTTCAATTGCATTTACATTATTTTTAAGATTATCAAAATCCACATCAGATACTACTGTTTTCTCTGTTATAGAGTTTAGCAAATATAGATTATTGTTTTCTTTATGCTTACATATAAAAATCTTTTGATAATCATTTTGTACATATGTATCTATAATCTCAAAATTTTCTAAATATGCACTATCCATATAATCTTCCTCTCGATGCAATATATTAATATTCTACCATTTTCTATTACAATTGTCATATTGTTTCGACAAAAAGAAAAAAGATATGCAGATTAACAATCCACATACCTTTTTAGGTTTATATAAATAGTTGTATTTCAGAATTTACTGCATCCTTGAGGTATTCATATACTTCTATTATTTCTAGCTCTGGTATTAGCTCTTCTTGTTTAAAACCCATAACTTCCTGAGAAAGCTTACAACCATAGAATTTTACTCCTTTTTTTCTTGCTCCATTCAGAAAGTCTTCTAGCATAGGCTTATTTTTATCTTGCATCATTTTCTTCAACATTCTTTGACCCATTCCGCCCATGTTCATTCTGCTAAGAGTAAGTTTTTCTGTTCCTTTAGGAGTAAAGATACTAAACATCTTTTCAAATATTGACTTGTTGCTCATAATGTTTTTATCTGGATCTCTTAAAACTAGCAATCCCCAAAATGCAAAAAACATAGTTACTTCCATATGTAGCTCTCTTGCTCCATTTGCAAGTATAAGTGCTGCTAAAGCTTTATCATAATCACCACTAAATACTAAAAGATTTAATCTTTTTTCCATTAAATACACTCCCTAACAATAGTAAACATATTTTCTCCTATATGAGTGTATTTAATTCAAATATCAAGGTTTAAATATTATACTGCAGCTATACTATTATAAATTCAGCATCTGCTAGTGTTTTCTTAAGTTTAAGCGCTATACTATGACTTTCCATATCCTCTCCGTCAGGTGATGCTCCCATAACTATATGTGTTATGTTATTTTTCACTGCAAAATCAGCTATAGCCTTTATTACGTCCTTTGATCTAATAACAGTAAGGTCAGCTCCAACCTTTTTTGAGACACCAAACAAATATTCTAGTGCTTCTCCATCACTACAGTTATTTAAAAATTTATCTTTTTCGTTAACTACATGTATGACAAATAGATTATCTTCTTCATTATTTACTTCATGATGTCCATTCATAATAAGTCGTTCACAAGTCTTTTGTTGTGTAACACAAACCATTACATTTTTAATGCTTTTCATAAGAACACTCCTTTCAAAAGAAAGTAATAGCAGTCCTTTCAAGTTTATTATCCGAAATATTACTAAATATATTGCCGACCTATTATATTATATCAATGTATTATATAAAAATAAAGAAGTATACAAGCCCTGAATATGAATTTAAATCATTAAATCTATCATTCTCGCAGTAAAAAATACATATCTCGTTAGAAGATATGTATTTTTTATTGCAAAAAACATTTCAAGAAATAGTATTGTTTTGAAGAGTTTTTTTATAATAATCAATGCACAATTTGACTTAATTAATACACCATGTTGTTTACTCTAATTTCATTTACGTCATTTTTAATAAACTCTATATTAATTGTACTAGTATTATCAAAGTCTGAAGGTACTTGAAATGTGACTAAAGCTCTATTACCAGTATATTTAATGTCTTTTACAACTGCATCATTCCATTCCTTTGTATAAACTAAATCTGAAATATCTTTATATAAGATGCCATTTATCTCGTTGTATCCACACATATTATATATCTGCTCAGCTACATCTTTTGTATAGATTTTTTGTAAATAGGTCATTACTTTCTGCTTTGTATTAATGTCTACATCTTCAATTTTCATTGCAGATAAATCATTCTGATTAATTATAGGATTATTACCACCTTCACTAACATATCTAGTTGTGTCTGCAGCTCTAACGAGTAATAGTAGTGCCTCACTATCAGATAAAAATTTATCTTTATTTAATTTAGAAAATATTACTAATATAATTAAGACAAACGTGATAGCCAATACTATATAATTTATTCTGCTTCTCATATTTTTCTCCTCATATTATAATAATATATAGTCATTAAATATATCCTCGAGAGAATGATATGTTTTTTCTTTATTCATAAATAATTATATCATAATTGTAAAAATGTATATATAGTTACATTTTTTAGTGGCAATATCAATTCCTTTACATAACCATGATTTTGAAAAATTACATGATTACCAAAATCACAATATATTGTATCAAAAAAGAAAAAGCTGAGGATTATTCCTCAGCCTCTCTAAATTAATTCTGCCACTCAATAGCAGATTTCATTTTTAAATATTCATCTTCATACCCTAAAAGATTTTTGTCTCTCTGCAAATATTCTTTCAAATAGTCAACTGCATCTTGAATCAGTTTGTCCAATTCTTTTTCAGTTATAAGCAGTCTCAAGATAAATGGCAACACCTTATATATATTGGTTACTACCAAATTATATTTTAAATCTCCTGTTCCACTTCCTAATGCTTTCTCTGCCTGAATAACTAGGCTTAAAACCACCTGCTTAACGAACTTTTTCTTGCCTCTCTTATAAGAAAAAGCTAGTAAGCATATAAATATCACTACTAGCAATAAATCTAACCAATATGTTTTAAAAAAATCATTCATTTTGACTTCCTCCATATCACTTTTTATATTTATCAAATGTTTTTATATATACTCCTCATATTATCTAAACAATTCATTTTGGGATCAGCTGTTTATCATGAACATCTAGACCTTCAGCAATTCTTTTATGCCGCTCTTTACACAAGCCATCAGTAGACTCTATATATTCTCACTTCCTTTGAGAACAATAATCATCTATTTTGTAATTTCTGGCTGAATTTGTTTCAAAGCATTTTTTAACTTATTTATTAGTGTCGGAATTTTATTACCAAATACTACATTTATCTTATATCCCCCAGGTTCATATACTTCTTGGACTTCAATAATTCTAGTATCTAGTATCAGATTTTCTGTATCATATTTTATCGTAACAATATCTCCTAAGTTATAATCTTTTCCATATTCTAAGTTGGAATAAGTCAATATTTGAGCTTCTAATGTTTGTTCTGAACCTAGCTCTTTTAACATTCTTTCTCCATAGACGATTAATTCTGAGGTAGTTTCTTTATCTCTTGCATCTGTAAATTCTTCAATTCTTTCCAGTCCAACTGCACTTCCAACTACTTCTATATTCCTGTCAACACCTTCACCTTTTCCAGCAACATAGATAACATTTTTACGGTTAGTATCATTATAGATATAGTTTTGATTGTTTAAATTATCAAAGCTTTTACTGAAAATGACAGGTGAATTAATGCTTTGATTAATTGTTAAGTCCCTACCATTTAGCACATCAAACAAGATTTTCTTAGATTCATAATCTATAAACATATCCCAGCCAATGCCAGTGATATTAGAAATATCAGTTAATTCTGCTGCCAGATTCTTAAACCTGCTTTTCCATTCCAGTGTTATGCCTCTGTTTTGATTGGGATTTATCTGAACTATATCTATTTTTCTGTTAATATCAAACGGATTAATTATATGATTATCAACGTAATGCTTCATAACAGTTTCAGCATTTCCTCTGATCTCGTCATTTGTAAATCCTGCTGGAGGAACTACTGTTCTTTGGGTAGTTATATATTTAAGTTGGTATCCTTTTATTGTAACAGTTTCAATACCATTTTCATCTTCACTTATTTGACGATATTTGATTATTCCAGCTTTACAAGTATCATTGTCAATTATAATGAAGTTATTCTTTTGTAATTTATCAACATTTTGCTTTTTCTTGTTTATTGTAATTTGAAATTCTCCTATATCATGATAGCTCCTAGTAAATATTAAGCTTTCATAATCATCTATCTCTCCAATAAGCTGTAATTGTTGAGATAATATTCTTATTGGTTTCATACTTCACCACCTTTATAAGAAAACTAGGCAGCAAAAATTTTTATTCTGCCTAGTTTTGTGTTTTATATGCGTTAAAGCCTTGGTTAATCTAGAAATCAATACTTGTAATTTCTTTGTACTGTTCTGGTGTAATTTCTCCAAACGGATTAGTCTCTGTTTTTACTGCAAGTCTTAATTGTTCTACACTTACCCACTTCATATTGAATGCTAGTTTCCAAAATACCACTTTACATTCCTCCTTGTAATAGTTGTAGTTTAATATTTGCTAACTCTTTCCCTAACACATTAATAGTGTTGTCTTTCTGTATGTTTGATAGTTTTAACATTGTTACTTCTTGCCCTAATAATTCTAATTCACTAGGTTCTACAGGATCAACCGTTCTTGCCATAGTTTCAAATTCTAGTGTATCTACATTCAGAATCTTTACATCTATGCTACTATCAAGTATTGCGTTTTCAAGTTCTATACTTTCTACTTCTAATAATATAATATCCGTTTCGTTTATCTTGCTTGGAACAGAAGGATATTCAGCAGTTGTTATTAACCTATCACTTTTAATTCTTATATTGAGCAAAACTTTCACCTCCTACTTACTCCTACTTAAAAGCTATATATCTATAAGGATTACTTGAAGTTTTATTATTATTTGTAAAAATACTAAGACTAGAGTCAAAGTATATTTTAAATCCACCTGTTACAATTTCAAAAACAACCGTTGGCTGTGCGCCATCCTTTACGACAGGATACCCATTAATAACAAGCCCACCATTATAATCACTGTTATAATAAGTAGTCTTACCATTTGCGTTAAAGAGCAATACAGCAGAAGGAGTAAAGCCTAAATTAATTATTCTTGTTGCTTGACCATCACCTGTATAAATTCCTGTAACATATCCTACATTACTGTTTAATACAAAATCACTTGCATGTTTCCCATCTAACAAATCTGCATCTAAACCGCTTCCGCTTCCATCAACAGTTTTCAACAACGTTAATATTTCACCTGCTGTTTGGTCACCCTTTGCTCCAGCTTCAATTCCATTAAGTTTGGACTTATCAGCTGCACTCATAAATCCATTTGCTGAAGTAGTTACAACTGTATGAGCAGTCCCACCAGCTCCAACATGGCTAGAAGGTGCATAAGGATGTGCATGATTTCCTTTATCATATGCTGTTTTTACTGCTTTACTTGATGCTACAGTTGTAGAGTTTGTAGATGTAACACTATCGCTTATTGCTGTTTTATCTACTTTATTCTGCTCTAACTCAGCCATTAACGTAGAAATACCACTTATTTCACTATCAGTGTATTTTTTTGCATTAGCTTCAGCAGTATCTGCTTTATTCTGCGCTCCATCTTTTGTTTCAAACATTTGCTCATCTAAACTCGAGATAAAATCTTCAAATTGCTGTTGCATTGCTGCGGTATCAACCTGTATTAAGCTGTTAACAAGCCCGCAAACATTTGCATCGTATCTTTCGTCTGTTACATTGCTTGGAGCAATAGTGGTAATATTATGAACTACAAGTACCTGCGCCAAGCTAATTTCGTATGTCATATCATCTCTAGTTAGTTCTTGAGCAACTGGATTTACAGATGGTACTCCTTTTTTTATGAAAGCTTTAATGTGTCTGCTCTCAGGATTTTTATCTAGTCTTAAAACTATTCTGTCTATCCTATCGTATGTTCCATCTGCTTCGTCATGTTCTAAGATTAATGAATCATCTGTATTATGATAGAAATAGCCTTTTATCCAGGCCTTACCTGATTTAATTCTAGCTTTTCTATCTGTACCACCGTAATACACACTGAGATTTTCTCCGCCGTTGAAAATTCCATCTGTCAAAACACTATTAAAATAATCTGCAAAATCATCTGCGTTATATACTCTATCTCCTTCAATATGATTAAAGAAGCTTGATTTTTCAGGCATTAACATCACACTCCTATATACCTATTCTTCCATTTAATTTTTACCTTGGCATTTTCCTTTCCATAATCTGCATCATAATTCAACTGATTAAATCCAGGTTTTAGTTGAAAAAATGAAGAGTTAAGATCGATATAGCCAAAAGCATCTGATTCAATTCCTGTAGCATTGTTTTTCAAAATTACTTCTTTATTTCCAAAAGCTGTTGAAATAATTAAAGATTCGTTCTCTGATATGGCTTTAATAACTTTTATAAATTCTCCTGTATCTACATTAACTACCTTTGGATTTACTGCTGGTCCTGTAAATTCTAAAAATATAGGGGTATAAACATTCCCTTTATTTTCGATAACTTTATTTACTCTTGAGCTTCTGCCTGCAAACTTCATCGGCAGTTCTAAAGGGAAAGCTAACCCTCCTACCCAGTCAGCCATCTCCTCACTTTCTATATAACTATCTGTCCAAAAAGGAGAAGGACAGATGAGTGTAAAAGTAGCTACTTGAAATCCAAATCCTTTATTATCACTGCCAGCAGGAAATACTGGAGCCATATCCACTACTGTCTCAATTTCCTTTGTAAAATAGTCGTTTTCATACCTTAAAACTCCCCTATCTAATTTAGGGTTTAGCACTTTCAGCAGCTCAGCTCTTCTTTGATACATTTCTTCTTCTGTATCAGTTAAAATAACTATTTGAAAAGATATGGTTCTAGGTTCTAGTACTGTCCCTATATACGTTTGCCCGTCTTGGGAAGGAGCTTTCTGCATCTGAACATTTGCTTCACTTCCTCCTGAACCCTCGTAACTTTGTAGTAAATATGGTTTACTTTGTCCTAAAGTAATAATCTCTCCTTGAGAGTTAATAAAGATAAATCTTTCCAACCTATACACCCCATTCTAAAGCTAGCAGCCTTGACGCTTCTAAAGTTTTTCTTTTTATAATACTTGGACTTAATGGCGTAGGACTGTTTATAGTTATATTTTGAGTTATACCACCTCTACCTAGCATACTTCTTGTTTCTTCATTACTGTATACTCTAGCTCCTGTAGGCAATTCAATAAGCTCAGGTCCTTTTTCTCCCACTATTGCCATACCAGAACTAATTATCATTCCTCCATCAGCAAGCAATGGTATACTAGGTATTTTGGGTAATCCTATTGTAAATCCGCCTACTGTGCCTACAAAAGGAATTTCGATGGTTGGAACTTTAATTTTAATATTGTTTAATCCACCTATAAACTTATTAATACTTTTTAGTATAAAGTTAATTGAATCTTTAATATTGCCGACTATACTATCCCATATTCCTTCTACAAATTTCTTTATACCGTTCCATATTGATTCAAATATATCATTTACTACTGTCAATCCCAGCTTTATAGTTGTTTTTAAATATTCTACATATTTATCTAAAATATCATTTATTCCTTGCCATATATCTGAAAACAACTGTTTTATACCATTCCATAATCCTTCCCAGTCGCCTTTAAACAGTGATGCGAAGATATTAAATATATCCTTAAATATTTTTATAGAAGTATCCAATATTGAATTAATTAAATCCCATGCTGCTCGAAATATAGCAGTTATATCATCTCCATATTTTTGCCACAGAGCTTTTACAGTTTCTATAAATAGCTCTACGCCTGACTTTATAGCTTCAAACCATGACGCAAACAACTCTTTTATATTATTCAATGTTTCTTCATTGCTTACAGCCCAAACCTGAACCCATGCTATCAATTCCTGTATTAATCCAATAAAGAATCCAACACTTTCGCTCATAAATTCGAATGCTATTTTAAGCACTTCCTGAATAAACGGCATGTTCTCTAGTACCCAGTCAAAGAATTCCTGAAGTATTGGAATCAATGCTGTTCCTATCTGTGTAAGTATTGCATTTCCTGCTTGTTTAATTGCATCCATTGTTTTAGAAAACTCTACGTTGCTATTTATAGCTTCTTCTGACATAACTATTCCTAACTCACGTGCTTGATCCTTATATTGTTGTATTCCTTCACTTCCTTGCTCTAACAAAGGAGTTAACTGGGTTGCATTACTACCAAAAAGCTCTGTAGCTAAAGCATTTCTTTCAGTTTCATCTGCCATATTAGCAAGCTTCATGATTGCTTCATTGAAAACCTCATCAGTTGTTTTTAAATTACCCTCTGCATTTTTCAAGTTAATACCAAGAGTTTCAAAAGCTTCTGTATTATTCATTGATTCATTCATAGCAATTGCTGCTGATTGAATAGTTGAAAATTCAACGCCGGTTTGACTAGCTGTAAATTGTAACTCTTGAAGTTGAGTGGTAGATAATCCGGTCATATTACTTATTTTTTCTAATTCCAAGCTCATTGCCGAAGCTTTATTAGCTAAATCTAGCACAGAACTTCCTACACTTACTACAACATCTGCTACCATTTTCCCAAAATTAGAAGCAGTCTGAGCTACTTTTCCTATATCTTTTAAAATACCACCTTCAGCTTTATTTTTTGATTCTTGTCCACCCTTATCAGGCTGTTGCACTACTTGTACAATCTGCTCTACTTGCTTTATTTGTTCTATCTGCGTTATTTGTGTTATCTGTGTTATCTTTTCAGGCTGTTGTTTTTTCTTATTACTTCTTTTTTTATTTTTTGCCACTATCTCACCACCTTTATTAGAAGACAGTTTTTTATCTTCTTTTTAAGTGAATTTTTTTAATTTCTTCTGCTTTAGCTATTATGTCTTCTTTTGAAAGTTTACTTTCTTCAGACATTGGCTTTTTGATCTGACTTACAAACTTATTCCATGGTATTTTTTTCTTTATAAAGGGATTATTATAGTGCCCTAACCACATATCCCAAGCAGATTTAACCATTTCATCTTCTTTTGCTCTTTTCATGATCCTTTCAATATGGTTCAATCCTTGTTCAAAATTCATCCTAAGAATATAATCTATGTTTCCATATCTACATAGTAAAAAGTCAATAACATCTACTTCATCAATTTCGCTGCTGATGCAAAAAAATTTTCTAAACCCTCTAGCTTACCAAAAGCTTTAAACAGTTCTATGGTCTCACCTATGCTTAACTTTTTAAGCTTCTCGCTTTCTATTCCAGATAGATCTGTCAAGAATTCAAATATCTCATCTTCAGCATAATGTAAATTTTCAAATAGCAGTAAAGACAATTGCAGTCCTTGCTCTTGAGTTATTTCATTATTATGTTTTCCTGTTCCATTTTCAGTGTCGATGAAAATGTCTTTTACTTCATTTTTTATTCCAGTTTTCTTAATTATTTTTGACATAGTAAATACATCTTGAAATTGTAGATTTCTCATTTTTATTTGCATGATATCACTCCTTTGGATAAGGTAAAGCACTCTATTAAAGAGTGCTTATGCTGTTATTTGCTCAATTTTATATATTGGAGATTCTAGATTAACGGGATCATAATGAGCTGCAAATATAATCTCAATTGCTAACTCATCCTTGTCTACCATTTCCATAGTAAGTCCATTATCACTTAATGGATTATACAAGGTTATTATCTTATTTTCTCCCCCTACAGTCGTTCCTACTAATGCAATATTCTTTAGATAATGACTATCTGACAAGCTACCCTTACCATTAGTAATAGCCCCTGTTGCTTCATCAATATTAGTACCTGCTAATGCCAGCTTTAAGTTTTCTTGAGATAAGTCCATTAGTCGAACAGTAAGTGAAGCATTCTCTCTTATTATTCTTCTCATTCCTTTTGTCTTACCTCTTATACCATCATACTCTATCTCTTTAAACTCTTGCTCTACTAAAAATGAGTTGCCACCCTTGCATGGTCCTAATAATCTTTCACTTCCATCTGCTTCTCCATAGTTTACATACACTACTCCTGTATCAATTACAATGTTCTGGATTTGTTGTGTTGTTAAATTCATTATAATTCCTCCTCAATTTTTGATATTTTTGCAGCATGCTTGTTTAAATTCAATTATTCTTACATAAAACTCACCTCCCACAATTGCCAATTACTAAACATACTAACCAAACACCATTCTCGAAATAGCTTGTCTAGCAATTTGATGCTTTGTATTAGTAGTATCATAGCTAAGCTTTATTACTTGCGAAGTTTCATTCTCAAACCAGTTTGATATTCTCATCATTTCCTCTGCTGATACATGCCTTTCCTGCAATGTATAGCTATATCCATTGATGAGTTCAATTATCAGCTGCATTTTCATTTCCTCCTATTCATTATTTTTGAAGCCTAACTTTTTCAAGTTATTTCATTTTATACCTTATTCCCTTCACTAATAGTCCACAATTAATAAAAAGTTAAACGCTTTTAAGCAATATTATAAAAATTTTTTTATTTTTTTTGACTTTTTTATTCTATTTAAACCTCGTTTAATTGTAATAGACACATTTTCCTTAGTTACCCTTAACTCGTCTGCTATTTGTTGCATTGTTTTATCCTCCAAATAATACATAACAATAAATTCTCTCTGTCTTTCTGTTAGATCTTCTCCGATTACTTTATACATTGTTTTTTTCATTTTCTGTATCTGAGCAAAGTTTGTCGATGATGCGACATTCAAATACATTTCTGAATGAAACAGGAGAAAATCTTGATTTTCTTGTGTTAATTGTGTATTTTTCACTTCTCCACCAACTCTTATTATAGTAGTTAAGAACTTCTTTTCCGGCTTCCCTCACATCTCTTTGCATTTCTAATAAAGGTTTAAGCCTATCCTTTATGTCATCTATTCTTAGCTCTATCTCATAATTTTTCATGCGGTCTTCTTTATTTGTAATACTTATCTCTAAACTTTTTATCTCTAAATTTAATCCTTTGATTCTATCATTAAGTATTTCTAATGATCTTATATAATCTTTTCCTAATTCTTGAAATTCAACTTCTGACCTCATTTAATCCCCCCAATCTATCGTAATTTTGAAATTAAAAGATATTTTCAGCCGTTTAATATGGATAACTTCTTTATGTTATATTTAGTATCATCTCTTAATAAATTTATATTACCACTTTACCGAACTAATTCAAAATCAACATTTCCTTGTTTTCCGGTCATATTTTACCATTTTACCGAACTATTTTGCTTTTTCTTGGCCTTTCTTAGTAAATCTTGTTTATTTTACCGAACTTTATGATATAATATTGATAAGGTAGACAGTAATTATCTTGAAGGAAGGGATATAAATGGCTATAGGCGCTAATGTCAGAAGAATAAGGAATGATCGAAATATATCTATTTTAAAGCTAAGAGAGCTTACTGGACTTTCTAAATCAACTATTAGTGATTTAGAAAATGATAAGAGCAGCCCAACAGTAGAAACTCTTCAAAAGATTGCAAATGCTTTAGAAGTTGACGTTGAAGACTTCTTTAAATCAGAACAAAAAAATGAAGAAAATACAAAAAAATGGGATAACAAAAAAAATAGTGATACCAACTTAGCTAAGGAAGCTGAAAATATAGAGTTTACAACACCTGAGCAAGCAATGAAATTTATATTAGAACAAAATGTGATCATGGGATTCGGTGGATTTGACATCAACAAAATGTCGGATGAAGAGGTTGTAGAATTTGCTAATGAGCTTTTAAGACAGTTAAAATTATTAAGCTACAAATATAAAAAATAACATACTATTTACTGCATTAGGAGGGATATTGTGCAGCGTTATGAATGGATTGATAACTGTATCCTTGGACTATTTGATATATATAATAGTTACGATGTTTATGAGCTCTATAACTGCTTAGAAATAAAAATAAAAAAATTACATAAAGACAATATTCTGCTTCAAGGCAATGATGCATTTTATCAGAGAAATTATCTAGATGAAGAAATTGTTTTTATTAGGGATGATCTTGACTATAAATATGAGAAGTTTGTTTTAGCACACGAACTAGGACATGCTATATTGCATACAGAAATCTATAGTGCTGCTTTCAATAAATCGTTATTGAATAAAGGAAAATTTGAGATGCAATCTAACTATTTTGCTTTTAAGCTGCTGGACATAAAAATAGATAAGAACGAATTTGAAGGCTTTACTTCAGAACAAATCGCAAAGGCCTTATATGTATCTGAAGAGTGTTTAGTTTATAGTGTATAAAAACAATAGGGTACATTAAAAAGTAAAGATAATCTTTTAAAACAGCTGTAAGCTGACTAAAACAGACAAGTCATTATAAAAAATTAAAGCCACTTTGATTTATTTTCAAAGTGGCTTTAATATAAAAATCTATATGGCGGGAATATGTGGGAATCGAACCCACCCAGGACGCTCCTAACGCCCCGCGCTGGTTTTGAAGACCAGAGGGCACACCAGCACCCATCTACTCCCATTAATTCGACACAAATAGTATTATAAGATATAATCATAGTTTTTGCAAGGTCAAATTTTGTAAAATAATGAAGTCTTTATAAAAAGGTCATAAGCAATGTTTATTAGTCGAATTTTTATCCAATTTCTCCCAGGTTGCTTTGTATTTTAAATCTATCTTTATCGTATATTAGATAGATTCCTTTCTCTTTTTCTCTGTTTGACTGCTGATCATGGTAATAAAGCGTTATATCAAGAACTATCTTAGTATTTTTGTCATAATTATTAATAATATACTTATTAATTTTGTAATCTACTAAATCTTTATATGTTGCTTCATAATATGACTTAAGAGTACTAAAATTTACACTTCTTTGCTTCTGATAATATACAATATTACTCAGTCTATTATAATTCTTCTTTAAAATACTTTCATAATAGTCTTCAACAATTTCAGTAGGACTACTGTAGTTATTGTTAACAATTAATTGGCTAAATGCTAAAGGTTCTCCAATACTATAATGCTTGCCGAAAATTTCTTTTCTTTCGCCTTCTATTAAAATTTGTACTTTTTCAATTCCTTCTAAAGCAGTCAAGCTGTTTACTATAGAATATAATAATAAGGCTTCTTCCTTTTCATCGTAACTTTCATCTATTAAGTTTTTTGTGAAGCTAATATATGCTACATTATTTTTTGTTGCAATAGATAATAATTCAGTTTCATGCGGTATTAGGTTCTTTAGACTTTGAACTTCAGTGCCCTTAAGCAGTTCTCTAACTACAACATTTTCAATTTTTTCATTTTCAATATTCACTGTTCTCACTTCTCTACTTAAATACCTTTCCCTAGCTTCTGGAAAATAAAGATCTATCTTAACTTGCGAAGCCCTAGGAAGTGGGCTAATTGGCGGATAGCTATTATTGTCTTTTTCAATAATATTATAATTTTGGCATCCAGTAAGTGTAGCGACAACAAATATAAGTAATAACACAAGTTTACGTTTCATTATAATCCTCCAAATAAAATATTATATGTTAGATGTCATAAGGTATTTTTATATAGAAAATGCTACCTTTTCCAAGTTCACTCTCAACTTCAATTACTCCTTGATGTAAGGATATAATCTGATGAGCTATTGATAGCCCCAATCCTGTTCCTCCTGTATTTCTAGTTCGTGCTTTATCAACTCTATAAAATCTATCAAATATATGAGAGATGGACTCTTTTGGTATCCCTATACCATTATCCCTAACTTCAATAACAACGTATCTTCCTTTATGATATAGAGATACATTTACTTCTCCATTCTCTGGAGTATACTTTATGGCATTATGAATAATATTTATTACAGCTTGTTGTATCTTTTCAGTATCAACTTTTATTTGTATCTTTTCATTTAAATCTAGTATCAAATCTATTTTTTTCTGCTGAGCTAATGGTTTCATCCTATTTATAATTTTTTCTAATAAAAAATTAATATAAGTTATTTTATAGTTTACATGTAGCTTCTCTTTATCTAAATCTACTAATATTAGTAGCTCTTCGATTATATTATTAAGTCTATCTACTTCCGCAGATATATCATTTAAAAATTCTTTGTATATAAGTATGTTGCTTTCATTTTGATGAATTAATGATTCAGATAATAATTTTATCGAACTAAGTGGAGTCCTTAATTCGTGTGAAACATTGGCAACAAAATCTTTTCTTTGATTATCAACTTGGTCAAGTTTTAATATCATTGTGTTAAATGCATCACCCATTTTTTTAAATTCATCATTTGTGTTAATGTTTATCTTCTGCTTTAAATCTCCTTGAGACATTTTAATAATAGCTTTAGTAAATCTATCTATAGGTCGAAAAACAACTCCAGAAAATATAAAGCTAAATATTGCAATAATCAAAATACTAGCTAATGAAATTATTATAAGCTGCTTGTTTATATGTCTTACAGTCTCATAAATATCATCTATTGGAACTGAAATCAATATAGCTCCAATAACATCATTCTGGATCATAACAGGAACTGAAATATATAGCACGTGTCCGTATTCCTTGAAAAAATACACATTTGAAGCAGTTATTCCTCTTAGAGCATCTTTTATTTCATCATGCTTGAAGCTTTCTCCAATAAATTCTTTATTAGAGTCACCTTTTACAATACCATTATCATTTACAACTATTATTCTAGAATTTATCTCTTTACTATAATTTTCTACAATTAGATTCATATATCCAAGAGGCTCAATTATCTGATTTGGTTCTAAATGATACTTTATGTTATTAGACAAAATATTAGCTCTAATAAGAATATTTGATTTCCGCTGTTCAATATATACATTAAGGATTGTTTGACTAATAAAAGTATTTATAAGCAATAAAGAAATAATTACCAATAATAAATAGGTGGAAACAAGTTTCCACCTTACACTAAAAAATCTATTATGTTTCTTAAGACTTACTCCTAAAATAGTAACCAACTCCCCACTTTGTTAGTATATACTCTGCCTGACTAGAGTTTTGCTCTATTTTTTCTCTCAGACGTCTAATATGAACATCTACCGTTCTTAAATCACCAAAATATTCATATCCCCAAATTATTTCTAATAGTTCTTCTCGAGTAAATACTTTCCCAGGGTTTGAGGCTAATAGGAGCAATAAATCAAATTCCTTTGCAGTTAGATTAATATCCTGTCCCCTTACAGTAACTTTTCTTCCAAGAGTATTAATAGTAAAATTCTCTACCTGAATTACTTGTTCTCCTATTTTTGTTTCCTTGCTATTTGCTCTTCTTAGAATAGCTTTAATTCGAGCCTTTAGTTCAAGTATATTAAATGGCTTGGTTAAATAATCATCTGCTCCATATTCTAATCCAAGTATTTTATTTATGTCCTCCCCTTTAGCAGTTAACATTATGATTGGAACTTGTGACTTTTCTCTGATCTTTTGACACACCTCAAGGCCATCAATCCCAGGTAGCATTAGGTCTAAAACTATCAGGTTATAGTCACCTTTCTTTACCTTTTCTAGAGCATCCAATCCATCATAAGATACATCTATATTATATCCATCTTGTTCTAAGCTATACTTTAACCCCTTTACCAGCAAAGCCTCATCATCTACAACCAAAATCTTGGTGTCCACAATATCACCCCAAATATTATTTTACATAATGGACTAAAATCATTATATTTCTTACTATATATCTTCTATATTATTTCTATTAATCCTCTTTTTTCGATAAAGATTTATTAATTCTACTAAATTTTATTAGTATAATACTCTGTTATCGCCAACACGCTTAGTTATTTTTATTTCATCCAAATATTCTAATATTGAAATTGCAAGCTTTCTATTAGTATTCAACAAATCTCTAAGCTGAGCAACGTTTATTGAACCATTATCTTTTATATATTGCTTTAATGCTTCAATGCCTTCAATGTATGCATCCTTATGGATAATATTATCCTCTTTCAATCTGACTAGTATTCCTGATTCTAATAGTACATCATAAACCTGCTGTATGTCATTTTTATTATAGTTCAACAAATCAAAAAGCTCATCCTTCTTTGGTGGAGTAAATTTGTTATCACGATATACTTTTTCAATACCATTTTTTATTTCAATCTGTGTATCATTAAACACAATTTCGAATTCTTTCAGTGCAATACTTTCATTTACTTGTTTAATAATTCCATCTTCAATCAGTTTGTTAATAAAGCTATCACCTAGCTTAGGTTTAATAGTACTCAAGTATTTGCTTCTAACCTCTTCTTTCGGCATCCCTGGTTTTAACGGATACTTATGATGGAATTTATTTAGTTCTTCAGTAATCTTTCCTGTCAAACTATTTAAATACGTTACATGAATAACATGTACATCCTTTAATAAGCTAAAGGATATGACCTTTCGTTCTGCTAGTAACTTCTTCACTGTTATTTCAACCTTATCCTCCGGAAGTACGGTAAACACCGAAAGATCTTTTAAACTTGGGAAAATCTTGCTCTTGTCAAGAATAATTTTTTCAACTACTTCATTTATGTCGCCTTTCTCTTTCAATTCAAGCTCTTTTATAACTTCATTATCAAATCTTTTTCTCTTTGGAGGATTTGACTCTAATATTTCCCCACCCCCAATAGTCATCATAGGTGAATAAAATCTAATAATAAATCTATCACCACGTTTTGCAACAATGTGCTCCTCTAGTCTGAGCTGGGCATAACAGCTTTCTCCTGGTGTTAATTGTTCTCTATCTAAAAATACAACTCTACACAGCACTTCACTAGACCCAATATATAGCCTTAATCTAGTCCTATTATCTATAATTCTCTGTGAGTCTTCTAATAGCTTAAGCTTAACATCAACCATCATAGTTGATTCCATTGAGGCTATAGGTGCTATTACATCTCCCCTGTTAATCTCTGACTTCTTTAGGCCAGCAATATTTACCGCAACTCTTTGCCCTCCATATCCGACCTGACTGTCATGTCCATGTACTTGTATAGATCTTATTCTTCCCTTTTTATTTCCTGGGAAAACCTGTATTTCATCCCCTACATTTAGCTTCCCCGCGATTAGTGTACCTGTTACTATAGTACCAAATCCAGTTATGGAAAAAACTCTGTCAACTGGTAATCTTGGAGTTTCAGCATCATCTCTTTCCTGAATTTCTTCTGTAAGTATATCTATAGTTTGTATTACTTTATCTATTCCCATCTTTGTAATTGAAGATACCGGCAAGATTGGACTATTTTCTAAAAAAGTACCTTTAACATATTCTCTAATATCTTCTTGAACCAATTCTAGCCACTCGTCGTCCACAAGTTCAGCCTTTGTTAAAACAACTACACCCTTTTCTATACCAAGTAGGTCTAGAATATCTAGATGCTCTTTTGTTTGAGGCATTATTCCTTCGTCTGCTGCTACAACAAGTACAACTATATCTATGCCCATTACGCCAGCAAGCATGTTTTTAATAAATTTTTCATGCCCAGGAACATCAATAATTCCTGCTCTTCTTCCGCTAGGTAAATCAAAGTAGGTAAAACCTAGTTCAATAGAAATTCCTCTTTCTTTTTCTTCTTTTAATCTGTCAGTATCTCTACCTGTTATTGCTCTTATTAAAGTAGTTTTGCCATGATCTATATGTCCAGCTGTTCCAATTATTACGTTTTTCAACTAAAAACACTCCTTTAGATATTATCTACCAAATGTTTAAATCCAGATACGATAGTGTCAATTTCCGCTATATCAACAGTTCTCATGTCAATAAATATCCTGTCTTTATATAGCCTAGTAATTATTGGAGTAGGAAGTTGTCTTAACTTTCTTTCTACCATGGAAACACTAGCTTCATTTGAGTAGATCATCACACATTTTGTTGGAATTTGTTCTAAAGGCATTGAACCTCCACCAACTTGTGAGAAATCATCAACTACCTCGATTTTTAGCACATCATTTATGCTATCAAATAATCTATTTTGTAAAAGAAGTGCCTTTTGATTTAGTTCTTCTATTGGTGTAGTAAGCATTTTAAGAGTCGGGATATCCTCTAAAGCTTCCTTCTCATCTAAATATAGCTTCAAAGTTGCCTCTAACGCTGATATAGTAAATTTGTCAATCCTTAATGCTCTATTTAAAGGGTGTTTTTTCATAATATCTATATATTTCTTTTTACCTATAATTATACCTGCCTGAGGTCCTCCTAAAAGCTTATCTCCACTAAATGTTACTACGTCTACTCCAGCTTTAATTGATTCTTGAACAGTAGGTTCATACTCAAGTCCATATTTACTTAAATCTATCAGGACACCACTTCCCAAGTCCTCCACTACAGGCACATTATACTTTGCTCCTAGTTCTACCATTTCTTCTAATGATACATTTGAAGTAAACCCAAGGATTCTATAGTTACTCGTGTGAACTTTCAGTAACGCTGATGTATCTTCTCCTATGGCTTTTTCATAATCCCAGTAATGAGTTTTATTTGTAGTTCCCACATCAACGAGTTTTGCGCCACTCTGCTCCATTACATCAGGGACTCTAAAAGATCCTCCTATTTCCACTAACTCGCCTCTTGAAACTATAACTTCTTTATTCTCGGCAAGGCTGCTTAGAACTAGCATAACAGCTGCCGCATTGTTATTTACAACCAAAGCAGCTTCTGCTCCTGTAATTCTCTTAATTATATCTTCAAGATGACTGTATCTTGACCCTCTAGAACCTTTTTCTAGATCAAATTCTAGATTATTATAACTTGAAGCTATTTCCACTACATTGTTAATTATTTTATTGCTTATTAATGAACGTCCAAGGTTAGTATGAATAACCACTCCAGTACCATTAATAACTTTTCTTAATCTTGGTTTTAATTTACCTTGAACTCTTATTTCAATTAATTCTGATATGGTTTGTATTTCATTATCTATTTCGTCTAAGGTAATACTTCCCTGCGATATTAAATTTCTTAATCTTTCTATTTCTTCTCTTATTGATTCAAGCACAATTTCTCTAGGCATCGTTTCTAATAAATGACTTATTTTTTGCTCTGAAAGAAGTTGATCTACTTTTGGTAATCTGCTAAAAAGATTAATACTATTTTTCATAGTCTATTCATCCATCCTATCTTTGTTAATTTAATCATAGCTTTTTTATTCTACAATTATATATGCAGCTTCTTTCTCTGTCACTTCACCAATACAGCTATATTCTGTAGGACTATCCTTAAGTTCATCCAGTAATAAATCTAGCTTATCCTTTTCAACTGAAATAAGTAATCCTCCAGAAGTTTGAGGATCAAATAATATATCCTGCATAGCCTGTGAAACATTATCAGAAAATCTAACTTTATCTCCGATAAAACTCATATTAGAATAAGCACCTGAAGGCACTAAACCCATCTTTGCAAATTCGACAGCTTCTTTTATTACAGGGATATTCTCACTTCTAAGTTTTATACTGACTCCACTGCCTTCAGCCATCTCTAGTGTATGTCCTAAAAGCCCAAAGCCAGTAATATCAGTGCAGCTATTAGCTCCAACTTTAATCATTGCATCTTTTGCATGCTTATTCAATGTTGTCATCACATGTACTGCTTTGTTATAAGCCTGTTCTTCTACCATTTGTGCCTTGATTGCTGTATTTAATATACCTATACCTAGTGGTTTAGTCAATACAAGCATATCACCTACTTTTGCATTGCTATTTGTCAAAACATCATTTGGGTGAATAAATCCACTTACACACAGACCATACTTAGGCTCATTATCTTCTACTGTGTGTCCCCCTATGAGTATAGCATTTGCCTCTGCAACTTTATCAAATCCTCCTTTTAATATCTGAGCCATTATATCCGGAGATAAGCAGGTTGGAAAACAGATTATATTCATTGCAAGCTTTGGATCCGCACCCATTGCATACACATCACTTAATGAGTTTGTCGCAGCTATTTGTCCATAAGTATATGGGTCATCAACAACAGGTGTAAAAAAATCAACTGTCTGAACTAGTGCAGTATCATCATTTATTTTATAAACTGCTGCATCATCAGAAGTTTCTATTCCAACTAATAAGTTTTCATCATACGATTTTGGTAATTGACACAGAACCTGTGCCAAGGTATCAGGACCTATTTTAGCAGCTCAACCAGAGCTTCTAGAGAGCTCAGTCAATCTTTTTTCTTTTTCGCTCATTATTCCCACCCTTTCTTTAATTAACAGTAATTAAATCTTTTATGCCTTCATACTTTTTACTTCCTATACCTGAAACTTTCATTATATCTTCTATGTCTGCAAATTTATTATTTTTTCTATATTCAATGATTCTATCTGCTAAAACTTCCCCTACACCAGGTAGAGTTATAAGAATTTCCTTTGGAGCATCATTTATATTAATTTTATCAGATTTCTCATTTATATTGTTGCTGTCATTAAATGTAACTATGTTCTGAATATCCTGTTCTACTACTTCACCAATCTTTGGTATATAAATTTTTTCTTCATCTGATACTTTTCTTGCTAAATTAATTCTATCATTATCACTCTCAGATGTTAAGCCACCTGCTTTATTTACAGCGTCTATCACTCTATCACCTTCAAATAGCTCAACTAGTCCAGGATTTTTCACTTGACCGCTTATATGTATCATTATCATTTTTTTATCTTCTGCCTCATCATTAAAGTCTTCAAAATCTTGGTCAATTGTCTCCTCTTCATCTAAGTCAATATTAGTTTCATCTGCTTGGATTAATTGTAAATCTCTCTTTTCATAAAAATTATATCCTATAGCTAGAACTATTAGTATAACAAATATTAGTATAACTATTTGTTCACTTTTTGTAAAGTGACGCAACTTTATCACCCCTTAGCACATTTTTATTCTTACCAACTTATTCTATCTAATACATGATTATCCTTCTTTAATAAATGTATTTATGTTAAATAAATGATACTACTTTTATTCTTTGAATTAAATTATTATAATTATTAAAAATTCGCCATTTTTTCTTAAAAAGTTACAATAATTTTGGTATACTATATAAGTAAATATAAGCGGAGGTGGTAATTTGAAAAAAAATGCAATAGTATTCTCTCTACTAATTTTCATAATTAGTATATCGACTATTTCATATGCTGACACTCCTGAGATTTCCGCTGATTCAGCAATTCTGATTGATGCAAAAACAGGTGTAGTCTTATTTGAAAAGAATGCTAACCAAAAAATGTTCCCAGCTAGTACTACTAAAATATTAACTGCTATTATAGCAATTGAAAATGGAAATTTGGATCAAAAAGTAATTGTTGATGATAAAACACCTTATGGAATTGATGGTAGTCATATAGCACTTGAACCAGGTGAAATTCTAACTATGGATCAATTAATCCATGCACTCCTTATAGAGTCCGCCAACGATGCTGCAATAGTTATTGCAAAACACATATCTGGTTCTGTTGAAGAATTTGCAAAGCTCATGAATAATAAAGCTAAAGAAATTGGTGCTAAAAATTCTAATTTTGTTAATCCAAATGGATTGCCAAATGAAAATCATACAACCACCGCTTATGATTTAGCTGCTATTGCTCGATATGCAATGAAAAATCCAAAATTTAGAGAAATCGTTTCCTCATATACATATACGATTCCACCTACAAATATAAAAACTGAATCAAGACCCTTAAAATCTGCAAACAGATTATTATATAGCAGTGAAACAATTAATGTCAATGGTGAAAACGTCAAAATAAAATATGAGGGAGCAAATGGAATTAAAACAGGATACACTGTTGCTGCACAGCAATGCCTGGTTTCATCAGCAACTCGCAATGGCCAAAGCTATATTAGTGTAGTACTCCATGCTGTTGGGACTAATGTTTATATTGATACTCACAAGCTTCTAAATTACGGCTTTGATAATTTTACAAATATGAATATAGCGTTTGGAAATGAGTTTATAAGAAATGTAGTTGTAGAAAACGGTGATATTCCAATTGCTACAGGAATAGTTGGACAAAACTTGTATGCCATAGTCCCTAAAGGAAGAGAAAATGATATCAAGAAAAAAATTATTCTACCTGACAAGATAAAGGCTCCAGTTACAAAAGGCCAAGTACTAGGAAAAATTGAATATACGCTAGATAATAAAGCAATAGGAACTGCTAACATAGTATCTGCAATGGAAGTCAATCAAAGAGCAGTATATGATGTTGTAAATCCTAAAAGCAGTAACTCTTTATTTAAAAAATGGTGGTTCTGGATTATAGTAATACTTATCAGCTGGCGTATTTATATTGAATTTAAAAGACGTAAACGCAGAAATAAAAGAAGACAAAAATATCTATATAGTAAATAACAAGGTGGCCACTGCCACCTTGTTATTATTTTCAGTTATTCATTTTCTAATTTAATTTGTTCTAGATAATTATATATTGTGTATCTAGATACACATAATCTCTCAGCTACATAATCAACAGAACCTTTAACAAGAAATACACCTTTATCATTAAGAATTTTGACTATATTAACTTTATCTTCTTTATTTAGATAGCTTATTGGTGCACCAGTTTGCTCTAACGTTCTATTAACTATATCAACAAGTATATCATCTATATTATCCTTACTACTATTGTCTTTATATTTCTCAACTGTCAAAAAGCTTTCTAAAACATTGCTTGCTAGCATTAAATCAGATATATCAAAATTAATGCAAAAACAACCGATAGCTTTCTCGTTTTCATCTTTTATGAAGTATAGTGAAGACTTTATGATACGACCATCTTTAGTGATAGAGCTATGATTTATTACTCTGTTATACTCATCTATACAAGCAAGAGAAGATAACTCATGCTGAGACATACTATCACCTATCTTTCTGTCAGTTATATGTCCATTTGCTATATAAATGATTGAGTTTTTACCATTGGTCATATCAAACAAAACTGTCTCACAGTTCTTTCCAAAGGTTTCTGAAATTAACTCTGCTAAAGTCATTATATCAACAAATAAGGGGTGCATTTTACTATGCATTTAGCTACCTCCTCTTTGATAAATATTCTATAAGATTACATTCTTTGAGTTTAATTAATCTATAAAATATTCTCTATACTAATATCTACACCATCAACCCATAGTCTCTCTAAGTTATAAAAATCTCTATCTTCTTTATAAAATACATGTACTATTATATCACCATAATCCAATAAAACCCATTTACCAGTGTTATATCCATCTTTATGAAAAAGTTCATACCCACTATTCTTCATTTTTTCTTCTATATCATCGCATACTGACATTACCTGTCTTTGTGAATTGCCACTTGCAATAACAAAATAATCTGCTATACTTGTGAGATGTGATATTTTTAATACTTTTATATCAAATGCTTTTTTATCTTCTGCGGATTTAACTATGATAGAAATTCTATTATCTAAATCTGTCACTATTGTACCTCCTGAAATATAATTTACACTTTTATTATTGATTTTCATTATTTTTAACAACATTATGTTCTATAAACATATTATCAACTAATTGTTGAGACTGTTCACTATCAGGTATGAAGTACCAAAGGCCATTTATCTGCTTTGCTTGTCCTGGTAAAGTTGCCATCTCAATATTTTCTGTATCAAACTTTGCTGCCTTTAATGCATACTTACTAACTATGCTCTTAGGGATATTTGTATCAACATTTTCAAAGTAGGTATTTATTAGCTTAGGTATCTTAAGTATATTAGATGGTTTCATCGTCTGTTTAATAGCACTCTTAACAAATTGCTGCTGTGCATTTATCCTACCCAAATCTTGATCGGCATATCCTTTTCTGTATCTTAAAAATTGAAGTGATTGTTCACCTGTTAATACTTGTTGGCCTTTTTTAAGATTTATATATAGTGGAGGATCTGCCGTAGGGTCACTATACACCATGTTCATAGGTACATCTACTTCTACTCCACCAATAATGTCTACAAACTCCTCAACAATTTTGTAGTCGACTCTAACATAATATTCTAGATCTATGCCTAACAAATCTCTCACTGTTTTTACAGCTAGCTCAGGTCCACCATAAGCATGAGCATGGTTTATTTTTTCTTTATTCTTTCTACCTCTGATGTTAGCTCTTGTATCTCTAGGAATTGAAAGTACTGATAATTTTCCTGTAGTATCATCATATCTACATAACATCATTGTATCTGTTCTTTGATGTTCGTTCGTTGATAAGTCCTTTGTATCTATCCCCATTAACAAAAATGTTATCTCTTTATCATCGCTTTCATTCTTTTTTGAATCTCCACTTAAGTCACTAGATACAAAATCGCTACCATTACTCTTAAGCGCAAAAAAAAGAATTCCACTAAAAAAAACAGAAAAACACAAAAAAGCTATAATAAATGTTTTGAAAAATCTCTTCAAGTTTATTCACTCCATATTCTATTTTATCGTTGAAACCAAATAATTTCTTGCATTAATTGTATCATAATGTATAATCCAGCCTTTATCGATAATATATTTAATTGTATTATCCATAGTTTTCAATAATGCAGCATCTAAATCCTTTAAAGCTAGGTTTCTTATATCCTCTACACCAGGAAATGCTCTATTAGGCTCTGTATAGTCAGCAATATATATTATTTTTTCTAGTATCGTCATATTTGGTCTTCCTGTTGTGTGGTATTTTATCGAGTTAAGTATATCTTCATCTTCAATTCCAAAAATTCTTTTTGCAATCTCAGAACCTAATGGTCCATGTAATAAGCTAGTATTTTTTTCAAACACACTATTTAAAATTATATCAAATTCAAAACTCATTTTCAATAAATGTGCTTCATCCCTCAATTTGCCACAATCATGCAAAAGTCCAGCGATGGAAGCTTTCTTGTGATCATAGTTAAATATTGCAGCTAGCTTTTCTGCCGTCTCTCTGACTCTTATAGAATGAAGGTATCTACTTTCCCCGATATTTTCTATAAGGTAATCCTTAATTTTTTTTTCGTCTATCATTTTAGTCCTCCATTTTACCAGCAATTCTCATTATCTTTTTCTCTATATAAATTATGTTTATTTATATAATGTTCTACTGATTCTGGCAATAGGTATTTTACAGTCATCCCTTGATTTATTCTGTTTCTTATATCTGTAGAAGATATCTGTAATGCAGGCACTGATAGCGAATATATGCTCTTATTATATCTGGCCTCAAGTTCTCTAACCTTAGCTTCTATTTTAGCTATATCAAAACCTGGTCTAGTAGCTGCAATAAATTTACACAAATTTAAAAGCTTGTCTACTTGTTTCCAAGTTGATAATTCTATTATAGAATCAGCACCAGTAATAAAATAAAGGTCTACGTCCTTATCACATTTTTCCCTTAATGTAGTTATTGTATCTATCGTATATGTTATTCCTTCTCTCGCTAGCTCTATTGATGAAACATCAAAGTACGGATTATCAATTGTAGCTAACAATGTCATTTGGTATCTATGATTTCCAGCTGTAATGTTTTTATAGTCCTTATGTGGAGGATTGCCAGCTGGAATAAAAATAATTTTATCTAGGTCAAATCTGCATCTTACTTCCTCAGCTATTACCAAGTGTCCTATATGGATAGGATTAAACGTTCCACCCATTATGCCAATTTTTTGAACATCTTTAGCCATCTAAATACCTCCGCCAATTTTTTATCATATCTTATTATATATTATTTTAATGATAACTTAAATATGGAAATTAGAAATTAAGATGATTTTAAGAAATCCCTTGTATTTTTAGAACAAGGGATTTCTATGCTAGATATTATTTATATAGCTTTTTATATTCTCTATTTCATACTTATCTTCTGATAATATCATATCTATTGCCTCATTTTCAAAGTTTTTAAAATACACTGCTAATCTCCCATCTTCATCATCTTCGTACTTTATACATCTAAAACCATTTTGGTACAATTCTTTTACTCTTTCAAGATTATCATCAGTCAATTTTTTCACTCTCCACCATCCATTTTCTAAAATCATCAAATTGCATTTGAGCAATTTTCTATAGTAAAATAAAAAAGATTGGCATTAACCAATCTCTTTTATTTTTACCATTTATACTCATTTTAATTACAAAATGAATAATAAAGTCTTTATTAAGATTTAAATTTTAATTTTTGTATTTTAATGTTATGGTAGCTGTATTGTTTTATTATCTTTTGACTCTCTATACAAAACAAACTTATTGCCAATACTCTGAACAAACTCTGCATCAATCTTTGATGCTATATCATTTGCGACTTCCTTAGGCTCCAATAAGCTGTTATTTAACACATTTACCTTTACAATCTCTCTCGCTTCAAGTGCTTCATCCATTTGTTTAATGAAGTTCTCTGTTATACCATTTTTTCCTATTTGGAATATAGGCTCTATCCCATTGGCAATTGATTTTAAATAGCTTCTCTGTTTACCGTTTAACAATAAATACACTCCTTTAACCTTTAAACTTCAACTTCTTTTTTAGACTTTCTTCTGTGAACCTCATAATTTCTGCTTCCTTTTTTCCATCCAGTTCTAGATTTTTCATTAGGTTGATAATTGTTATTAATCACAAAATCTCCTTTTGCCAAACAGTAATAAGTAGCTTGGTTTTCTTTGCAATTACCACAATTTATACAGTTCATTTTCTTACCTTGACCTCCATTTAATCAAAAAATTCAAATTCATAACCACAAATACTCACAATATCTTCATTCTGTATACCTAATTTCTTTAATTCATCAACTATTCCCCTCTTTCTAATAACGCTTTGGAAATGTCTTAATGACTCCATGTCGTCAAAATTAGTGGAGTTAAGTAACTTTTCTATCGGATAGCCTTCTACAATATAGGCTCCATCCTCTTTTTTAACAATAACCTCATTATTTTTATTGTTTAATTCATACAATTTCTCTTTATCAATTACCTCAACTATAGGCTCAGCATCTCCTACTTCTTCTAGTTTATTCCATATAGCATACTCAAGTGATTTTATTCCTTCACCAGTCGCAGCAGAAATTGGATATATATCGTATCCAAGCCTTTTTATTTCCTCAGATAACCTATTAAACCCTTCTTTGGATTCAGGTATATCCATTTTATTAGCAACCACTATTTGAGGTTTTTCAGCCAATTTAACGCTATATTTCTTTAATTCATCATTAATTTTCATAAAATCATCAACTGGATCTCGCCCTTCTTGAGCTGAAACATCTACCACATGTACTAATATTCTATTCCTCTCGATATGTCTAAGAAAATCGTGCCCTAAGCCTACGCCTATATGAGCACCTTCGATTAGACCAGGTATATCAGCCATAACAAAGCTTTTTCCTTTTTCTAATTCAACTACACCAAGATTAGGAGTGATAGTTGTAAAATGATAGTTTGCTATCTTAGGCTTTGCATCAGTCATTATAGATAATAGTGTTGATTTACCCACGTTTGGAAACCCTATCAATCCAACATCTGCTAGGAGTTTAAGTTCAAGTATAATCCATCTTTCTTCACCTTTCCCTCCACCTTGAGCAAATCTTGGAGCCTGCCTTGTAGATGTAGTAAATTTCGCGTTTCCTTTTCCTCCGCGTCCGCCTTTTGCAATAACAATAGACTGATTATCTTCAGTTAAATCAGCTATAATAGCACCTGTCTCCTCATCTTTTACTATAGTTCCAACTGGAACCTTAAGTATCAGGTCAGACGCTTTTTTTCCATACTGCATTTTATTTCTTCCATCTTCACCACTTTGAGCCTTATAATGGCTTTTATATCTAAAATCCATCAATGTCCTTATATTTTTATCAACCTGCAATATGACACTGCCGCCATCTCCACCATCTCCTCCTGCAGGTCCTCCTGCAGGCTCATATTTTTCTCTTCTGAAGGCCACAGCTCCATGTCCTCCATTGCCACCTTTCACGAAAACCTTTGCTACATCTATAAACATTTCAACCATCCTATCGTATTATTAATAATTTCATTATACCAATTCTTTTATGCCTGTCAACTACTATTATTATGCCAAATTAAAATCATATATATTATATTTTAAGCATTATTTAATAATGAAAAATAAATAGTATCATTTGGTATTATATTTTCCATCTGCTTATATTTAAATATCAGTTTAGTCTCATTATCAGTAATTATAGTATCATTATGTATCCTCTGGATGTTAACCTTCAATGCGTACTCTATGTCCCCTTTAAAAATAAGTTCTAATCTATCATTGTATTCAGATATATCTATAAATATTTTACCATCATGAGGCTGATTAAGCATATTATTCACAAATAAGTCAATTATCTCTGTTAATTCTTCTACTATCTGTACTTCATTATGTATGCACCTATACTCATACTCTATATAGTTTGTAACATTGCAGATAATTTCGACTCCTTGATTGTCTGCTTCCTTTATCTTTTTCTCTAAAAGAAGTGAGATAGACAGGACAGAGATATTGTATATTTTACTTATGCTTGTTGTCATATTTGTTATTTTCTTAATCTGTTCAATAGCCTTATCAGCTTTTTTGAGCTGTAAATAGCCATATATTATCTGAAAAATATTCATATAATCATGTCTCTGCTCTCTTGATAAGCATTTTAAGTCTCTTATAAAGTTACCCTTCATTTTTTCAATATTATTACAGCTTTTATTCGCCTGACAAATTGGAGTCTTAATCCACAATAATAATGATATAATGCTTAATAAAGCTGATATTGCAGTCATCATAAAATAAGATAATTCAAAATAAATGCTATTAATTATTAATTTCACAATACATAAAAGCAAGATAACTAACTGAGCAATTCCAGGTATAATACCTTTCTTGAGTTTAATCTGGTTAATCAATCTATTAATATGAGTCACCCCCTAAAAAAAGTCACCTCTCCCCTATAGTCATTTTATCACATTTATTGATTTAGTAAACAAATAAAAAAACCTACCAAACTTGGTAGGTTAATTCCTAAGCATCAGCTAGTGCTTCTTTAGGATAAATACTAACTTGCTTTTTGTCTTTACCTTTTCTTTCGAACTTTACTACTCCGTCAACCTTAGCAAATAAAGTATCATCTCCACCTCTGCCTACATTTAGACCTGGATGGATTTTTGTACCTCTTTGCCTAACTAATATATTTCCAGCTAAAACAAATTGTCCATCAGCTCTTTTTACACCAAGTCTTTTTGATTCACTATCACGACCATTTTTAGAGCTACCTACTCCTTTTTTATGTGCAAAAAGCTGCAAATTAATTCTTATCATTTTCATCACACCTCCCCGTATTCGAGAGTTATATATTCTGGATAAATCTCTTGTAAACCTTTTAGTCCTACTATCATCGTCTGTAGTACAATATCAGCCTTTTCCCTTTGGCCATTTGATAAACCATCTGGTAAACATACATCTAAGTATCCTTGCTCATCTTCTACTGTATAGTCAATAAGCTCTTCATCAATACCACAGACTTCATTCAATGCATTTAGTGCAGTTTGGGTTAAAATCGACACCGCTGCACACAAAATATCTTTTCCAGCAGAATCATATCCTGTATGTCCATCTACAACATATTTAACAATACTGCCGTCTTTGTTTTTGAAAATATTAATTTTAGTCATAAAAAACACTATCCATTAATTTTTTCGATTTTAACTTTTGTGTATGGTTGTCTATGTCCTTGCTTTCTTCTGTAATCTTTCTTAGCTTTGAATTTAAAAACAATGATTTTTTTAGCCTTTCCCTGTTCCAAAATACTAGCATTTACTGTAGCACCTTCAACATAAGGCTTTCCAACCTTTACTTCACTTTCATCTGAAAGTAAAAGAACTCTTTCAAAGCTTACAGCATCACCTTGGTTACCATCAACCTTCTCAATGAAAATAGTATCTCCTTCTTGAACTCTATACTGCTTTCCACCTGTCTCAATTACTGCGTACATTATCAATACACCTCCTCTAACCAGTCTCGCCAATGTGAGGTACCGAAGTTTTAAAACCTACATTGTGCGGCTCACTTACAGAATAAGATTTTATCAGATAAATCAGTAAATGTCAACTTATATACGTGTACAATTTTACTTTTTGAGTAATTGTTCTATGTATTCAATTTTACCCATACCTTTAACTTTCACTTCATTAGAATGAACTGTTTCACATCCCTGAAGAAAAACTCTTATTCCATATTCTTTTTCAAATAACTTTAAATATTCATTCTGATTATCATGAACATAGTCTACAATCGATGGATTAACTTCCATTATAACTGCTTCAGAATTTGTATGCAGCTTTATTCTTTTGAGTTCTTTTTCAATTATTTCTAGTACAGTGCTTTCAGAAAGAATCTTCCCCGTCCCTTTGCAATAAGGGCATTCTTTTAGCAACTTAGAAGTAAGTCTACTCCTAGCCTTTTTTCTAGTCATCTCTACAAGCCCTAGCTGTGTCATACCAAGAACAGTTGATTTAATTCTATCTTTCTTTAATTCATTCTCTAAACATTTTAGCACTTCGTTATCATGACTTTCGTTGTTCATATCAATAAAATCAATAATTATTATGCCACCAATGTTTCTTAGTCTTAGTTGTTTAGCTATCTCTTTAGTAGCCTCAATATTAGTCTTAAGGACTGTATCCTCCAAATTAATAGTACCTACATATTTGCCTGTATTGACATCAATCGAAGTTAAAGCTTCAGTCTCATCAATAATTATATATCCTCCACTTTTTAACCATACTTTTCGCTCAAGTGCTTTGTTGATCATAGTTTCTATACCAAAGTGTCCAAAAATACTATGACTATAATCGAAATATTCAACACGTGATTTAAGCTGTGGTGATACTAATTCAACTAACTCAATTATGCTCTTATATTCTTCTCTACTATTCACAATCAGTTTTTGTATATTTTTAGTAAATAAATCCCTTACTGTTCTGTGGATTAAATTTAAATCCCTATATATTACTCTAGGTGCAAATCCTAGATTCCTCTCACCATCAATTTTATGAAGTATTTTTAATAAAAACTTTACATCATCTTTAAAATCCTCTAGCTCTATTCCTTCGCATGCAGTTCTAAGTATAATCCCCATGTTTTCAGGTTTTATAGTTTCTGCCATATGCCTGAGTCTATCTCTTTCTTCCTCTTCAGTAATACGTCTAGATACTCCTATATAGTCAGTATATGGCATAAGCACAATGTGTCTTCCTGGAATTGTAATATGTGTAGTTACTCGCGCACCTTTTGTACCGAAAGGTTCCTTTATTACTTGTGCTATTATTTCTTGCCCAACCTTAACAACATCTTTTATAGATATATCTTTTAGATTTATATTCTTATTAGATAATAGTTCCTTAGGTATAGCGTCTTTTACATAGAGAAATGCATTTTTTTCAAGACCTATATCAACAAAAGCTGCTTGCATTCCTGGTAGGACATTTACTACTCTCCCTTTATAAATATTACCAACTATTCTTTTGCTATCATCTCTCTCAATATATAACTCTACTAGTTCATCATTCTCTACTATAGCAACTCTATTCTCATTTAACCCGACATCAATAATAATTTGATTCATAAAATCTCTCCCTGAACTAATTTTATGCTTATATAGGAGTTGTTATTTGATCATTTCTTTCAACATATAGCTCTAATCTATGGATATTAACATCCTCTTTTACTGCCTTAATATCAGTGTATTTTAATAGTGCTTCAACAAGTAATTCAGGTTTTAAGTTTCCTATACTTCCTGTCATTAAGGTAGTTTTTAGAACTATTCTTTTATCATCTTGCATAAGAACAAACAAATCCTTTATCTTATCTTTTATATCTTCTTGCTTTGTTACAATCTTTTTACCTTTTCTTTTTTCTTTAGTCATTATTATCTCGTTCATGTTAAGTAACCTACTTATTTCTAGCTCAACATTTTCCTTGCTAATATGTTCGATTAAAGACATCTCAATTACATAACTTGACCATCTTATCAATGACATTATTGAACCTTTATCCTTTATATATTCTGCCTTTAGTATTCTAATACCTTCTGGTAAAACATTATTTATTTTTTCTATAAACTCTTGTGGAGCAACATGGCTATCAAGCTCGATATCCATATATTCACCATCACTCGATACTCCTAAAGTAAGCGCAGTTGCAAATGATAATTTTGGATGTGGATTAAAACCCTCACTATACTTTACTGGGATACCAGCTCGTCTAAGTGCACGCTGAAACAGTCTCATTAAATCTAAATGAGATATATATATTAAATCACTTGTTTTCGTAAATTTCGCTCTTATTGTCATCATTAGCATACACCACCTGTAAAACATGTATTTATTCCGCATGCGGTACAACCCAATCTACAATCTTTTGTAAGTTCACCCTTTTTTGCCTTTTCATTCTCTTTTATTAGATAATCTTTAGAAACTCCAGCATCAATAAAGTCCCAAGGCAGTATCTCATCATAGTTTCTTTCTCTTGTAGCATAGAAATCAGGATCAATACCACAGTCTTCAAATGCAGACATCCATTTACTAAAATCAAATAAATCTGCCCATCCATCAAATTTACAACCCTTTTCCCAGGCTTTTATAAGTACTTTAGAAAGTTTTCTATCTCCTCTTGCCAAAACTGCTTCTAGATAACTTAATCTAGAATCATGATGGTTATAGGTAATTTTATTGTCTTTTATTTTACTCTTTAACAAGTTAATCTTTTCGTTGAATACCTGTATAGTATCTTGAGGATGCCATTGGAATGGTGTAAACGGTTTGGGCACAAAACATGCTGTACTAACAGTCACTTTTAAATTGCCTTTTCTTTCTTCACGAGGAAGTTTAAAAAACTCATCTTTTACTTTATAAGCGAGATCTTTAATCCCCAGAATATCGTCTGAATTTTCCGTAGGTAATCCGAGCATGAAATATAATTTAACCGTAGACCATCCTGAGCCAAATGCATCTCTCACAGAATTAATTAGATTTTCTTCTGTTATACCCTTATTTATTACGTCTCTTAACCTTTGACTTCCTGCCTCTGGTGCAAATGTAAGTCCAGTTTTTCTAACCTTCTGAATTTCTTCTATTACATCTAGAGAAAAAGAATCTAATCTCAGTGATGGTAATGAAAGACCGATCTTTTTATCTTTAAATTCAGTTATTAACCTATTAACTAATTCCACAATACTAGAATAATCACTAGTGCTTAATGATGATAAGGAAATCTCTTCATGTCCTGTAGCTTCTACAAGTCTTTTAGCTAGTTCAACTAAGCTATCTACACTTCTTTCACGGATCGGTCTATATATCATTCCAGCTTGACAGAATCTGCACCCTCTCGTACATCCTCTAAATATCTCAAGCATTATTCTGTCATGTACTGTTTCAATAAAAGGAACAATTATTTTTTCTGGAAAGAACGTCTCATCTAGATTTCTAATTATTCTTTTCCTTATTCTAGTAGAAACATTCTCACTTTCAGCAAAAAAGTCCCTAATCGTTCCATCTTCATTGTATAAGACATTATAAAGTTGTGGTACATATACTCCTTCAATAGAACTAATCATACATAAAAAGTCTTTTCTACTCTTATCTTCTTTTTTCCATTGTTTATACATATTAAGTATCTCTAATGTAACTTCTTCGCCTTCACCTATCACAAAAATATCTATAATGTCTGCCAGAGGTTCCGGGTTAAATGCACAAGGTCCACCTGCTATAACGAATGGTTCCTTATCTTTTCTATCTTTAGATAGTAAGGATATTCCTCCTAAATCAAGCATATTAAGAATGTTTGTATAACTCATTTCATATTGCAATGTAAATCCTACAAAATCAAATTCATTTATTGGATCTTTACTTTCAAGTCCATATAGAAGTACATCATTATTTCTCATTTGTTCCTCCATATCTACCCATGGAGAAAATACTCTTTCACAATATATATCCTTTTCATTATTTAAAAGATTATATAATATGTGCAGCCCAAGGTGAGACATTCCTACATCATATACATCTGGGAAAGCAAATGCAAATCTAACAGTGTCATTTGTAACTTCTTTCTTTATGCTATTATGTTCATTTCCTATATATCTAGCAGGTTTTTCTACTCTCCTAAGTATTTTTTCTAATTGTTTATCATCTATCACTTATATCATCCTTTACTTCTGTATTATATACTTTTTTAAGACATTATCTTTCATTCCTACCTATTATTCTACCACTTTTTAGCGCCAATTAACAGATTTTCTAAGGTCACGTCTATTCCATGACTTAATATTCCATTTATTAATTCATATTCCATTATTTCCCCTATGCAGTTTCCATTCTCATCTATTACTATAATTACATGAAACTTATTTGGTAATAAATAATCAAAGATTTCTTTTCCTGTTACATTCTTTAAGCACACAAGCAAATGTGTTTTCATTATTTTTCTTTTACTAAGGCTTCTTTTTTTAAGTGTAATATTTCTTATGAAAACAAAAGCTGCCATCTTTCTTTCATTTCTGGCAGCCATTATTGTAAACATAGCCAAAGCAACTATATATAAGTTATTATAGTCATAAAAAGCTGTAATTAGTCCAACTATTATTATTATCGATGAAATAACATAAGTAATTCGAGTCATTATTATTGTAGCTTTCTTAAATCCTAAAAAATATGATACTATAGCTCTTAATATTTTTCCCCCATCTAAAGGAAATATAGGTAAAATATTAAGTAAAAACATTAAGAGATTTATTTTAAATAACAAATCAATCAAATAAACTTCTGAAAAGTTTTTCATCAAAAAAGAAAAAGAGAGAAATAATATAAGGTTTAATAGAGGACCAGCTAAACATATATATATTTCTTCTTTCGGATCAGGACCAATTATTCCTTCTAGCTTTGCTACTCCTCCAAAAGGAAACAACTCTATTTCCCTTGCTTTAATCCCATATACTGAAGCTACTAACAAATGTCCAAATTCATGAAGCAGTACAATAAGTATGATAATTAACCCTTCAAGAAAATAACCATCAAGAAAAGCTAAAACTAATAATGCTATCATACAATAATTGATTTTTATTGCTAGATAATATGGCTTGGTTATATACATTTTGGGCACCCTGTCATATTGGTAAACAATATTTGTGAATAAATGCTTTTGAACTTATTTCATTTTTAAATACTGAAATAATTTCATTAGGAATTTTAACCTTTTCTTTTACGAATTTTAAAACCTTTATAGAATCTTCTTTAATGTCAGTTGAATAATCTAGAGTATCCTGAACTATACGTATGGCATTATTAGAGAATTTAACATCAATTTTCTTTAATACTAGAATTACTAATACGATTAAGATGCATATAAATATTTTATTTAACTGTTTTCTATAAAATGAGCTTTCTTTATTCTTATAATTGTATCCAGTTTTTACTCTAAGGTTTCTAACCAACTTGTTGAATCCTGATTTTACATTCACATTATCACCTACTTTTAATGTTATCAATCTATATATTATTATTTTAAAGTAGGTGTTTTTATTACATAAATAAAACCTAAAATCTCATTTTCAAAACTGAGATATTAGGTTAATATTGATCAGTCTTCTTCTGACATTCTTTTTACTACCTCTCTCCAGCCTATGTCTCCTCTTTCAAGTGATTTAATCATTAACTCAGCAGTTGCTAAATTAGTTGCAATAGGTATAGAATGTACATCACTTAGCCTCATAAGAGCCAATATATCCGGTTCATGCGGTTGAGCTGTCAGTGGATCTCTCATAAAAATAACTAAATCCATTTCATTGCTAGCAATTTTGGCACCGATTTGCTGATCTCCTCCTAAGGGGCCTGACATAAACCTATGGATATTTAGTCCAGTTGCTTCTGATATTAATTTACCAGTGGTTCCGGTCGCAAATAATGTATGCTGCTCTAAAATATGCTTATATGCTAAGGAAAAGTTAATTATAAGCCTTTTCTTTTTATCATGTGCTATTAGTGCAATATTCATATTCAGCCTCCTAGTATATTGTTAATATACTTATTATACTATACATTTTATAAAAAAACTTTAATAATACACAAACCATATTTTATAGCTAATTTACCCTGTGTCAGTGACACAAGGTAAAAGTATTGTGCTAAAAAGCCTATTTTATTGAATCCTCTTTCATTTTTAGTATAGGAATATTTGCAATTAGAGCTGGTATTGGAGTATTATCGCTTTCTCTTCTTGTCCTTGTTAGCTTTATGTCTAACCCTTCTTCATCAATAATCATATAGTCGGATATAACTCTGATTATATCTCCTTTGAGCATCTCTAAAAAGTGAGGAGAAACATTAGCTCTATCGTGAATTAGAACTAGCTTAAGTCTTTCTTTCGCAACATTCTTGCTGTTATTTTCATTCTTGCTAAATATTTTCAAAAAGTCCAAATCAACCCCTCCTTTTCAGTTACTTTCCAAAAAATAATTTCTTTAGCCTACCAAACATACTTTCATCAACATCTAGATTAAGTAAAGGAACTTCCTCTCCAGTTATACGTCTCACAATATTTCTATAAGCTTGACCTGCCATTGCTTTATCATCTGTAACTACAGGATCTCCTTTATTAGTAGATATTACAATTGACTCATCATCTGGCACAACTCCTAATAAATCTATTGCTAATATATCTATCATATCATCAATATTCATCATGTCGCCTCTTTTAACCATATCTTGTCTGATTCTATTGATGATAAGCTTTGGATTATGTAGCCCTTTTGCTTCTAACAACCCTATTATTCTATCAGCATCTCTAACTGCAGAAATCTCAGGTGTTGTAACAACAACTGCTTTATCTGCCCCCGCAATAGCATTTTGGAACCCTTGCTCTATTCCTGCAGGACAATCAATAATAACATAATCAAAGCTTTCCCTTAATTCATTACACAACTCTACCATTTGAGATGGAGCTACGGCAGTTTTATCCTTTGTCTGAGCTGCTGGTAAAAGGTAAAGTCCATCGTATCTTTTATCTCTGATAAGTCCTTGTTTAAGTCTACACACCTTTTCTACTACATCTACTATATCGTAAACTATTCTATTCTCAAGACCCATAACTACATCAAGGTTTCTTAATCCGATATCGGCATCAACAACTGCAACTTTTTTGCCTAGCATAACTAGACCAGTACCGATATTAGCAGTGGTTGTAGTTTTCCCTACTCCACCTTTTCCTGAAGTAACCACTATTACTTCTCCCATATTCATTCAGCCTCCCATACTTAATTATTTTTTTGGTAAATAGGGTTCAATTAGAACAGCATTTTCTTCAATTTTAGCTATTTCTGGCCATCTAGAAGCTTGTATTTCGTAATCAGGTCTTCTTGCAATTACATCAGCTATTCTTAGTTGAGTTGGCTGTAAAAGAAAAGCAGCAACAATTGCTTGTCTATTTCCATCGCTACCAGCATGTGCAACTCCTCTTAAAGCTCCAAGTACTATGATATTTCCCTTTGCAGTCACTATTCCACCAGGGTTTATATCTCCTATTATTACTACGTTGCCATCGTACTCTATTGCTTGTCCTGATCTGATGGTAGTGTTTATAAATTTAGTTTGTCCCTCCTGTATGCCATCAAAAAAGGTATTATTGATTGAGCTGATATCATCAGAGAGTCTAGACTGCTTATCTTCTTTTACTTCATCAATAAATAACCCATATTTATTTTTAATAATTCCTTTAATTTCTTCTGTCTCTTCTGTTGATAATTTTTTCCCTTTTATATTTATTACTTTTGCCCCTCTAAAAAATGTTCCTGCTTTTTTTAGCTTGTGCTCAAGCTGTTCTTTTATTATTTGGAAATTTCCTTCCTTGATATATATGTATATACCTTCCTGATTACCTTTAAACGTCACTAAGTTCTGACTCATTTGTCACCCTCCAAAGAAATACAGCTAATATAAAATTCTTCATTATTCTCATAATTCCTTCTTAAAATATTGAAAAAATTAAATTGGTAAGGCAGAACTACCTTACCAATTTGTTATCTAGTGTAAATTCACCTTTAGTCTCATCATTTAAACCCATATATTGAGCAATAATTTCTTTAGCTACTGGCCCTGCATATCCACCATGACCACCTTGAAAAATTACTACTGCAACTGCAATTTCTGTAGCTTTAGGATTATTTTCTTCATAAGGTCCATAAGCAACAAACCATGCAAAGTTATCATATTCCTCTCCTGTAACAGGATTAATGCCTTCTTTTTGAGCCGTACCTGTTTTAGCAGCTACTTTAATAGGAAATCTCTGAAATATGCTTCTAGCTGTACCGTCGCTTGTAACCATTCCGAGTCCTTTATTAACCTCATTAAGATAATTGTAGTCTTTAAGCTGCACTCTATTTGTTTCTCTCTCCGGTTCATAAACTACCTTTGAGTTGTCATAGCTGTCTACTTTACTTATTACACTAACCTTGTGTCTATAACCACCATTAGATAAAGTCGCCATATAATTGGCCATCTGAATAGGAGTATAAGCATTTTGTCCTTGTCCTATTGATATATTAAGTGTATCTGCTTGCTTCCAACCTGATTGGTTCAAATATGTGTATTTTATTATATCAGCTAAGTCTTCTCTGTTACCTTCTATTTTTTTCTCACCATCGAACCCAAGCTTGCTTAGTCTTCTAATCACTTCTCTTTTGCTCAACGGCTCTTCTAGCTCTGCCCAGCTTACAATCTCGTCAATTGCTTTCTTAATATCTTTTTCCTCTAATTCAACATCTTCAATTCTATATTCTCGTATGTTTGAATTTAAAAACCTTCTCAATCCAGCCTTCGTATTATTAGTTTTTGACTTAGTATCTGGAACTCCATTTGCACGTTCTCCCATAATTTCTATGCCAGTCTTATCATTTAATCCAAAATCTGATGCTATTCTTAATATATCTTCTATATCAACTTTTCCTCCTATACTTTCACCACTTCTAGGGTTCCTACCCATAGTGACACTATAAAAATAATAATTGCAGGAATCTCGTATTGCCTCATATAGGTTTTCCCATCCATGATTACCCCTTTTATCATTCCATATCCAACATCCAAACTTCTTATTACCCAGCTCAACGTATCCATAGTCATTTATTTGCTTAGTTGCCTTAATTCCTTTTTCTAAAGCAGCTAATCCTGTTACCATTTTAAATACAGACCCAGGCTGAACAGCTGTCTGCAGTGCAATATTATACAACGGTCTAGGTGCAAGAGGATCTTCTTCATTTTCTGGCATAAGACTCTCCCAGTCCTCTTCAGAAATTCCAGTCGCAAATAAATTTGGATCATATGCAGGATAATTAGCCAATGCTAATACCTCACCTGTTTTCACATCAATAGCAACAGCTGCACCAGACGTAGCATTTTTAAAAGATTCAGAGTAATTATAATTACCCCAATTACTCTTAAATTCTCCACCTCTTTGTATTTCATATAATGCTTGCTTTAATGAATCTTGTGTTATTTTTTGTAATTCAGCATCTATTGTTAAATATAAATTACTACCCGGTACAGCTTTCTTTTCATCAATTACACTTATGGTATTTCCTAAAACATCAACTTCTACTTGTCTACTACCATCTTCTCCATTTAGATATTTCTCAAAGCTTTGTTCTACTCCAGTTTTACCTATAATATCATTAGGCGAATACCCTTGATTTTCAATATAATTTTCTATTTCTTTAGGTTGAGATATCTTACCTAAATATCCAAGAATATGTGCTGCAGTTTCTCCCATAGGATAATATCTTATTGGTTCAATAGACACTTGAATACCAGGTAATTCCAGTTTATTTTCCTCCAACTTTGCAACTGTTGTGTTTCTTATTCCATATGCAAGATTTATAGGCTGATAAGCTCTGTATCCTTGTTTATTTAATTGCTCAATAATTAGCATGGTTGACCTTGCCTCATATTTGCTTAACTCTTCGCTTATTTTAAGATTTTCTCTTAACAAGTTAAAAGCTTGCTCTGCGTCAACTTCTTCTGGAATTTTATACTTAGTAAGCCAATTATTTTTATTATTAACAGGCACATATTCCCAGTTTGCAATAGATATTTTAGGGTTTATAATGGTCAAAACCTTTTCTTGAGCTATGGTCTTTATATTATCATCTGTAATAAATTCTTCCAAAACCTCATATTTTTTTGCTAAATGTATCAATGCTTCAATTGGTGTTAATTCACCATTTATTTTTTCTTCTTTATAAAATTTTTCCTTTCTATTATCATCTTTGTACTTAAAAGAAACTCTATTATTTTCTTCATCCATAGATATAATAATAGGCATGTCAGTTTGTTTCTCTTCAAGCTTTTCCAATAATATTTTAGCTGGTATAGTTGATTCAACTATTTTTCCATTCTCATCAGTCTTAACGAAAATATTATTCAGTATTTCATATATTGCACTGCTATCTAAAACTATATTAATAAAGTCGTCCTTAGCATGACTAGTCATAGTTATTGCAGTAAAACTCTTCATTAGATTCCTTTTAATAGATCTATATTCTTCGTCAAAACTAAAGGAAAAGGCCTCTAGCTTAATATTGCTTATTAATCCCTTATCATTAAGCATTTTGTATACTAGTTCACTAGCCATAGGATCATTAATTATTTTCATTAGGTTTTTTTTGTCATTATTTATGAAGTGAATTAATAAATCCTTTGCCTCCATATATAAAGGTATATTATTTTCTTTTTTCCACTTATCAATATCTATATTTACATCATAAGAATATGCAACCCTTCCCTCTTGATCTAAATCTATAATTATAGGCATCTCAAAGCCTTCATTTTCTAATATATTCACAGCTTTTTTTCCTGCAAAAAATCTGATAGCATTTAGTTCATCACTGTAACCTTTATTTAGATTTAATAGTTCTCCAGTCAAGTTATTTTGAATAATAATATCAACTACTTGTTCAACTGGAGTGGTACTGCTTTCATAGTAGCTAGATTCATCTTTGTAAACAAACGTATTCAGATTAATCGGAAATTCATCAATGAAATTTACACCATCTTCTTCTAAAATTTTTACTAGCTTAGTAATAGTGTCATTTCTTTTTTGTTTATCCTTCATATTAAGCTCATCTTTCATTATCTGCACAGTAAAGCTAGGTTTATTTCCTGCTAATAGTCTTCCATATCTATCTCTTATCTCACCCCTAGGAGCTGTTATAGATATCTGCTTTACTCTTTTAGTGTCTGATATTTTTCTAAGTTCATCACCATGAACGATAGTAAGAGATGCAAGCCTGAATGATAATGTGAGAAATACGATAGCAAGGATTATTATAAGTACATTGTATCTGTCTTTAAGTTTTTCTATCAATTTCATAGCTTTTTACCTCCTTGCCCTCTTTCTAAAACTCATTCTTGGCTCAGCATAAATTTTCAAAATCTGCTTATAAATAAAAACAGATATTATAGAATTGTAAATTATTTCCACAAAAACAATGTTGTTCATTAGTTTCATAAATTGAACATTTATTGACAAGAAATACATAAAGAAAAAATACATAATGTGATAAAAAACTGTGGAAAGTCCTGTAAATACAAAAGGTAAAAATATATTTTCCTTAAAAACTTTTTGATCAGTTAACCCAACAAGGTATCCGATAATAAAATATATAAGAGTATTTACACCTATAACATCACAAAAAAATATATCCTGTAAGAGTCCTATAAATATGCCTAAGGTAGCTCCTGTTCTCTTTCCTGATAACAAAGCAAATGAAATTATTAAAATTAGAGAAGTATTTGGTACTACTCCTAAAATTCCAAAATATTGAAATATAGTAGATTGAAATAAAAAGTTTAAAATTACTGTCACTACAATAATGAAGTACCTCAATACACTTACCCCTTTTGATCAATTTCCAACTATAACAAAAACATCATGCAGCTTATTAAAATTAACTGCAGGATTAACTTTAATGTTTACTAACAAGTCATCACTCTTCTTTGTAACTTCACTTATTTCACCAATATATAAATCTTTAACAAATATTCCTCCAAGACCTGAAGTTAACAGCTTGTCTCCTTTAACAACATCAGCTTTAGCATCAAATAAATATCCCGAAAGATTTCCTTCAAAGTCACCTTTTATAATCCCACCATCTTGAGTCCTGATTATCTTAATACTAGCATTGCTTCCTTCATCAATTATGGATATAACCTTAGCCCAATTATCACCAACTTCAATAACTCTACCTACTAAACCTTCAACTATAGTATCTCCATCAACTTCAACACCTTGAATGACTGCATCTCCTTTTTTTATTCCATCTTGCGATCCCTTATCGATAACAAATTTATCAAACCAATTTCCAGGATCCTTACCTATTATTTGAGCATCTACAAGATTTAATTCAGTCTTTTCTTTTAGTATCGCTTCATTCCTTAGGTAATCGGACTTGCTTATAATATCTTCATAATTTCTAATTTGGTTTCTTAGCTTTGATATTTCCTCTTTTAGCTCTGCATTCTCCTCATTAAGCTGTGTTATACTTCCAATTGATTTAAATGTAGTCGCGACAGATTCTCCCCCATTGTAAAAAAACTTTTGAACAGGGGTTATCAGCTTACCTAGAAAATTTTCTACAGCTGTTACATTATCTCTACCACTAGCTGTAATTCCTATTATTACAATGAGAATGATAGTAACAACTGCTACTACCATTCTCCCTTTAATTTTCTTTAAAATAGTCATTTATATCACCAACTTAGCCAAGCTTTCTACTATTTTTCGCAATTCTTTTTAATGTTTCAATGTCTTCTAATGCTTTACCAGTACCTAGTGCAACACAGTCTAATGGATCCTCTGCAATATGAACTGGCATTCCAGTCTCCTTCTTAACTATTCTATCTAATCCTTCAAGTAAAGCACCACCACCAGTAAGCATGATTCCCTGCTCCATTATGTCAGAGGCTAATTCTGGAGGAGTTTTTTCTAAGGTATATTTTATGGCATCAATAATATTCGCTATTGGTTCTTTCATTGCATCATGTATTTCTGAAGAACTTACTTCTATAGTTTTTGGAAGTCCAGATATCAAATCTCTACCTCTAATAAGCATTTTTTGCTCTTTATTTTTTAGGTCTGCTGACCCTATTTGAATTTTAACTTCTTCAGCAGTTCTTTCACCTATCATCAAGCTATATTCTTTTTTTATATAATGCACGATTGACTCATCGAGTTCGTCACCAGCTACTCTAATTGATCTACTAGTTACAATACCTCCTAAAGAGATTATTGCAACTTCGGTAGTACCCCCACCAATATCAACAACCATACTTCCTGTTGGTTCTTGAACAGGTAACCCTGCTCCTATTGCAGCTGCCATAGGTTCTTCTATCAAGTAAGCATCTCTTGCTCCTGCCTGAATTGCAGCTTCTTCTACTGCTCTTTTTTCAACTTCCGTAACGCCTGAAGGAACACAAACTACCACTCTCGGTTGAACAAATGAACGCCTTGGATGTGCTTTTCTAATAAAGTATTTTAACATGCTTTGAGTTACATCAAAGTCTGCAATAACTCCGTCGCTTAATGGTCTTATAGCAACAATATGCCCTGGTGTTCTACCTATCATCTTTTTTGCTTCCTCACCTACTGCTAAAACTTCCTTATTGTTTGTCTGTATTGCTACAACTGAAGGTTCTCTTATTATTATTCCTTTTCCTCTTAAGAACACTAAAGTATTTGCAGTCCCTAAATCAATACCCATGTCTTTAGTAAATGCATTAAAAACTCCCATCTTCTTTTGCTCCTTCCTAAACAAATCTTATATTATATTCTTTTCTTTGAAACTGACAAAAATGTTATTGCCGATAATAATATGATCAAGTACTCTTATTCCTAAGATTTCGCCACCTTCCATTAATCTCTTTGTAATGTTTATATCCTCTCTACTAGGACTAGGATCTCCACTTGGATGATTATGTGCCAAAATTATTGAAGCACTACTTCTCCTAATAGCCTCCTTAAAAACTTCCCTAGGATGGACAATAGATGAATTTAAGCTTCCTATTGAAATGTTTTCCATTCCAATGATTTGATTTTTAGTATCCAGCATTAAAATCTTAAAGTATTCCTTCTTTAAATTTTTCATATCATCCATAAAAACATTAGCTACATCTTGAGGCGAAGTAATTCTTATCCTATCCTTATCAACTGATGTTAAAATTCTCTTTCCAAGTTCAACAGATGCAAGTATTTGCGCTGCTTTACACTTACCTATGCCTTTTATTTTAGTGATTTCTTCAATTGATGATTCAGCTAAAAAAGAAATCCCATTTTTGTCAGAGGCAAGAAGTCTTTGGCATATATCAATAGCAGTACTATCTTTATTTCCTGTTCTTATAATTATTGCCAATAGTTCTGAGTTAGATAAGGCATTTGCTCCATACTTATAAAGTTTTTCTCGAGGTCTTTCATCTTTTGGTAAATCCTTTATTGTGTAATTAAATTCTTTACCCATAAACCCTCCATAAAAGCAAAATATTATAATAAATTAATATTATACATATTGTCAAAAATGCTATCAATTTTTGCAATTGGTAGTCCAACAACATTAGAATATGATCCTTCTATCCATTCAACTAGAGTTTCGCCATACCCTTGTATCCCATAACTGCCAGCTTTATCTTTGAATTCTCCTGTATTAATATACCTTTTTATTTTATCCTTAGTTAATTTTTTTAACTTTACATTGGTAATCTCATAATCAACAATCTTTTTATTTGTTTCAGTATCTATTATTGCAATGCCAGTTATAACCTGATGTATGTGACCATTAAGTTTATTCAGCATTTCATATGCATCTATGTCATCAGTTGGCTTTCCTAAAATCTCTTCTTTAAAAACAATAGTATCTGCAGCAAGCACAATACAATTATCATCAAGCTTAGATGCAATACTATGTGCTTTTTGAAAAGCAAGGGCCATAGCTACCTGAATAGGTTCTTCATCTGGTAAAACTTTCTCATCCACATCACTAGACATTATTTCAAGGTTTATATTATATTTCGAAAGAATCTCTCTTCTACGTGGGGACGTAGAAGCTAAAATAATTTTTTTCATAAAATCACCTATAATCTCCTATACATTAAAAATGCCAGTAAAAATCCAACTGCACTTGCAACATTAATATCTATAATCAGTCCAAATGTTAAATCTATTACGCTTAAATCTAAATGTACAGGGCTTTTCAGTCCTATAGGGTAACTATAGGATAAAAAAGGTACCTTATCACTTAAAAGTTCACCTATTATTCCTCCAAGTACGACTCCTAGTATAAGTAACAGAAGTAAGAGTGATGTACTTCTTCCTTTTCCTCTCATTCTAATCCTCCTTAGCTACTAACCTGTTATTCTGGACATATTTTGTTTTAAGTTCTTTGTGGTGAGTATTGATCCTAGTCCAACAAAATATCCAGTAAATAAACTAACTAACGTCATCACAGGCAAATAAGAAAAAATCCTTATATTTTCCATAATAATACATGCAACTGTTATTTGACCTATATTATGGAATATTGCTCCAAAAACACTAACGCCAATAAGACTAAAATAGTTATAAAGGTACTCGTAAACTATTGACATTATAATTGTACTAACAATTGCACCAGAAATACTATAAAATAATCCAGAAATACTTCCTGTGGCTAAAGCAAATGTTAAGCTTCTCAATATAACAACTACAAATGCTTCTTTAGGTCCGAATATTACCAATGTTATTAAGCAAACCATATTTGCTAATCCTAGCTTCATACCTGGCATAGCAAATGGTAATGGAATCATTGACTCAATAATGCTCAAAGCTAACCCTAACGATACTAATAATGATAAAAAAACAAGCTTTCTCAATCTTTTCATGGTATTCACTCTTTCTAGTAACTAATATAGTCAATGTCATCATCAGTCTTTAAATCTGACTTGATTTCTATAATAAGCCTATTGGGTAAGCATACTATTATTTCGCCAGGATTAGATATCCATCCTTGTTTAACATCTAGTTTATCAGGACAATCAGCCTCAATTATTCTAACTCTATCTTTTCCAATTTCTAATTTGTTATAACCAAATTCTGTATTAATGTCTATAGTTTTACCTTCCATATTGTCACCAAAGGATATTTTCTTATATTCATCTCCGTCAACTTGTATACTTATATATTTACTTCCACTATCTGAGACGTATACTTTTACATAGTATAAGCCCAACAGACTAGCAATTAAGATAAAAACTATAAGGAACTTGTCCCATTTTGTCATTAAAAACATCCTTTTTAAATATAATTAGTCATTTTAATGTAATCATCTAAGCAAGATTCTTGCCATGCAATATCAAAAAACACACATTATCACAATCTAAGTTTACCATTTCCATATTTCATTTACAAGTTGTAATTTTTGCTTAATTATTACAAAAAACAAAATCCTACTAAAGTTCCTTTAGTAGGATTTTGTTTTATTTTAAAGTAATAGCATCCTTAGGACACTTTTCAGCACATGCACCACAACCTATACATTTTTCTTCAAATACTTTATGCTTTTGTTTTACCTCACCTTCGATAGCATCAACAGGACATTGCTTTTTACATATTGTACATCCAATACATTTTTCTTCATCGATTTCTGCCTTTTTCCTGTTCTCGAAGTCAGCCCATATAGCCTTTGTAGGACATTTTTCAGCACAAATCATACAATTAGTACATTTTTCATAGTTAATTCTAGCTAGATTGTTTTCAAACTCCATCGCTCCAAATGGACAAGCCTTTACACATATTTGGCAACCAATACATCCTGTCGTACATTTTACCTTTACGTCTTTGCCAAACTCTTTACTGTTGCAATCTACCACAACCTTTTGCTCATAAGGCGTCATTTTTATGACGGATTTTGGACACACTTCTATACATTTTCCGCATGAAGTACACTTCTCAGGATTAATACTTGCTATGCCATCAACAATTTCTATTGCATCAAATTTACATGCACTTACACAAGTACCTAATCCTAAGCAACCAAACGAGCATGATTTACTCCCACCTGAAACTAATGAAGCTGCTTTACAATCCTGAATTCCTGTATATTCAAATTTTTCGTTAGCGTTGCATTTAGTTCCTTGGCAGATTACTCTAGCAACTTTTTTGTTAGCTGATTCTGCAGCTACTCCCATTACTTCAGCAATTTTAGCTGCACTAGCAGAACCGCCTACTGGGCATCCATTTACAGGAGCTTTTCCACTAGCAACAGCATTTGCAAATCCATCACATCCTGGGAATCCACATGCACCGCAATTTGCACCAGGGAGTGCAGCCCTAACCTGTTCAACTTTTGGATCAACCTCAACTGCGAATGCTTTAGATGCCACCGCTAACCCTGCTCCGAATACTAATCCTAATCCTCCTAAACTGACTACTGCAGTTACAATGCTATTCATATCTACATTCACCCCCTATACAAGTCCAGTGAAGCCTAGAAAAGCTATAGCCATAAGCCCTGCTGTAATAAGTGCAATAGGAAAGCCTTGCAATGATTCCGGGACATCGGCTAAAGCCAATCTTTCTCTTATACCAGCAAATAAAACTATAGCAAGTGTAAAACCTATAGCAGCTCCAACTGCATGTATTATAGTTTTCATTAAAGATAAATCCATCTGAATATTTAATATAGCTAGTCCTAAAACCGCACAGTTAGTTGTAATTAAAGGCAAGTAAACTCCAAGTGCCTGATATAATGTTGGACTTGCTTTCTTAACAAACATTTCGACGAACTGAACTAAAGCCGCAATTACTAAAATAAAAGCTATGGTCTGGAGATATTCTAAATCATATCTCTCAAGCATTAATTTCTGAACAAAATATGTTATAGTAGACGATATTGTCATTACAAATGTTACTGCAGCACCCATTCCAAATGCAGTTTCCACTTGTTTAGAAACTCCTAAGAACGGACATATACCTAAGAATTTTGAAAGAACAAAGTTATTAACTAATATTGCACTAACTAAAATAGTAATGAATTCCATATATATCCCTCCTAATTATTCGCAGTTCTTTTTTTCTTAAGCCAATTGTAAATTCCAATCAATATACCTAAGGCAAGAAAAGCACCAGGAGGCAATATCATAATTATAGCAGGTTTAAAAGCTTCACCAAAAATTGAGAAACCAAAAACACTACCTGCTCCTAAGATTTCTCTAACTGTTCCTAGTAAAGTTAATGCCCATGTAAAGCCTAGTCCCATACCCACACCATCTGCTATTGAGTTCATAGGGCGATTTTTTGAAGCAAATGCTTCTGCTCGACCTAGTATAATACAATTTACAACGATTAGAGGTATAAATAACCCCAGAGAACCATAAAGAGCTGGTGCAAAAGCATGCATAAACATACCTATAATAGTAACAAATGTAGCAATTATAACAACAAACGCTGGAATACGAATCTTATCAGGTATAACCTTTCTAAGTAAAGATACAACAAAGTTTGAACCAAACAGAACTGACGTTGTAGCTAAGCCCATAGCCATACCATCTAGTGCTGTGGTAGTTACAGCCAGTGTTGGACACATACCAAGAAGCTGTACAAATGTAGGATTTTCATCAATAAGTCCATTTCTTAAATGTTTAAAACTCATTCTCTCACCTCCAAGTTATATATATCACTACTTAGAAAACTCACTATAAAATATTTCTCTAGCAATATTAACACCACTTGTTACCGCCCTAGATGTAATAGTTGCCCCAGTTATAGCTTGAATCTCATTTTCACTACTTGGGCTAGATTTCACAACAGTAATTTCTGAATCTACTAGTTTACCTTTGAATTGTTCTTGAAAATCAGGCTTTGTAGAGTTAGCTCCAAGGCCAGGCGTTTCTTGGTGACTTACTACCTTCATGCCTGTTAATTTCCCCTCAGAGGAAATACCTGTGATGACTAATACATCGCCTCCATATCCTGGAGTAGCAGTCTTTATAGTATAACCTGCTATATTTTCACTTTCACTGTATCCCACGTATATCTCTATGATCTTATTGTTCTCATCCTGTAGTTTCTTGAATTGTTGCTCATCTAAAGGTTTAAAATCTTTAGCTTGAGGCAGAACCTCCATTCTTGCATCATTGTTTACTTTTTCCTCAACATCAGCAATAATATCTTTTGTGTAATCATTAGAAAAAGCAAGAACTACAGCTGCAATTGAAGTAATTATAAGCAGAACTAATCCAAGTTTAATAACCTCACGCATTTTGCTTCACCTCCCCAAAAACCTTTGGGCTCGTATATTTATCAATGAGTGGTGCTGCTACATTCATAAGAAGTATAGAGTATGATACTCCCTCTGGATATCCCCCTTTAAGTCTTATAATAGCAGTCAATAATCCTGCGCCTATACCAAATATAATCTGACCTTTAGCAGTTACTGGCGATGATGAATAATCTGTAGCCATATAGAAGGCTCCTAACATTAGTCCTCCTGCCAAAATGTGATATAACATGTTTTCGAAACCACCACCAAATAATAGCATCATTATAGCTACTGTTCCTATATAAGTGAAAGGTATCCTCCAGTTTATAACACCTCTATATAGCAGATAAATTCCACCTATGATAAGAAGAAGTGCAGATGTTTCTCCTAAGCATCCTCCAATATTCCCAAAGAAAAGATTTGATAAAGAAGGCATTACAGCTTCCGTTGCTTCTCCTTTTAGTATTGCTAATGGTGTAGCTGTAGCAACTGCGTCAACACCAGGAGTCACCCAATTGGTCATTATAACTGGCCAAGAAGCTAAAAGCATTGCTCTAGCTGCCAATGCTGGATTCATAAAATTATGTCCTAATCCTCCAAAAAGCTGCTTTACAATCCCAATTGCAAATGCGGAACCTATAACTGGTATCCACCAAGGTGCTGTAGCAGGTATATTAAATGCTAATAATAATCCTGTAACAACTGCACTTAAATCATTTAGTGTTACTGGCTTCTTAAGTGCTTTTTGAAATATTGCCTCTGTAACTACCGCTGATGCGATAGCAAGAACTATTAGCTTAATTGCATTAAATCTAAAAAAATAAATACTGGCTAATGTCGCTGGTAAAAGTGCAATAATAACATCTAACATTATTTTAGAAATTGTTTCATCTGACCTAATATGTGGAGAAGATGAAGCAATCAATTTATTATCCATTTTTTCCCCTCCAATCAATTAGATTTTTTTCTTTTAGCTATGACTTCTCTCTTTGCTACCCTAATAGAGTGTAGAAGCGGTCTTTTAGAAGGACAAATAAACGAACATGATCCACATTCTATACAATCAAGTACATGAAACTTCTGAGTTTCATCGTACATTCTCTTTAACGAAAGTTGGCTTATGAAAAGAGGCTGTAAATTAATAGGACATATGTCAACACACTTACCACATCGTATACACGGCTGAGGCTCAGGAATCCTTGCTTCTTTTTCATTTAAAACTAAAATACCTGACGTACCTTTTATAACTGGTATCCCATCTTTATATTGGGCAAGTCCCATCATTGGTCCTCCCATTACAATCTTACCTGGAGTTTCTTTATATCCTCCACATTGTTCGATCACTTCATTAAATGGGGTTCCTATCTTTACAATTAGGTTCTTAGGATTATTTACAGCTCCACCAGTTATTGTCACAATTCGCTCAATAATTGGCATTCCAGTTTGAATAGCTGTTGCTATTGCTGCAGCGGTTCCCACATTATTTACTACTACTCCAACATCCATTGGTAAGCCGCCAGATGGAACTACTCTACCAGTTGTAGCATTAATTAATCTTTTTTCGTCTCCTTGAGGATATTTAGTCTCAAGAGAAACAACTTCAATGCTTGTCTCATTTGCCACAGCTTTTATCATAATTTCAATTGCATCAGGCTTATTATTTTCAATTCCTATAAAACCTTTATTAACTCCAACAGTCTTCATAATTGCTTTTAGACCATAAACAACCTTGTCAGGATATTCAAGCATAAGCCTATGATCAGCAGTTAAATAAGGTTCACATTCCGCACCATTTAAAATAATAGTATCGATTTTTTTATCTGGTGGCGGCGAAAGCTTGACGTGCGTAGGAAACCCTGCACCACCTAAACCTGTGATACCAGCCTCTTTAATGATATTAAGAAGCTCTTCCTTTGACAACGTTTCAATATCTCCTTTTGATGAAACGTTTTCATGCACTTCATTTAAACCATCTGATTCAATTACAATGCATATTACATTACTTCCTGTTGGAGTGTCCATAGGAGCTATCTTTTTAACAGTACCTGAAATACTTGAGTGAACTGGAGCAGACACAAATGCTTTTGCTTCGCCTATTTTTTGACCAACTTTCACTCTATCTCCAACATTAACAACTGGTTCACATGGAGCACCAATATGCTGCTGCATCGGTATAACTACAGTAGTTGGCTCCTTAGCTCTTTCAATACTACACTTTTCAGTGAGTTCTTTAAAGTGTGGCGGATGTACCCCACCCTTAAAGGTAAAACTTTTCAATTTCATAAATTTCACCTCTCATCAGTTTAAATTAATTTTACATGAAAATAAACAAACTATATACTTCTACACTTGTAAAAGAAATCCTTTGTATAATGTTACTGATAAAACAAGGTATAGCTTGTCTATTGTATACAAGTGAGAATAGACTAATACATAAAATTAGGAACCCGACAACCAGTGGGTTCCTATTTATTTTAATATTATTATAGCACTTTTTAAATAAGTTGTATAGTTTTTCACCCTTTAGTTCATAAATGATTTATATGTTCATAAAGATTATTTATGTTATCATTTATATACTCACTAATCCATAATAATATTTCATTTTTTCTAATACTCACACCTTCTATTAGCTTTTTTATTTCTCTTGTATCAAAAATAAATCTTTGGTCATCAATATTATGAGTATAAACATATTCAATTGCATCATTGTGATTTATTAAAGCTACAATTGTTTGTCCCACATTACCAATTGGTGCTCTATCTATATGAGAATGTTTAAAAGTAGATGTTACTTTTGTACCTTTTCCTTTAGTTGAGTCAATGCTAAAGCTTCCATCGCACCTTTCTGATGCGGCTTTCATCAAAGACACCCCTAAGCCAACATTCCTAGTCGTTCTAGTTGTTATAAAAGGATCAGCTACTACTTTTAGAAATTCTTCATCCATGCCTGAGCCATTGTCTTCAATGACAATTGATAGTATATCTTTGGAGAAATCCTCAATAATAGTTATTCTTATAATAGTTGCTCTTGCTTTTATTGAGTTTTCAGCTAGATCTAATATATGAAGCGACAATTCTTTCAAAATTTATTCCCCCATGCTATTTAAATAACTTATTACTGCTTCTGTTGTAAGTGCCTCAATATTTAAGAATGATACTGGTTCTTTTATATCAGTAAGATAATGTGCATCAGAATTATTTATTATCTTATATTTATTTGTGCTAATAAAACTATTGAGCTTTTCAAATCTACTTTTATTATACACTTCTATTGAACGTATTTTTAATGAGTCAGGTATAAATCCAAGCGACGATATAATACTGTAAGAACTCTTATCAATATGTGCTGGTATCATTACTCCATTATACCTTTCTACAAGTTCATATATTTCTTCAATTGTATAATTAGTGCTATTCAATAGCAACTTTTTTAGCCTTCCTGTTACTTCATCATTATTATTAAATATTAATTGACTTCCAAATAAATCTTCTCTATTGTCTATGTCAGGAAGACTTTCATAAATTAAATCTTGAAACCTCATACCTTCAGATAAATTTGAAAAGTAGCAAAGAACGTGAATTTCCTCTCTAGTTGTAACCTCAATACCTGGAATAACAAGAATATCATACTTTCTAGCTATTTGAATCGCAGGAAGTACATTTAACATACTATTATGATCAGTAATAGATATCAACTTCAATCCTTTTATAAAAGACATGTTAACAATATTGTTAGGAGTCATATCATTGTCTCCACAGGGTGAAAGCGCAGAATGAATATGCAAATCATACGCTATTTTCATTTTTATATCCCTAGATTATTCAATTTGCAGGCAAGTTCATAAGCACTTAGAGAAGATTTTAAAAGTGGCACATTCACTTGATTTGCTTTTTTTATAGTATCATTATCTATACCCATACCTTCAGCTATAATTATGCCTGACATACCCACTAACGTTGCTACAGCAACTATATTAAGGTGCGTCTGTATAGTTATCCAGATATTTTTTTCTCCTGCTCTTGACATAACTAAGCTTAATAAATCACCTATATAAACTCCACTTACTTCTACATCGTCCTCGTTTAATCCTGCGACAACTTCTAATTCAAGCTCACTAATTATTTTACTTAAATCCACTAATATCCCCCGCTATCATTCATTATTTTTAAGCTTTTCTTTAAGTTTGAAAATGCAATCATCCATTTTAGCTTTTCCCCGGACAATATCCTCTGCCAAAGCACTACAATTAGGCGCTCCACACGAACCACAATCAAGCCCAGGAAGTTCTGTACTAATTTGCTTTAACAGTTCAATCTTCTTCATGGCCTTTTGTATATCTTTATCAAGTACCATTACTCCTTTAGGATATATTTTCTCTGTCCATTCTATTAATCCATTAGATTGTAACTCTTTTACATATTTTGAATCTACAGTCTTTTCAATATTTTTCATCTCTGATAACCTTCTGATTCTACTTTTTGCAATAAAAGGATTTTCTACATTCAACGGGCCTCCTACGCATCCCCCAATGCATGCCAGCCCTTCAAAATATTCTACATTACTAAGCTTGCCTAGCTCAATCTCTTCGAGAACATTTATTACATTTTCTATCCCATCTACAGCTATATAGTTCTCAACACCTATTGCATAACTTTGTCCACCTGTCCTTGCCCATCCAATTCCCAATGAAGATGCTTTTAAATGTTCTTCTTCCTCGGATGTTCCCTTAGCATGTTTTACTATATCTCCGTAAATGCTTTTTATTGAGAATGCTCCGTTTAAATAAGATTCTTTTATTCCTATAGGCTGGTATATGCTAGTAACTTTTGCAGGACACTGCGTTAAATAGAACACACCAATTTCTTCTGGCTTAAATCCATATTCTTTCTCAATTTTAGTCTTTGCCATCCTAGCCGCTACTTCCATAGGTGATTCAACGTTAATAATGTTATCTATTAAAGATGGAAATCTAACCTGTATTATCCTTAATATCGCTGGGCATAAAGAAGAAATAACAGGTTTGTTTAATTTTTTATTCTCCAATATATCTTTAATTACTACAGTAAGTGCGTCAGCCGCACAACCTTCATCGATAACATAATCAAATCCCAATAATCTTATACCATTGAAAACCTTATCCATATCAGTATCAACACTAAATTGTCCATATAGTGACATTGGCGCAATTGCTATATTATATTTAAATTTCTTTAGTACAGATAAATCATCTGTTATTGCATTTTGAGCATGGTACGGGCATACCCTAATACATTCGCCACAATCTATACATCTATCTTTTATTATAACAGCCTTTTTATCTCTAACTCTTATGGCTTCCGTAGGACACCTTCTCATGCAGTTTGTGCACCCATTGCACTTATCACTATCAAGCACTACAGAATGGAAATATTCATTCATATTCATCACCTACTAATCATCTTCTAATTATGTTTACTAAATATTTTCATAAATACTTCAGTTTGTTTTCCTTCATTTGAAGAAATTTTAAAAACATCAGAACATTTTTTCATGTTCGGCAATCCCATCCCAGCTCCAAATCCAAGCTCACGAACTCTATTTGGAGCTGTAGAATAGCCTTCTTTCATAGCTAAGTCAATATTTTTTATACCAGGTCCAATATCTAGTGCTAATATCTCAATTTCTTCTGGAAATATTGTAACTATTATTTTACCACCATATGAGTGTATAACAATATTCATTTCTGCTTCATATGTTACAATAGCGACTTTTCTGATTATTTTTGATTCAATGCCTAACTGTGTTAACACTTTCTTCACGTTGCTCGATGCTTCTCCAGCTCTTGTAAAATCATTTTGCATTATCTCGTATTCTAAAGTTATTGAATTTGTTTCCCTATTCATTTATCTCATTTCACCCTCAATATTTATTCCACCCAGCCCCTTTCCATAGAGCTTGCCGCTTGCAGTATATAGAGTATATTCAGTTGTCATTATTGTTATGTTTTTTTCATTAGCCATATCTAATATTTCCTGTATAGGTGTTTTCCCTCTTACAAAGATAATAGCAAATAAATCTAACATTTCAGCTGTTCTAATTACTTGTAAATTGGTTAATCCTGTCAACAAAACGGTTCCATCACTTACAAAAGCTAAGACATCGCTCATTAAGTCACACCCAAAAGCTGAGTTTACTTCTTTGTCTAAGTACTCTTCTCCAACTAATACTTTTGCATTTAAAGTTTCCTTAATTTCCTTTAGCTTCATTATTCCACCTCAATTCCCCAGTTCTGATTTAGTAAAGATGACATAGTCAAAATAATTACTATAAAAATCAGTGTAGCTTTTATCTATGAATTCTTCAGTATTATTCTTTAAATCCTCAATAATTTTTTTTCTTTGTGCTATATGGTTCTTAAGCTTTTCTCTTGTTTGGATTAACTGCTCACTTTTTAATTCAACGTCTATTTTCTGTAACATTTTTTCTAGATTATCACTATTACTAGCAACAGAATCCACCAATAACTTTGTTTCCTTTGTCTCAACAGCTTTTCTCCATAAACTCAACTCTTCGTTATATACATCGTCAAAGGCATATATTGTATCTATAAGGTTGTTTGCAAAATTTAGTTCATCCTCATTATATGATATCACTCTTTCAATTATAGAAAAAGTATTTACAAATGAATCGCTATAAGTATTCTTTACCTTAGACAAATATTTATCTGCTTCTTCTCTGTTAAAATAAGTTCCAGTAAAAACTTTATATGAATCAAGCTTTACTATATATCCCGTAATCCCATTAGTTGCCAGCTCTTTAACTAAACTTTCTGCATTCTCTACACTACTAAAGTTGCCAGCTTGTATATTATATAGGGTTATTCCTTCGAGTTTAGACTGTTTCAATTGTATATTCTGATTTTGAGTGCTCTGTTCACTATTATCTTCATCCTGCATATTCTGCTGAAAATTTGTATCATCGCTATTACTAATATCATCTTGTATTATTTGAGAAGTTGGTTCTTTCTGAACTGGCAGAAACCTAGGCAATATCATATATTTTACTAACACAAATCCAAGTAAAACAGATATTATTGGAGCCACAACAAAAAAAGCAAGAATTGTAAAAAGCCTGTCCTTCTTAACCTTATGCCTTTTTCTTCTTATTGTTTGCCGCATATTTTTTCACCTCCAAAAAATCTATCTATTCTAAGAGTATGAATATATTTCGAAAATATTAATACTTTTAAAATATTTTTATTGATAGCAGAAAAAGGGCTACTGCCCTTTTAACTTGCATAAGTACTAACTCTGTTCCTTCCATTTTGCTTTGAACCAATATACATAGCTCTATCTGCATAAGCTAGAAGAGTAGACCCTGAATCTGCGCTAATCGGATATTCAGAGATACCTCCACTGACAGTTATCTTGATCTCTTCACCATAAGATGAAGTGAACACTGCCTGTTCTATAGTGAACCGAACTCTATCGGCTATTTGATAAGCCTTATCTTGACCTGTATTTGGAAGAATTACTGTAAATTCTTCTCCTCCATATCGAGATACTATATCATTACACCTTACATTTTCTTTTATATGTTTTGCTACATCTTTTAATATTTTGTCACCTGATTGATGTCCATATTTATCATTGACTTGTTTAAAAAAATCTATATCAAATATAATAAGACTTGTTTTATTACAGGAAATACACTTTGTTCTTTTACAAGAAGAACATTTATTGGTAATGAAGTCTAACGCTTCAAAAAAATACCTTTGATTATAAAGTCCTGTCAAACTATCTTTAATTGCTCTATTTTGAGCTTCGTTATATAGCCTAGCATTCTCCATTGCTATTACAGCTTGATTTGCTAGAATGTCTACAATATTAAGTTGTTGCTTTGAAAACTTTTTACGTTCTTTGCTACCTATGATTATACATCCTGATATCTGATTTTCTAACAACATGGGCTCGTATATAAGAGATTTTATTTCTTTTGGTAATCCAATGTTAGAAAATAACTTATCGTTTTTCAAATCATCTATTATGAAGCTATCATAATAAGTAAGCATAATCTCCATATTTTGAGTCAAAAAATCATCTATTAAGTCGTTGTTAATTTTGATTGATTCATTTGCAATATAATCTAATGTAGAAAACTGCTGATTGCCTTTATCTAGCCTTATAATAGAGCAATAGTCACTATCAACTAACTCGTTTATTCCTTCTATTATACTAGCTGTAGTATCTTCGATATTTAATCTCGAGCTTATTGACGCAGATACTTCTTGCACTACTCTTAGTTCATTATTTATAAATACAAGATTCCTAAAAAGTCTAAAAAGTAAATTAGCAGAAATTATTATCAAAGAAAAAACTATTATTCCTAAGTAGCTATAATAATTATATATTTCTGCAAACAATATCGAAAGCGGTATTACTATGATATTGCTATATAAATCCCAAATAAATGGTTCTTTCAAACTATTTGGGATTTTTCTTTGAGTGAAATATATTTGAACATATATTAACGTCCAGTTCGTTAGAAATACAATAAGTGCATACAGTACAAACGTCATTTTATTTGCTGCCCCAATAAAATTAAATATCTTAAGACCAGCAGCTTGAAAAATAAAATGAGGAATCACAAACATCAATATGACCATACCTATGTTAGAATATATTTTTAAAAATGATTTCTTTTCAAAGGCTACCTCATGAATCAATTGAGTAATTACTATAATCCAGAGAACTGACTTTATTCCGAGTATCTGATATGCTCCGAATAAAACAACTGTATCTAAGGAAACGTTAAATTCACCTATACTTAGATGTATTCGTTCTAGCATAAACCCTAATATAGTAAGAAGAACAAATAAGTAAATGTTAGATATATCATCGCCTTTTAAAACAAATGATAAAATTAATATCGTGCATAATCCAACAGTACCTACTGTAGTAAAGTAGATATTCTCTCTTCTACTTGCCATTTCATCAACCCCCATAAAAATACAAAGCAAGTCTAAAGTAAGATCTTTATCTCAAATATAGCTACGATTATTAGTACAAATTTGCTCTATACTAGCATAGACCTTCCCCCATAAAGTGTCTATGCCTCAACAAAATACCATAAGATTCTCTATAATTTGTCTATTCGATATAAAAACGATTTTTCCTTCTATTTTCTCAATTTGAATTAAAAATTTTTTACATTTTTGTATTTGTTTTCTCTTAATATTTTTATAAAAAATACATAGTATAATTTAAATATTTGACTCTAATAATTTTTTGAAATATAAAATAATTTTTTATTGCAAATTCAATTATCTGGTAATAAAATATTGATAAGGAGGTTATAGCATTGGTAAAAATATTTAGCTGGATTTTAGTTGTGTGCATTGCTTTATATTTTGCAGGCGTGTTTTTGCTAGCACTTTTAAAAATAGATATGATACCTGCTTTTATAGTCACTATTATAACTGTTGCAGGAGTTAGTGCAATAGGCTTAATATGTACATTGATATATGAAAGAATAAAAGATAAGGAGGAAGAAAAGGATGATCTTAGTAAATACTAGCAACATAGCTGATAAAGAAATTGTTCAATCCCTTGGTCTTGTAAAGGGAAGTACAATAAGAGCAAAGCACATAGGTAAGGACATTGTATCTGGTTTTCGACAACTAGTAGGCGGCGAACTAAAAGAGTATAGTGAAATGATCGAAGAAGCTAGAAAAATAGCAACAGCAAAAATGGTTGAAGAAGCTGAGTTATTAGGTGCTGACGCAGTAATTAATATAAGATTCTCGACTTCTGCTGTAATGCAAGGAGCCGCAGAAATCCTAGTATACGGTACAGCTGTTAAAACAAAATAAAAAGTAAAAACCTATTGGGAATCCAATAGGTTTTTTTATAGTTATTCCACATTTTAGATACAGAGAGCATAGTAATTATTAGCACAACCATGTGGCAACTAGAATTCTACTATGTTTTTACCTAATAAGTAAATACTGTTTCATAACAGCTTGCAATAAAGTAAAAGATCAGATTTGTCTCCTGGGAGAACAGTTAATTCTATTAATACACCAGCAATAAACTTAACTTTAAAATTACACTTTGAAATAAGCAAGAATTGTTAAGAGATATTCAGATTGCTTTGATATAATATCTTTGTAGCCGCTACAAGTAAGATTGGAGGGAGGATATTGAATAATTTTCAAAAAATAAAAGAAGCTATTGAATACATTGACAACCACTTAGAAGAACCTATTAGCTTTGAACTGTTAGCCGATAAGTTTCATTTTTCTCCATACTATTTTCATCGCATTTTTTCCGTAATCGTCGGCAAAACCATAGCTGTTTACGTCAGAGACAGAAGATTAGAACGCGCTTGCATGCAACTGTCAACAACAGATAGACCTATACTTGATATTTGTTTGGATTGTGGTTATGATTCAGCGCAGTCGTTTTCACGTGCATTCAAAAATACTTATGGGTTACCCCCCAGTAAATATCGTAAACAAGGCTTTTCTCCGACGGTCACAACAGTCGATGAAATGATCATAAAATTTACAAACAGATTAAAAGGAGGTATATTATTGAATCCAAATATCATAAAAAAAAACAAACTTATAATAGCTGGTATATCTGGAGATGGTAATAAAACAGGTGAGATATGGCAAGAATTTGAAAAACTTTGCATGGACATTGAAATACCTAATAAATTGTCTAGTAATGGTTATGAAATTAGAATTTACAGCGAAACAGATTGCATAGTTCATGTGGGCTTCGCTGTTTTAGATGAAAACATAAATACTAAGCTTACTACTTTAACATTACCCGCTTCACAATACGCATCATTTGATGTATACGTATCCAAGGGTTATGAGAGTGAAAATAACGCTATGGAAGAATGGTTGAGCACAAACGGAGCAGGCTATTCACAAAGATATCTTGATGGTAACCCATATGTGGTTGAATATTACGATGAACGCTTTTACGGTAGTGAAACTGGCTCTATAGTAGAGATATGGATTCCTGTCGAAAAAAAATAATATTCTATATGGCTCAAGTATAGCAGAAAGTAAGCATATCCTAGATTTTGTGTAATCCTTCAAGTGGTATAAAATATGAGCATAAACTTAGAAATTAAAATTATTACAAAAAGAAAATTATTATAAGCACCTTGTTTGGCATAAAAGTCAGAATTTTCGGATTATGTGAATAAGCTAATCATCAAGTCATATGTATAAGTAAAAAAACAGAATTCAAAAACACAGTAAATACAAGCCTATCATACAAAGTCACAAAATAGCTTAGATGATAACTCTAGACAAACTAAAACCATCTATTGATAAAATTATCTTTGTCAATAGATGGTTTTTAATTTGGTGCGGGTGATGGGACTTGAACCCATACATCATTTGACACACGCCCCTCAAACGTGCCTGTCTGCCGATTCCAGCACACCCGCATTTAAGACTAACGAAGTAATTATAGCAATAAATACGAGTGATGTCAATATATTTTTTCTCATCATTCTTTTTCTTTAGTATCTTGATATGATTCTGGTATATACCATTTGTCAATATTATTATAAATATTTAGAGTTGATGGAGTTATTTCACCCTTAATTTTCTTATTAGCTAATATAGAATTGTTTACAAAAAACAAGCTAACATATGGTAGTTCTTCGATAATATTCTTTTGGATTTTTTCATATACCTGTTTTTTCTGTTCTCTTGAAACAGTATTTGAGGTTTCATTTAACAATACATCCATTTCAGGATTCTGGTAAGCAATAAAGTTTGTTCCGCCTGCAACTTGCGAAGAGTGAAGAGCAAACGATAAATCTGGACTATATGATAAATCCCATCCTAATAGAACAACATCAAAGCTACCTGATGTTAGTTTGTTTTGCACTTCTTGCCACTGCTTATCACTCATTTCTTCGGTAACATTTTCAGTTTCACTTTCATTGTAATCTTTTATAACCTCAATACCAATGTTTCTAAGGTTCTGAGCTATTATATTTGCTGTCTTTCGCCTTAAGTCATTATATGAATTAGTTGTTAGCTTTATACTAAGCTTGTTGCCCTCAGCATCCTCGTATATACCATCTCCATTATTATCTGCCCACCCAGCAGCTTCTAGAGTTTCTTTTGCCTTATTAACATTGTATCCGTATGAATTAGCATCATCTGATACTAACCATGAGTCCGGATGGACCGGTACATCAATTTGTGTAGCATGTCCTAAATAGACTTTCTGAATAATTGATTGTCTATCTATGCCGTAAGCAATAGCTTTTCTTAGGGCTCTGCCCCTTTCACTCATAAAGAGCTCTTTTCTAAAATTGAATCCTAAAAACTCATATTGCTGAGAAGCATACTCATAAATTCTTACATTTTTATTTTGTGCATATTTTTCCCAATCCACTCCCTGACTAGTTGTTACATCGACTTGTCCAGACTCGAATGATATTAAAGATAGATCATCGTCATTGAGGACTCTACCTGCGATTTTATCTATATACGGTTTACCATTCCAGTAGTCTTCGTTAGACTGTAAAACTACAGATTTTAATTTGTTATATTCAGTTTTCTTATAAGGACCCGTTCCTACTAAATTATTCCCATTTGAAGACAGTGCATTTTCATATGGTTTATTACCTAAGAATTTATGTTTGGGTAATATTGGAAATATCAGACTCTCAATAATATCACTAGAACCATAATTAGATGTTATTTTTAAATTATATCTGTCAGTTATTTTTACATCTGCTGTCTGTAGAAGTCTTGCTGATATTTTATAGGCTCCTGATAATTCCCCAGCATATTGCGAATTATATGCAAATTTCATTACATCTATAGTAAATTTTACATCATCCGATGTAAAATTTTCTCCATCATGCCATATTACATTTTCTCTAAGTTTAATATTTACTGTCTTTCCATCACCTTCAATATTATATTCTTCAGCTAACACATTTTTTATGTTCATCTGTTCATCTATGTCGAATAGTCCTTCAAATATAAATTTATTGAAATAGTAAAGACTTCTATCTGAAGATAAAAGTGGATTAAGAGACTTTACGTGTAAAATAGGAACTGTAATCTCTCCCCCATAATTTGGCTGAGTCTCCACAAATTCTTCGTCTTCACCGTTATCTTGTAGCTCATTTGGATTTCTAAGTTTTTCTTCAATATTGCATCCCGATACCGATAGTAGTATTATTAAGCTCAGTAATATGCAGACTATTCTCTTAGACATCAAAACAATTCCTCCTTAGTACTTAGAGCATCTTGACTAATCTAGGATTTTCAATAAGCCCAGGTATCCTTCCTCGTTTTGCTATTGGTTTGCCTTCTACCTGTTTAATATCCATAGTCATATCTATTGCAGGTGCACCTGATATATAGCTACCAACTCCAAAAGCATCTACGCCTGCCTCAGATAGTATTCTTATTTTTTCAGGCTTCAAACCACCAGAAACAAAAATCTTAACCCAGTTATAGCCATTCAAGTCAAGTTTAGCTCTTATTTCTTTAACTAAATCAGGTGTTACTCCTCCTCTTTCACTAGGAGTATCCAATCTAATTCCATATAAGCTCTTACCCATCTCTTTAGCTAACCTTAGGGTTTCTTCAACCTCATCCTTAAATGTATCTACCAAAACAATTCTTTTATAGTTTTCAGGCATTATTTTATCATAAACCTGCGCTACCTCTAACGTGTCTCCTGCTACTAAAAATGCAGCATGCGGTAGAGTACCTGTAGGGTTTTCTCCAATTTGCTTTGCAGTTAATATATTACTCACTGAGCCTGCGCCCCCAATTCGAGCTGCCCTTTCCATTACCGGAGCTACTGAAGGATGAACATGCCTCGTACCAAAGCATACAAATGATTTATCGCCACAAGCTTCTTTTATCTCTTTTGACGCAGTAGCCCATCCGCTTGGACTCGCTAAGCACCCTAGAATAACTGACTCAAATATACCAAAGTTCTTATATGCACCCTTTATCCTCACTAAAGTTTCTTTTGGTTCAAATTCAGTACCTTCCTCAAGCGCCCACATCTCTACATTTTTATCTTTAAGTATATTTTTCACTTCTTCTATACCAACAAAAACTCCGGATTTTCTTGCAAAAATCTCAACTACAACTTCTTTATCTGCAATTTTCATGTGGTCTAAGATGTCTAACGTAGTCAAAAAGTAGATGTCTGTTGTAAGACCTGCCAAGATATCTTCATGCTGTGCTGAATGTAAAAGTCTTTCTTCTTTCTTTATGTCGTAATTTTGCACATCTCTAATACTTTTTATGTAATCCATTCCCCTCATCCTTTCTTGTTTTTGTCAAATAGTGTGGACTGTATAGTGTTAATTATAGCAGTTTTATCTAAGTTTATTAAGTAATTATTTTAAATCCTCAATTTCATATAGTCTACTATATATAGCATAGCTCTTGAGTACTTTTTTTACATATAACTCAGTTTCTTTAAATGGAATATTATCAAGCTTTTCTCCATCTACACTATATCTTTTGTCCTTAAGCCATTTAGATACATTTCCACTCCCACCGTTATATGCAGCAATAACCAACTCAGTATCGTCATTGAACTGTTTGAAAAGCTTACTTAGATACCAACATCCAATTTCTATATTTATTTTGGGATCAAAAAGTAACTCGTCGCTATAGTTGTCTATACCAATTTCTTGACACGCCCATTTGCCAGTTATGGGAGCAACTTGCATTAATCCTCTTGCTCCTTTATGAGATATAGCATCTTTATAGTATTTGCTTTCAACTCTAATTATGGCAGATACTAAGAAAGGGTCTACATCGTATTTCTCTGAAAAGTCAATAATATATTCTCCATAATTTACTGGATATAAAATCCTGCCAATCCACTTAAAATTAGATGCTGCAACAAATATTGCTAAAATGATAATAACTAGTATTAAAAATCTTCTATACCTGAAAGTCATAATCGGCAATTGTATCCCTCCATAAATAATTAAAAGGCACTAATTAATAAATCTATACTTTTTGATAGATGTTCAATATCCTTTGAATTGTTAATTACAATATCAGCAAATTTTTTTTTCTTATCAATAGACATTTGAGATTTAATTCTTTTCAAAGCATTATGGTAATCAATACCTTCTCTTTTCATAAGTCTTTCTATTTGAATATCATAACTCGTATAAACTAACCATATTTCATCAATTTCAATTCCATAAGAAGAAATATTATCCTTTTCTTCAATCAAAAGTGGAACATCTAGGAAAATTACGTTACTAATTATTGAAAGCTCTTTTATCCTTTTCTTTATTTCTTCCATTACCCTAGGATGAACAATTTTGTTTAACAAAATCCTATGCTCCATACTATCAAATATAATTGTACCTAATTTTTGTCTATCAATGTTTCCATCATCATTTAAAATGTGCTCTCCAAAGTTAGTTACAATATCTCTGTAAGCAGGTTTCCCAACTTCAACAACTTGTCTTGCTAAAACATCAGCATCAATTACTGGTAATCCTTTTTCCTGCAACAACTTTGAAGCAGTACTTTTCCCAGTTGCTATTCCTCCAGTTAATCCAATTATCTTAGGCTTATTTTGTATCATACCAACTATCACCTGTCTCCATGTCAACCTTTAGAGGTACACTAAGCTTTATTGCATTTTCCATTAAATTGCTTAATAGTTCTTTAATTTTTTCCACTTCTTCTTTAAGTGCTTCAATTATAAGCTCATCATGTACCTGCAATATAAGCTTAGATTTAAGACCACGTTTTTTTAATTCATTATACACACTTACCATTGCAAGTTTTATAATATCTGCAGCACTTCCTTGTATTGGAGTGTTCATTGCCATTCTCTCACCAAATGACCTTATGTTAAAATTTTTAGATGAGAGTTCAGGTAAATACCTTCTCCTATTTAAGATTGTGTACACAAAACCTTTTTTCTTTCCATCCTTAATAATAGAATCCATATATTCTTGCACTTTAACATATTTCGATAAATAATTGTCAATATATGTCTTTGCTTCTTTTCTAGTTATGTTTAAATCTCTAGATAGTCCATAATCACTAATTCCATATACTATGCCAAAATTAACAGCCTTAGCCCTACTTCTCATTAGCGGCGTTACTTCTTCGATAGAAACTCCAAATACTTCAGAGGCTGTCTTTCGATGAATATCTTCTCCAGTAAAGAAAGCTTCTTTGAGTTTAGGATCATCAGATATATGAGCAAGTACTCTTAGTTCAATTTGGGAATAGTCAGCATCAACTAAAATATACTCTTCACTCCTAGGCACAAAGACCTTTCTAATTTGTCTCCCTTCTTCGGTTTTGATTGGTATATTTTGAAGATTTGGTTCTGTGCTACTTATTCTACCTGTTGTAGTTATAGTCTGATTAAAACTAGAGTGTACTTTATTAGTATTCTTATCTATTAAAGCAATCAAACCATCAACATAAGTTGATTTAAGCTTAGTAATCTGTCTGTATTCTAAAATTTTCTCAATAATAGGGTGTTTATCATATAGCTTTTCAAGCACCTCAGCATTAGTTGAGTATCCAGTTTTTGTTTTTTTAATAACTGGAAGCCCCAGCTTATCAAATAGTATCTCACCCAGTTGTTTAGGTGAATTTATATTAAATTCTTGATCAGCTTCATGATAAATAGCCTTAGTTAAGATTTCAATTTTTGTGTCAAAATCTTCACCTAACTCTTTTAGCTTATCAGTATCAACTGAAAATCCTGTATACTCCATGTCTGCTAAAACACCTACAAGTGGCATTTCCACATTATAGAATAAATCCTTCATCTCTTGTTTTTCAATTAATTCTTCAATATAAGGCCTAATTTTATAAATTACGTCAACTTGATTACATACAAACGCCGCTCTTTGCTCAAATAAAATATCGCTGAATTTCTTTTTGTTTTTGCCAGTACCTAGCAACTCATCTTCACTCATTATATCTAAACTGAGATATTCAGAAGATAAGTTCTTAAGATTATAATCATTTTGAGATGGATTTATTAAATACTGTCCAATAATGCTGTCAAATACTATTCCATTTACATTTACACCCTTGTTCATTAAAGCTAAAATATCATTTTTAACATCATGACCAATTTTCTTTATGCTTTCATCTTCAAATATTTTTTTAAAAACATCTAAAAATTGTGGTTCCGTAATATTGTTCTCAACAAAATCTATATAAAATACTTCATCTTCATCTGATTTTATACCTATTCCAATTAAATCATCTATTAAAGGATGTTCTCCGTCAATAGCAATTTTAATATATAAAACTCTATTTGATAAAATATCATTAGCAAGCTTCTTTAGTTCATTTATACTTCTTATTACAGTATAGTTAATATCTCTTTTTGTTCCTACACTCTCCACATTTTTTTCTGTTATATTTTTTTGTATTTTGGTTATCAGACTACGGAACTCCAGCTTCTGATAGAGATCATAAAGTTCATCAAAATCAGGCTCCTTACGTAGCAACTCTTCTAAAGAAATACTAATAGGTACCTCGGTTATGATCTGAGATAATTTTCTACTCATAAAAGCCTGTGTTCTATATTCAATAAGCTTTTCTTTTAACTTAGCACCAGATATATTATCAATGTTTTGATAGATTCCTTCGATAGATCCATACTCTTTTAACAGCTTAATACCCGTCTTTTCACCTATACCTGGTACACCTGGTATATTGTCTGATTTATCTCCCATCAACCCTTTTAAATCAATAAATTGTTCAGGAGTAAGTTCATATCGATCTAAAACTGCATCTTTATCATATATTTCTAGGTTAGAAATACCCTTTCTAGTAAGCAATATCTTTGTTTTGTCACTAGCTAGTTGCAGGTAATCTTTGTCACCAGATACTGCGATTACTTCTAAGCCATTCTGCTCTCCAAACTTTGCAATAGTCCCTGCTAAATCATCAGCTTCGAATCCATCCATTTCTGCTCTATTTATATTAAGCTTATCAAGAGCTTCTTTTAGTATTGGAAATTGCATACCTAGCTCATTAGGCATTTTTACTCTTCCTGCTTTATATTCTTCAAATTCAAGATGTCTAAAGGTTGGCCCTTTTTTATCAAAAACCACGCTGATATAATCAGGCTGATATTCGTCAAGAACCTTATACAGCATGGTCAAGAACCCATAAACACCATTTGTATATATTCCTTCTTTGTTCATCAATGGAGGTAATGCGTGAAATGCTCTATGTAATAAGCTATTGCCATCAATTACCATTAATTTTTTATTTGGCAATCATACCAACTCCTTAATTCAGTTTATAAAACTATTATACTCTTAATAACTAAAGTAAATCCTCAACTTTAAGTATATATGAAAAGATATTTTGAGTAAATAAAAAAAGTCTATTATATTGATTTTTAAAGCTGGAAACCCTAAATTTAAAAGGGGCTCTAAAAATATAGAGCCCCTATTCATCAGCACTTTCATTTAATGTTGTATTAATCGTGGATAACATTACAGAATCATCAATTTTGTGTAAAACACCAGAATAATTATTTACCTCGTCTTTAACTTTATTTATCTCATCTTCTATTAATTGTATATCTTCAGCGTCTTCAACTTTATCAAGTACCTCTTCTAATATAAACTCCCTATCATAAAGATTAGCTAAATTACTCTCAACATTAATATATTTCTCAGTCACATCACTAATCGAACAACGCACATTTCTTAAAATTCCTATATCCTTAATAAAACTAACAGTCTGCTCAAACTTGTCTTGAGGAACTCTAATTTTCATAATTTTGCGTTTAGTTAAAACTTCGCCACTATCATCCTCTTGATTGTTTTCTATTTCCACGCTTTCTATGAAGCCATTATTTGCATTAATAAAGTCAATAATTTCCTTTGAAGCATCATCAAATTCTTCGGTATCAATATCTATATGTGCTTCCTTTACCGTTTTTCTGTTTGTAATATTACCTCGTGTTGCCTGAATTCCATAAATATTAGCATTTCCACCTTTGAATTCAACTGCTTTGTTATTGTTATCAACTATACTAGCTTGAGTCCCCGCACTAAATTTCTCTGGTTCTTGATCCATCAATGTTGTACTCTTATTATCTTCATTTGCAGGTTTTTTTTGGGCCATACTCATAGTTTTATCTTCAGCATCGCTTGTTTTGTACATTTCATCTCCTTGCTCAAGCTCTAAGCTAGAGTCGCTTTTGTTTAGATTAAAAATATTATTATTATAAATAAGTTCATAAGATGTAAATAGCACTAACAAACTTGCAGCAATAGAAGCCATAAGCTTCCAATTCTTCGTCTTTCTTTGCTCTATTGAAGCTTTTAATAGCTTTCCTTTAAGTGTCTCTCTATATCCTTCAGGCAACTCTACTTGTTCGTCTGCTCTAACAATTTTAAGCACACTTATCATGCTTTCATACTTTTTTCTGCATTTTTCACATTTCATAAAATGGAGCTCAAATTCTTTTTTTTCAATATCACTAAGTTCATTATCTATATAAAAAGAAATATCATTATCAAATTTATCACAATTCATACTATCCCTCCTCTCATCTTTTTAGACGACAGACTCTGTATTTTGTTCCGTATCCTTCAATATAATATCTTTTAAATTGTTTCTTGCTCTACTAATTCTTGACTTAACTGTTCCAAGTGAGCAATCCAGTATTCGAGATATTTCTTCATAGCTAAATCCTTCTATATCTCTAAGTATTATAACTGCTTTATGATTATTATCAAGCTTGTTTATTGATTTCTGCACTAACTCTTTTGTTAGTTGTTTTTCTAGCATTTCTTCTGGAGTATTAACAGTATCTGGTATGTCTCTCTGTATCTCTCCATCTTCAGTATTTATAGGACTATCTATTGAATATACATTATTATTCTTCTTTCTTAAGAAGTCTAAACATGTATTTGTCACTATTCTATATAACCATGTAGAAAATGATGATTCAAAATTAAACGTTTTTATTGATTTGAAAACCTTTATAAATGCTTCCTGAGAAATATCCATAGCATCGTCTTGATTTCTAAGCATTTTAAGTGCAATATTATACGCAGTCTTTTCATACTTCGCAATAAGCTCTTCAAAAGCCTCTATATCTCCTTTAGTACATTTTTTTATGAGTCTACGCTCCTTATCTATCATCTATATCTCACCCCTTCCACTATCAACAAAATGTACTGTCATATGTAACATTTTATGCTTGTACATTTTTTCATAAGCTTTATATAAAATATAAAGCTATACTTATAGTTTATTTCTCTTAATATATATTTTTGTACTATACAAATCACTCTCTATATCAAAATAATATAACAAGTCAGACATCTTTACATACTCCTCATTATCAAAGCTAATACGTTCTAATCCATTAAGTTCTACACTATATTTTACATCTGAACTAGTCTCAGAGTTAGTTTGTTCTAACATAATATATGGTACAAACACTTCTTTTGATATAATCCTTCCTTCAAAAATTGTATCATTATAAATGATATCAGGTTTACTAAAAATTTCAATATGATTATCTATAGTAAATGTTTCGACTCTTGCACCTAATAAGTCTATGAGTTCACTAGCATCTACGTATGCTTTTCCATTAAAAATACTATACTCAATTTTTTTATTATTAAATATGATATTAGTACTATCTTTTTTTATATCAACGTTTAACTGTAATGCGCTTATTAATGAATCTAATAAAATTTTGGGATTGTTCTGAATATCTAGCGGCTCACCAATAATAAGCTTGTTATTTAGCAAAACATAGTTTAGTTTATAGTCAACTCTCTCTGTATCTTTATCAATAGCATGTGATCCCCCCAATGCTTTTTCAATATCAGTTAATAATATATAATTTTTAGTATCTATTTGCATAACCGACATTGTCACGCCTAAGAATCTAATATAATTTTGGTCTTGAATCTTTAAAACCTCGGCATTTAAAAATTTTCCAACCTTTTCTGCATTTACAAGAATATCTCCATTATTATTGATTATATCATTAGTTACATATCTTCCGTTAACAAAATATGTCCATTTATCAGAAAAAGTTACCTGTTTTTTATTTATAAGTTTTGTCAATCTTTCAATCTTTTCATTAGAAATATACCCAATTAACTCCATTTCTTCAAGCTTAAGATTAACTTTTTTTATCATATCAAACTCTTTAGAATAATGATCAGGATAAACTATTAATACAGGATTAGATCCATCAACATCATTTTCAATCTTTAGTAGATCATACTTTATATTTACAACAGTACCCTCTGGGATTATACTGTACAACTCCTGTACGTCTCTTTCGAACATTCTTACGCAACCGCCAGAAGCAAAAGTTCCTATTGATTTTGGATTACTATTCCCATGTATTCCATAAAGATACTTGAATCCAATCCAACGACTTCCTAACGGATTGTTGGGACTTCCTCCTGGTATATTCATTTTAGAATAATAAGGATTTACAACTTTATTGATTACTTTAAACTCGCCAGTAGGGGTTTGACTATTAGGCTTGCCTACAGCAACAGGGTATGTCTTAACCAATTGACCATTGTTGTATAAAAATAATTGTCTTAATGGAATATCAATTATAACCTTCACTTGCATTTCAACTTCGTTAGCGCATGAATAAGCATTAGTATTAACGGACATTATTAAAACTAATAAATATACTAGTAGTTTTTTCAATTTGGTCCCTCCTATTTTCAATGTCTATCTATATTTATTTTGGAGGTACTTTTTTTATGCAATAATTTGATAAAATTAGACAAGCTTCATGCAGAAAAGAAAGTGCATAGGAACAATTCACCTATGCACTTTGCTTATCACTAACTAATATTCTATTCTTATATTTATATGGATGGAATATTTCTTTCTCTACTTTTGTGTCTTTATCAAAAACTATAGTAGCATGATGCATAAAGCTATCTCTCATAAGATATCTTAAATCAGTAATTTTTAATATTGTGTCTTTATCTTGCTCCAAAACTTCTACATGAGTAATAGGCGTAAATTCTGAAAAATATCTTCCAAGCTTTGTTTTATATGCTTGATTAATAAGATTGTGACTTTCTTTTATAAGTTCTTTTCTAACTTTAATTTTATTCGTTAAAAAATTATATTGCCCTACTATATTAAGCTTATCAGTATCTATAATAAAATCCCACTTAAAAAAATTCATCATTGCTGGCAAAATAAATATATTACTATTCTCCTTATCTATACAATGTTTACTACAAATAACTCTATTAGCTCTTTTCTTAACTAATACTCTAAACAAAATATACGCTAAAAGTAGTATTGCAGACGCAGTTGTTTTTATCTCTCTTTCAACGTTTGTAAATGCTAAGCCCAAGCATAGAACTGTAATAAATGGATCATATAGCATTAAAATACTAGCTAAATACTTTTTATTTGTAAAAGGTAAAAATGGTCTAACTCCATAGGAGTTTAAAGCATCAAAAATTGTATGAGACATGGTTCCGAGCAAAGTCCAAATAAAAATACTAAAAAAACTATATTCATTGAAAATTAGGCTTAACCCAACAGATATAGCTGTTGAAAGCCCGATAATTCCGAAAACCGAATGTGTAAATCCTCTATGATGCTTTAAATATTGATAATCTCCCCAATACTTCACTATGATGTCTATATCAGGAGACATTGCTCCTATGACTGTTCCTAACGTTATTGGGTTTGCAATATCTATAGATTGTCCGCTTAGTGCAGCAATTCCTAATCCAATTATTCCATGTGTTATTGGGTCCATCCTTCCACCACCATTTCTATATTATCAACATTAAAATTATAGCATATTATTCGTATAATTTTAAATGTGATTAATGAGTATTTCTGTAAATATATAGTGATTTTTTTTTAATATTATTTTTTAAAACAAAACTATTGATTTCTTGATGCATATATGTTAATATACTTTTTGTAGCTAATAATGCCGAAGTGGTGGAACTGGCAGACGCGCCGGACTCAAAATCCGGTGGTAGCGATACCGTGAGGGTTCGAGTCCCTCCTTCGGCACCATTGAAAAGACTAGGTTTGAGTAACCTAGTCTTTTATTATTTCATTATAAAATTATATGTTTTTCTAACAAATCTTCTAACACTCTAAAAAATCCTTATCAAAAATCCTAGCTACTTCCTACTGATTTTCTTTGAATAGGTGTGTAAAATATCCAATTCAATATATCATTTTTTATCTTTATTAACTCCATGTATACAACACATTTTAAGTATTTAATAAAACGACAAATAAAATCATACCTCATTTTTATCACACTTAAAAAAACTAGTAATAGCTACATATCCTAAAATCACTTGAAATACTGCTAAGTAGCTTGAAACTCCTTCTATAAGAAAAGTAATAGGAATTGATATTATCTGTCCAATAAATTGAAAAGGAGAATAATATAACAGTGAATACAGTGAAAAATATAGTGCTGGCACTCCTATTAGAATTAACTTTGGTAAATTCATCTTCCATCTACCTTTCTTTTTCAATTGCTGAAGAAAATATTCTAGGCCCAGTAATACTCCTATTGCTCCATAAAGAAATACTGCTAGGAAGTTATAAGTATATGGATTGAACCGAAATGTTTTACTAAAATTCAATCTTACACTTCTAAATGCGAATTCTCCAATAAAAGCAATGCTAATAATCAAAATAGAGTAAATAAAATACCTTTTCCAAAACTTTTTATTCATGAAGTTTCCTCCCAACCTTTTCTTCAGCACATCACCATATTACTATCTGTATCTATTATTCTATACTTAACAGCTTATTCCTCTTATTACTCATCTTTTCTTATTCCTCTCTTTCCTCATAGGTTATAGTAGCTAGATAGATATTTCCGTGCTGTGAATATTCTACATCAATTATATCTAAAATCTGCTGTTCATTTTCTGCTATCCATTCATTAACCTTATCTTCAAGTCCTGAACCATCATTATACTCCACTATTGTAGCATGCTTCATTTGAAAGCCTCCTTTAGTATATTAATTTTAATATAATATATTTTTTTAAAAAGGTATTTATGAAAGATTATTAGTACAACATTGACAAATAGAAATATTTCACATATTATTTAAGGAGAAACGTAGAAAGCGGTGATATTGTGGATTTCAGACAATTGGAAACCTTTATTGAAGTTGTAAAACTTAAGAGCTTTTCTAAAGCTGCTCAGAAGCTCTTTCTTACTCAACCTACAGTTACAAGTCATATCCAAAATCTTGAAAATGAAATAGGTACGGTTTTACTTAATAGGTCTGGTAAAAAAATTTCTCCTACTGGTGCAGGAAATTTACTTTACAAGTACGCCCTTAACATTGTTAATATGCGTAACATGGCTCAATTTGATCTTGGTGTGTACAAAGGAAAAATACAAGGTCATCTTGAAATAAGCTCAAGCTCCATACCAAGACAATACGTTTTGCCTTATTTACTTAAAGAATTTACTAATAAATATCCTGATGTTACATTTTCTTTGACTGATAATGATTCGAAAAAAGTGGTTGAGAATATAATTGATGGTGATACTGATTTTGGAATTATTGGCGCAAAATTTCATTCATCACAATTAGAATATATCGATTTAATAGAAGATAGGTTATACGCCGTAGTTCCAAACAACGGAAAATATTTATGGGAAGAATACTCTGAACTTGATAAGGACTTTTTACTGAGCGAAAAGCTGATTTTAAGAGAAAAAGGTTCAGGAACAAGATATTTGTTTGAAAAAGAGCTTCGAGAAAACAATGTCGATTTTGAATCTCTTAATGTAGTTTCTTATATTGAAGATACTGATACCATCAAAAGATTCGTTGAGTTAGGTATTGGAATCAGTTTTATTTCGGAACGAGCTATTAAGCGCGAAATACAAATGGGCATATTGAAACCTTATGCTATTAAAGGTTTTAGCTTAAAAAGAAAATTTTACTTTGTTTATCATAAAAAAAGACAATTATCTCCACTAAGTCAAGCATTTAAGGATTTTGTTATTGATTATGTTTCAAACCCTTCATTTATGCAAAGTGAAATATAGTTCTTATATAGTATTTAATTATGAAAAAACTGGGCAAAAAGCCCAGTTTTCATTATGCCTGATAAAATGTCTTATATCCTTTATATGCCATATATATATCAGCCTTACTTGATATTTCGTATGGAGCATGTACGCTCAATAGAGGAATCCCACAGTCTACTACTTCCATTCCATAATTTGCAAGTATGTATGCTATTGTTCCACCACCACCTTGGTCAACTTTTCCAAGCTCACCCATTTGCCATATTACATCGTTGTCGTTAAATATTTTTCTAATTTTGCTTAAATATTCTGAGTTAGCATCATTACTTCCACCTTTTCCTCTAACTCCAGTATATTTAACTATTGTAATTCCTTTTCCAATGAAAGGTGAATTTCTTTTATCTAGTACTTCAGGATAATTTGGATCAAATCCAGCTAATGTATCGGCAGATAGTACACATGAATTTGCTAAAGCTCTTTTAACTATTAATTCACAATATGATTCTTCAGTAATAGCAACTAGTTCAGATACAGTATTTTCGAAGAATTTTGATTCCATACCAGTATTCCCAACACTTCCTATTTCTTCTTTATCTACAAACAATGCTACCGCTGTTCTGTTTGGAGCCTCAACTTCCAGTATAGCTCTAAGTGATGTGAATGCACAAGCTCTATCATCCTGTCCATATGCTCCAACCATACTTCTATCTATCCCAACATCTCTTGATCTACCCGCTGGTACTATCTCAAATTCTGCTGTAGTAAAATCTTCTTCTTTCATCCCATATTTTTCATTTAAAATAGAAAGTACATTTAACTTAACTTTTTCGCTCAAATCATCCTCGTTATAAGGTATGCTTCCAATTAAAATATTTAAGCCTTCACCTGTTATTCCCTCATCCATCTTTTTAGACATTTGATCTTTAGCTAAATGTGGCAGTAAGTCAGTTATAAAAAATACTGGATCATTTTCATCTTCACCGATAACAACATTCACTTTTTCACCATTAGACTTTATAACAATCCCATGTAAAGCAAGTGGTAATGTTACCCACTGATATTTTTTAATACCACCGTAATAATGTGTTTTAAACATAGCTAGTTCAGAATCTTCATAAAGAGGAAACTGTTTTAAATCTATTCTTGGTGCATCAATATGCGATCCTACAATATGCATTCCGTTTTCTAGTTTTTCCTTACCCAATACAAACATCACAACAGCTTTATTCTTATTACTTGCATATATTTTCATTCCTGAATCTAGCTTAATTCCTTTTTCTTTTACTTCATCAATTGATATATATCCATTTTCTTTTGCTATCCTTATTATTTCATCTGCAGATTCCCGCTCAGTTTTTCCTTTATCAAGGAAATCTTTATATTCTTGACATATACTGAAAACCTTTTCTCTTTCAGGTCCTTCTAACCTCTCCCACGCATTTACCCACTTGTGAGTAAGGTTTTCTTGAAGCTTCTTTCCCTCTGATTTTTCAGTCATTTATATCCCTCCATCAAAAAATATTTAGTGACTCTAAGTATTATCATATAATTACATACTTTTTTTGTCAATAATTATGAATATAAAATAATATATTATATCGTTATAGTATTAAAGCTATTAGATTTTCTTTATATTGTTTCGATATGTAAATATGGCTGCTTGAACTCTATCACTAACACCTATTTTTTTAAAAATATTAGAAACATGATTTTTCACAGTTTTTTCACTTATAAATAATCTTTCAGCTATTTCTCTATTGTTTAATCCCTCAGCTATTAAAACTAATACCTCGTACTCTCTTCTAGTCAAAGAATCTATCTGCTTACTCTCTATTGACTTAGATCCACTTGGGCTAATTTCATTAACTAACAATTCAGATATACTAGGCTGTATGTATGATTTACCTTTAAAGACATCAAATATTGCCTTTATTAAGGTATCTGAATCAGCATCTTTTAAAACATAGCCATTTGCTCCTATTTTTATAGTTTCATATAAATACTCTCTATCATCATGTATTGTAAGCATTATAATTTTTGAATCTAATCCTATATCTTTTAGTCTTCTAAGAGCTTCTATTCCGTTCATTTTAGGCATATTTATGTCCATTAAAATTACATCTGGTTTGTACTCTTGAGCTTTCTGAATTACCTCTTCTCCATTTCCTGCCTGAGCTATAACTGCAATTCCTTCTTCCAATTCTAGTATTTGTTTTAGCCCTTCTCGCATTAATGAATGGTCATCTGCAATCATCACTAATATCTTATTACTTTTCATATATATCATCCTTTCTAATTAGAGGTATTGTTAGCATAATTTTTGTTCCATCTCCATGACCAGAAATAACTTCAAGCTTACCATTTAAAAGCTCGGCTCTTTCTCTCATGCCGATTAATCCAAAGCCACTTTCACTCAGATTATCACTTTTATGCAATTTATCCAATTCAAATCCTATTCCATTGTCTTTAACAATAACACTTAGTTTATTCGTAGAATTTTCTATTTTTATCATAACTCTACTAGCCCTTGAGTGTTTTCTTATATTACTCAATGACTCTTGTATAATTCTAAAACATGCTATCTGTACAACTGAGTCTGCTTCCATCTGTTCTCCAATTACCATCATTTCCACTTCTATACTTGTTTCATCAGTAAAGTTTTGCGTATATCTTTGAATAGTGGGTATCAGCCCTAAGTCATCCAACGACATTGGTCTTAAATCATATATTATTTTTCTAATATCTTTTAGGCTTCCTCTTATTATTTCTTTCAGTTTTTTAAGCTCATCTTTAGCCTTACTTATGTCTAAACTTAATAGTTTTTCACATAGTTCAGCTTTAAGAACGACATTAGCCATAGACTGTGCTGGTCCATCATGTATCTCTCGTGCTACTCTTTGACGTTCTTCTTCCTGGGCTTCAATGATTCTTATTCCAAGATATTGTCTCTTACTCATATCTTCAATCGTCTCAAAAATATCATTCAAGTTACCTTTTAGATATTCCATTGCTACCCCTACTTGTGATACAAGTTTTTCAGCTTTTTTTACTATTTCAAAAGTTTTCTTTAAACTTACCTCAAGTTCATTTCTTTTTTGAATTAAGTCTTTTTCTTCTTGCTTTCTTAATATATGTCTTATTCTAGCATTATTAGCTTCTTCATAAGCAATTCGTATATCTTCTTCGGAGTATTTATTGAAATTTTTGCTCACCATCATAAGCCGTGATCTAGCTCTTTTTTCATCTCTTTCAAGTCTATCAACACTATTTATCATTGTTAATATCCTCTCATGTAGATCATCCAGTTCATTTTTTATTCTTTCACACTCTTTTCTTGCATTTTCCGCTATATCAAATATCTCTTGCCTTCCCTCATCTATTGCTGCAACGGTTTTTTCAATTATTTCATTCATTCTCTTAATATCTAAAATCGGTTTCTGCAATTTAAACACCTCATAAAATTAATTTGCTGCTGAGCAAAATAGCACTTGTATAGTTTCTACCTTTTAATGCAATTTTCCTTCATAATCGATAAAATATTACAAATTAATGTATAGGTATTAAGTCCCATTTGTAAAGATTATTTAGATAAAATAAAAAAGACTAGCTTCTCTGCCAGCCTTATTACTCATTTTTTAATCTGAAGTCAATTAAAAAGTATTCACTATCATGTTGATCTATTTGGATAATGTACTCATACTCTTCAGTACTGTCTTCTAAGTTATAAGATATATCCCATTCGATAGCTGCTATAAGTTCGTACATATCATCCTCAACTTTTATATCTGCAATATCTTTTATTCTGACATTAGTTACTCTAGGATAATCTGTTGGATTAGAATGAGCCTCCTTTAGTACTGATATATCATTTTCCAGTATAATGTCTTTTTCAATAGCTTTCAATTCGTCTATTACTAGTTCAATATTATCACAATTATAAAGACCCTTGTTCATTATTTCTGCCCTTTTCATAATTAAAGCTTGGAGCAACTCTTGGTTTATTTCATTAAATTTGTCTTTCTGAAAAGATGCTTTTACAGTATATCCATTTAGTAAAATAATAAAAATAAAAATAACAACTATTACTAGACTTAGCTTTTTCATAGGTATCCTCCTATACTAATTTAGTCTTCAATATTTAGTATAGAGGAACCTTTATAAAAAATTTAGCAACTATTGAAGTGTATTACTTTTTTTTATTGACATAAAGTTACAGTACTTTTATTATAAAATAAAATACGACAATATAAACTTTAAAATCAGTTATGCTTCCATGCTAATAATCTTTTCTTTTTCTTCATCACTTAATACTTTTTCGAGATCTATTAAAATAATAAGCCTGTTGTCAAGCTTCCCTACACCAGTAATATATTTTCTGTCAACTCCTACAACTACTTCTGGAGTTGGGTCTACATCTGCATCGTCAAGCCTTACTGTTTGCGAAGCTTCATCAACGATAAATCCTATCTGCTTTTCATTTAGATTAATTACTATTATTCTTGTATTGCTATCAATACTTGTATTGTCAATATAAAATCTTTTCTTTAAACAAATTATCGGAATAACTTTGCTTCTATAATTTATTATTCCTTCAACAAATCTAGGTGCATTTGGAACTTTAACACATTCTTGATAAGGAACTATTTCCTTTACATTCATTATATCTATACCATATTCTTCTTTACCGAGCTTAAAAACTACATATTGTTTTTCAGACATATCAATACCTCCCCAAATATTAGTGTTTACCTTATATTTCTACAATTTTTTTAATAATCCTTCTTAAGGGAGTTATTTATATTAATATTTAAATACTTTTTTAATTATTAATCTACTATCTCTATGTTGTTAAGTTGCTTTTTAAAATTCTCTCTAAAATTAGCTAAGTATTCTTTTCTCAAAATCTGTTGTTCTTCCTTTTCCTGTTGGCTTAACCCTATAGTCTTTGACTTTTTAGCTAAAAAGTTAATTCTATCTATCTTTTCTTTTGAAATCAAAAATATCACCCCTTCCATTTCTATATTTTAAATCATAATCATAAGCTTTTCAAATAAAAAATGAGCACATCTACAGTGTGCCCATCAGTACTCGATTTTTTACTACAATTTTGCCATTCTTTATAACATGCTGAACATGATTTATTCCAAAATGGTATATTATATAATTAATATTTGGTGAGTCAAAAATAACGATATCTGCCTTTTTGCCTTTCACTATACTACCTATAGTGTTCTCTCTTTTTAATGAGCAGGCACTATTAATTGTTACAGCAGTTAGCACTTCTTCAGGAGTCATTCTCATGATAAGGGAAGCAAAAGACATAACTAGTTGAATGTTTTCTGTAGGACAACTTCCTGGGTTATAGTCCGTAGATAATGCAACAGGAACACCTAGCTCAATCATTTTTCTAGCATTGGCATATTTATCTGTTCTTAAATTAAATGAGGTGCCTGGCAATAAATCTGCTATTACTCCATTTTCAGCCATCATCTTCATCCCCATTTCGCTTGCAGCTACAAGGTGATCTGCTGAAACAGCTCCAACTTCTGCAGCTAATTCAGCTCCACCTAATGGTTCAATTTCATCTGCATGAAGCTTAGGCAATAATCCAAGCTTCTTTGCTTCATTAAGAATTCTTCTTGACTGCTCTACAGTAAAAACTCCTTCTTCACAGAAAACATCGCAAAACTCTGCAAGTTTTTCATCTGAAACCTTAGGGAGCATTTCATTTATTATCAACTCTACAAATTCTTCAGGTCTGTCTTTATATTCAGTAGGAATCGCATGTGCTCCTAAAAAAGTTGATACAATATCCACTGGGTGATCCTCATCAAGTTGTTTAGCTACTCTAAGCTGTTTTAATTCTGTTTCTGTATCCAGACCATATCCACTTTTAGCTTCTACTGTTGTTATACCCAGCTCCAACATTTTATTTAAGCTATTTTCAGCTTTATCATATAGTTCATCAAAGGATGATTCCTTTGTTGCTCTAACTGTACTGTGGATTCCTCCACCCTCTTTTAGTATATCTAAATATTTCATACCTTTTAACTTCATAGTCAATTCATTTTCTCTTGAGCCTCCATGTACTAGATGTGTATGTGGGTCAACTAATCCAGGAGTCACAGTTTTTCCCTCTCCGTTCATAATTATCGTGCTATCGTCTACAGATATGTCTTGTGGAAGTTCTCCTTTGCCTGCATAAATTATTCTATCATTACATATAGCGACTACTCCATTTTCAATAATATCTATTTTTCTCATTTCTTCTTTTATTCTTGGTCTATTAGGTCCATCCATAGTAACAAGCTGAGATATATTTTTAATAACAATATCTGCTTTCATTAAATCACCCTATTCAAATATTCTTTTTTCTAAAATTTGATTTTCACTAAAATTCTCTATCTTTAAGTAATAATCTGCACAGTTTATTAAAGCCATCATTGGAACCAACCCGATGATCTCACTTCCTATTACATTAACACCGTACCTATTTGCTTCTCTTTCTATAGTATCAAACACTCTGAACAAAGGCGTTTTCGCATAATCTACCATGTTCATAGTTATCTGAACAATACCTCTTTCTTTTATCTCTATACCTAATGCCTTACAATATTTAAACCCTCCACTAATTCCTCTTACACTCTTCGCAATTTTATCTGCTATTTCAAGATTGTCTGTATCTAAATTTACATTAAAAGCTACTAGAGGCATTCTGGCACCTACCGCTGTAACTCCAGATTTAACATTTAGTGTATCTGGACCAAAGTCAGGCTTCCACATATCTTCTTTCATTTTTTCTGCCATGCCTTCATATTGGCCTTTTCTAACTTTTGCAAGATTTTCTCTATGAGCAGCTGTAGCTGATTTTTCATATAAAAACACTGATATATTAAGCTCTTCTCCTATCCTTTTTCCAAGTTTCTTTGAAAATTCGATGCATTCATCTACTGATACTTCAGTAATAGGTATTAAAGGAATAACATCAGTCGCTCCCATCCTTGGATGCTCTCCAGTATGCTTTGACATATCAATAAGCTCTGATGCTTTTTTACAAGCATTAAATGCTGCTTCAATAACCGCTTCTGGTGTCCCAATAAATGTTACAACACATCTATTATGGTCTTTATCTGGAGAATAGTCTAATAGTTTAGTACCTTCGACCTTTCTTATTTCATCAACTATTTTTTCTATAATATCTTTATCTCTACCTTCACTAAAATTTGGAACACATTGAACTATTCTTGCCATATCCAATTCCTCCTTTATTTGTCTAAAGCTTTCTCTACTAAGTTCTTAACTAACTCTTCTTTCGGTAAGTATGGTATTGTTATATGATCAGTACCTTGATGCATTTTATTGTATTCCATACAAGTTTCTATTGAATTTTCGTTTCTTGCCCAAGCACGTCTAGACACTCCTACCATAGTATCCCATGGTATAGCTTTTCTTATTATGTTATCAACTCTCTCGCTTCCATCTAACACTAATCCAAAGCCACCATTTATTGATTTTCCAATACCTACTCCACCACCATTATGAAGAGCAATCAAGCTCATTCCTCTAGCAGCATTTCCTGCAAAACAGTGAGTAGCCATATCCGCCATTACATTGCTACCATCTTTTATATTAGATGTTTCTCTAAATGGTGAATCAGTTCCACCTGTATCGTGATGGTCTCTACCTAGCATTATTGGACCAACTTCTTTATTTCTAACCATTTCATTAAATTTAAGTGCTATATCTCTACGACCTAATGCATCTTGATATAATATTCTTGCTTGTGTACCTACAACAAGCTGGTTCTTCTCAGCATCTCTAATCCAAACATAGTTATCTCTGTCTTGACCTCTTCTATCTGGGTTTATACAATCCATAGCTGCTTTATCTGTTTTAATCAAATCTTCATGTTTACCACTTAAGCATACCCATCTAAATGGCCCATATCCATAGTCAAATAGCATAGGTCCCATTATATCCTCTACATATGATGGGAATATAAATCCTTCACTTTCATCTACTCCATTTTTAGCTATTTCTTTAACTCCAGCATCAAATACTGACTTCATAAAACTATTGCCATAATCAAAGAAATATGTTCCTCTATTTGAAAGTTCTTTAATAAGTTCAAAATGATGTCTTAGTGAGCTATCTACTAATTCTCTAAACTTTGCTTTATCAGTACTTAGTAGCTCAGTTCTTTCTTCAAATGTTAGCCCTTGAGGACAATATCCTCCATCGTAAGGTGCGTGGCAAGATGTCTGGTCAGATAAAAGCTCTATATGAATATTATTTTTAACCGCATATTCAAGTAAATCTATAATATTTCCATGATATGCAATCGCAATAGGCTCTTTCTTTTGCATATATTCGTCTGCCCAAGCAAATATTTCTTCTAAGTTACTTGAAGCTCTGTTAATCCATCCTTGGTCTAATCTCGTTTGAATCCTTGAGTAGTCTACCTCAGCTATAATCCCTACACCATGTGCTATTTCAACTGCCTTACCCTGAGCACCACTCATTCCACCTAGACCTGAAGAAACAAATAGATGTCCTTTTAAATCACCATCGTCAGCTACTCCTAGTTTCATTCTTCCTGCATTTAGTATAGTATTGAATGTACCATGGACAATACCCTGTGGTCCAATGTACATCCAACCTCCAGCTGTCATCTGTCCATAGTTTGCTACTCCCATAGCCTGCGCTTTATTCCAGTGTTCTTGATCATCAAACATTCCTATCATTAAAGCATTTGTAATAATTACTCTTGGACTTTGAAGATTCGATTTAAATAGTCCTACAGGGTGACCTGATGCAATAACTAGTGTCTGTTCATCTGTTAATACTTCAAGATATTTTTTTATTAATCTATACTGCATCCAATTTTGACAAACCTGACCTGTTTCTCCATATGTAACAAGTTCATATGGATATAGTGCAACATCGAAATCTAAATTGTTATCAATCATAACTTGGAATGCTTTTCCTTCTATACAGTTTGCTTTATATTCATCAATTGATTTACCACTAATTTTTCCTTCTGGTCTGAAACGATATCCGTATATTCTCCCTTTGGTTAATAGCTCTTCTAAAAATTCTGGAGCTAATTTTTCATGGAGTTCTTCTGGTACATATCGTAGAGCATTTTTTAGTGCTATCTCAGTTTCTCTTTTTGTTAATGTAAATTCCCTCTTTGGAGCTCTTCTTATACCCTCAATAAATTTCGGCATTTGTGGCAACTCATTATCAAGCTTAATATTCATAGCCTGTGAAATGTTCAAATTATTTATCATACTCTTTTCTCCTTTCTTTACATTTAATTCAATTCATTTATTTCTTTTTCTACTTTTTCAAGTATTATATTAGATTTTAACAATTCTTCACATTTGTTTATTTCTATATACATTATTCTATCATCTTCTATTTTACTTGTTACATTTCTTATTTCCTCATAAGCTATCTTAGTTCCTTTTCCTAATCCTTTGTTTCCAGCTAAGTCTATTGCCTGGCATGCTGCAAGCATTTCCATAGCAATAACTTTTCTTGCATTATCTAATATATTTTTTGCCTTTCTTGCAGCTATGGTTCCCATTGATACATGATCTTCTTGATTGGCAGAAGAAGGTATTGAATCTACACTAGCAGGGTGCGCTAGCACTTTGTTTTCAGATACCAATGACGCAGCTGAATACTGTACAATCATAAATCCAGAGTTCAAGCCACCTTTTTCAACTAAAAAAGCTGGCAATCCACTTAATGCTGGATTTACTAATCTTTCAAGTCTTCTTTCGGAAACATTTGCAAGTTCAGATAAAGCTATTCCTAAAAAATCAAAGCTTAGAGCCATTGGCTGCCCATGAAAATTCCCACCTGAGATTACTTGCTCAACATTTTCAAATATAAGTGGATTATCAGTAGCTGAGTTAATTTCAATATTCACCTTTTCCTTTACATATTCTATAGCGTCTTTGCTTGCACCATGGATTTGTGGTAAACATCTTAAAACATAAGCATCTTGTACTCTAATGTCACCTTGATTTGTAGTCATATTGCTATTATCTAATATCTTTAACAGATTTCTAGCAGTATTAATTTGACCTAAATGTGGTCTCACATTATGAACTTTTTCGTCAAATGCAGTAACAATACCATTTAACGCCTCAATAGTTAATGATGCTGCAATATCAGCTAACTTACTTAATCTTACAGAATCATATACTGTTAATGCTCCTATAGCAGTCATAACCTGAGTTCCATTAATTAATGCAAGCCCCTCTTTTGATGTGAGTTCTACAGTTGATATTTCCGCTAGTTGCATTGCTTCTTTGCCAGATAAGCGTTTGCCATTGTAAAAAGCTTCACCTTCACCTAATAAAACTAACACCATATGAGATAATGGTGCTAAGTCTCCACTAGCGCCAAGTGAACCTTTTTCAGGTATTACTGGATGAACCTTTTTATTAAGCATTTCTACTAAAGTATTTAAAGTTGAAAGCCTTATACCTGAAAAACCTTTTGAAAGTGCATTAGCTCTTAAAAGCATAGTTGCTCTAACTATCTCTTCATCCAGCGGGTCACCTACCCCACATGAATGACTTATAATTAGGTTCCTTTGGAGTTGCTGAGCCTCTTCTTTTGATATAACCACATCACTGAACTTACCAAATCCTGTTGTAATCCCGTATACAACTCTTTCTTCATCAACAAATCTGTCAACTAATTTCCTTGACTTATTAACGTTTTCTATAGCTTGTTCAGATAATTCAACTTGATAGTTGTATCTTGCGACATTAACAACATCTTCTATTGTAAGATTATTTCCATCCAAAATAACTTTTCCCACTATACCATCACTCCTTATTAGCAATTATAATTAAGTTTACATATCTTATTCTTTAAATATTCAAAAACTCCTGCTGTTTTTACAAAAAAATTTTAAGACTTCAACAAATTTTAGTAATATGTAGTTATACCTTGATAAAGTGTTGAAATAAACACATAAAAAAACCACTCAAAGTGGCTTTTTAATAGTAATTTATTGCAAATATTAATGATATCAACATACTAATTAATCCCATAAATCCTAATATCTTAGCAAGAAGCTTAAGTTTATCTTTTGCAATTAACAAATCATTTTCATTGTCCTGATGAGGTTTAAGTACTGATTTTTTATGTACTCCCCAAGCAATTCCTCTTGAAAAAGTACCTAGTATTAATAAGATTATTCCAATGGTAAAAAAATAATTACTTAAAATTATACTACTAATACTTTTTCCATGTATAATAATTGCTATTATAAATATTAAAATATCTAATGTCAAAGTAGCTAACAAAAACTTTTTGAAATGTTTATTTTTAAAAAAGCTAGAACTAAAATCCTGATTAGAATAATTTGCCATAGTATACCTCCATTCATATCCATATAATTCATTTTATCAGTGTAGATAGCTATATTCAACATGAAAAAATATAATTGCATATATTAAAAGAAAAAATAGTTATACTAAGGTTTTTAATAAATGTTTTTGCTATTCTATATATATTATAGAAAAAAGCAGCTATATATTAATAGCTGCCTATTTTGATATGCTTTTTATTTGATTGTATACTTCATCTGGAGTTTTTCCAGCTGCGTCTATTATTGTCGCATCAGTTAATCTTTTAGTTATCCCCATATAATTTTGACTCTGCCCAGATATCACTATAGCATCATAGTAATTTTCATCGCCAAATTCATAATCAGTATCATCATCATACGCTAGTAATGGGGTTTTTAAAGTGGATACATCATAGCCTTTATTTGTCAAAAATTCCTTTACATTATCTAAACTATCTTCTACAGCAATTTTATTGTGCAATAATCTCACCTCCACATACTTTTAATGGTATTATAAGTAATCGAGGCGGCTTTTATTCTAAATTTATTTTAATTTTGCACAACTATCTCGTTTTTGAATTTGGAACGGAAGTATTATATTATTCATGTCGATTTTTTCTCCCTTAAGCTCCTTAATAATTCTTCTTATAGCTACTGCTCCTATATCATAAAATGGTTCTTTAATAGTTGTCAATCTTGGTCTAAATATAGAAGCTATCTTAACATCTCCATATCCAGCCACAGAAATTTGCTCTGGAACTTTAATGTTATTATCATACATGAAATTTAAAACTCCTATAGCTAATTCGTCATGACCACAAAAAACTGCTGTAATGTTTTCATTAAAGCTTATTATATCTCTTGCAATTTCATAGCCATTATCAATATTTCTTCCTTCAGTAAAGTATAAATTTTCTGTACATTCTTCATTTTCAGCAATAGCTCTTCTGTAACCCTCAAGTTTTAGTGTTTCAAGAGAATGATCATTTTCATTGTTAGATACATAAGCAATATTCTTATGCCCTAACTTAATAAGATAGTTAGTCATCTCATAAGAAGCTTCTAAATCATCAATAGAAACTGTCGGATAGTTTTCTTCATAAAAATATCTATTCAAGTAAGCAAATGGGATCTTATATTCACTCATTTGTTCCTTAATTTCATCATTTAAAATATCAGAAATTAAAATAATACCTTCAACCTGCTTTCTATTTAAAAGCTGTACATATTTAACTTCTGCTTCCTTATCACCATATGTACTACAAAGGAGAATATCGTAGTCATACATTTTCCCTACTTCTTCAATTCCTCTCACCATTTCTGCAATATATGAATCTCCCAAATCAGTAACTATTACACCAATTAAAAATGATTTTTTTGTTACAAGAGTTCTTGCAATTTCATTTGGTTTGTATCCAACTTCATTTATTACATCTAAAACTTTTTTTCTAATTTCAGGACTTACAGGCTTTGAATTGTTTATAACTCTAGATACAGTAGATATCGAAACGCCTGCCATTTTCGCAACATCTTTTATAGTAGCTGTCATCTTTATACCTCCAATTATTACTTTTCGTTTTATATTAGTTTTATTGTTCTCAAATTATTAACTTTTTAATTATAATACAAATTTATAGAAAATTCATCTTTTTTTCTATTATATCATATTGTCTCATTATATATGTAATAGCAGCAATGACTCATATCATAGCTGCTATTACATTTCCAATATTGTTAACAAAGTTATAACTATTATAATCAAACTCTTTTTCCTTAATTGGTACAGAAATCTGCAATACACCTTTAACCATTCCATTATATATTAAAGGAACAACAATAAGTGACTGCCAGTTAGGCTTACCAGTTATAATATCGATGTCTCTTATATCTTCCCAATCAATTAAAAATTCACCATTCTTATCAACTATAGTCCTTAAAATTATCTTTTTATTATATCTTGGTTGCTTTATCCATGTGTCTAAAAATCTCTGTCTTGCATAAATTCTATCTATTTTCTTATCATTGACAGTAAAAAGAATACCTTGTTCTCCTTCGATTATTTCAATAATTCTCCCTAAGAATCTATGTATCTTTTTTTCTCTAGACACATCCTCTTTTAGAAGATTGATTATTTCTACCATAGCCAGAGCGTTTCTTTGGTCTTGAACTATATTCCCCGTTACAATCCCTGCCAGTTTATCAAGTCTATTTTTAGAATTTCCAATGTCGTTGCTCCAGACAACACTCTTATTTCTTCCACTTTCTTTTGCTTTATACAACGCTTGGTCTGCTTTTTCTATAAGCTCCTCAATAGTCTGACCATGTTGAGGAAACATTGATACTCCCATGCTAATAGTTAATGGATATTCTGGACTTACTAATACTGTACTTTCTACTTTTTTTCTTATCTTCTCTGCCACCATTTTTCCATCTTTTTCACAAGAGTCAGATAATATTATAATAAATTCTTCTCCACCATACCTTCCTACAATATCGGTTTCTCTAATACTATCTAAGATTATTTTTCCTACCTTGCTTAAAATCTCATCACCTTTTTGATGCCCGAATGTATCATTTACATTCTTGAACTTGTCTACATCAGACATAATAATTGTAAAATAAGACTCTTCTTTTATAGCCTTGTTTATTATCTCTTTAAACACTAAGTCAAAGTACTTTCTTGTATAAGCACCGGTCATTTTATCAACAGAAGAAGTAATCTTAAGGTTATGATTATCCATATTTAAAGAGATAAGATGAGACAATACTTCTATTAGTTTAAGCCTTTTAGTATCAAATCTATTAAACAATTTATCAGTGTCTAAATACAAATAACCTATTATATCGTCATGTAATGTTAGCTTCGATTTCTTTCTTCTATCCTTAGTCTGTACATTTATATGCTCACTTCGTATTTTTAATATAGGAACACACATCAATGCTTTTATATCATCAGGTAATAACATGAACAAGTTGTTGTTATCATGCTTAAAGGATCTATTAATTAATAGTCCCTCGCTCTCTTGTCTAAGCTCTGATAATATCTGCATTTTTTCTGGCAAAAAATTATTTTCAGTAGTAGAAACCAATGTCTCTAATTCATCTGAATGGTCATCGTAAACATATATCATAGCTCTATTAGCAAAAGTCTTTTGAACAACAAAATCCAATATCAATTCTAAATTTGCTTTGTAATTATAAGCAAAGTATGATATTAGTTCTTCAATATTTTTAATATATTTAATTTTTGTGTTAGTGTTTTCTCTGTATTCAAGATTAAATATTTCCTCATTAAATAGTTCTATCATGCTAGTAAAATCAAAATAATCTTCAAGCTCCATATCAATGCTAAAGCTTTTTTCTTCTAAATTATAAATTCCTTGTTTCTTAACAACCGCTGTAATAATATTGATTTTGTTCTTAACTGTTTTTCCACAGTATTTTTCAATATAAGATACCTGAAGATGTTTATTAGGTATTTTTTTTGCCAATCTATACAACAAATCTAGTCCAGCTAAATAATAGTTTGCAGATTTATAATACTCTTTTCTTTTAAAATGACTATCACCTAAAGATAAATATACATAATACTCTAACCCATTAAAATGAAGACCTTTAATCTTGTTTTTCAGTTCTATTAATCCATCGTTATCTTTATCAATTAGGCAAATAACATATTCTCTAAATGCATCAATATAAGCATTTGTAAACATTAAAGATGCCTCTTCATCTTCAGACAATAGTCTATCAGCATACTCTACATCTCCAGCCTGTACAGCAATATAAGCAAACATCAGAAGATGCTTTCTCCTATCACCTATATAATTAGATTTTCTATACTTTAATGATATCCTATCTATGTCTTTTTCATCAGAAACTCCTTCTATTGTATAATTTAATAATGCAATTCTACTTTCAGAGCTTAATATGAGTTTTTTATCAAGTTCTTTACTTTTATCCTTTGTCATAATGGCATGATCTAATGATTCCTTATACATACCAAATTTATGATAAAAAATACTCAAGAAATTATGATATCTGCTGATATGCTGCTCTTCTATGAATGTCTTCTCAAATTCATTCTTAACAACTAGGAAATATTTGTAACACTTTTCATACTCCCCAAGGTTTAAATATATAGTTGCAAGATTTACTTGTATCATAAACAGTAGGCTTTCATCTTCTATTTCTCTAGTTATAGTTTCGGCTTTTTCCACATAATCTTTAGCCTTTTCATACTGATCATCTCTAATGTATAACTCTCCAATATTATTTAAAAAATTGGCTTCACTTTCAAAAGAATGGTATTTCTGACAAATATCTAACCCTTGCAAGTAATATTCCATTGCTTTATTCATATCATTATAATAATCTGAATATATAGCTCCTAAATTATTGATAGGCCTAGTAGATTCTATAAAATCACCAGATTTAAAAAAGTAATCTATACTTCTTTCAAAACATTCCCTCGTCCGTTCAATTTGGTTTGTAAATGCATATGATATTCCTATATGGTTATAAAAATGTCCTACATAGTAATAAAGTTCTTCCCCTAACGCTAAAGAAAGATACTGTTCACTATCTCTAATTGCATCATAGTATTTACCTTTTGCTATGTTGATTTTATTTAGTATTCTTATACATTCTAATGTACCCTCGATATCATGATACTTATCAGCAATTTTTTTTGCTTCTAATACATATTTTTCTGATACCTCAATGTTTTTTCGTCTGTAAAAAACATCAGCAATTCCATTGTTACATACTACAATGTATTTATGCGCATTAAGCTTCTGTGCATCAATTAATCCTTCTCTATAATAATCAAAAGCCTTTTCATTCATACCTTGAATAATACAAAGACCTCCAAGATTAACCAATACATCTACCTTATCAATGTTTGCCCTTCCCTTCATTAGGTCATAAGCATTTTCCCATAATGAAATCAACTGAAGATTTCCTACAAGTCCTCTCATTTTTTTTGCAGTAGATATTGCTTGTTTAATGGATTTTTCTATTTGATTAGATAAGTTGTAATGATAAATAAGCTCATCTGTATTACCTCTGTTCTGTCTTAAATATACTTCTTCCAAAATATCTGCAGCTAATTTATGAAACTTAGTTCTTTTTTCTTGGTCTATACTTTGATATATGTATGTTTTTAGCTGTTTGTTATAGAAATCATAAGTATAGCCCCAATCTTCCACCCTTTCTTCTAATATCTTCATTGAAACAAGTTTATTTATCTTTTCATCAATGTCAGTGAATTGGTTATTAACTATCTTGCCTATTATTGACTTTGATACTGATGTGTTAAAAATTGATACATACTCAGCAACTCCAAGCAATTCTTTATTTAATAGCTTTAACTGCCTTTTAATAGCCTCATCAACATTTGCAGGAATATGTATTTTAGTATAGTTTTTTGTTTTAGAGTCCCAACATCCGCTATCGTTAATAAATATTTCTCCTACAGCTAGGAGACTTTTTAAAGTTTCCTCTATATGTCTTGGATTGCCAAGAGTGTCATTAATTACTCTAGTAGAAAAATTAATAGGTCTAAAGCTAATGCCTAAAACATTTTTTATCATTTCTGCTGTTTCTTCAAAATTAAACCTAAGAAGTTTTAGTTCTTCTACTCCTTCAGTTTCAGACCACTCATCAATAATACTATTAAATTTTTTCCTATTTGGCATTACATCTTTATTACAGGATAAAACTATTAACAATGGGCATCCTCTATTATTATTGACAATATAATTAATTAAATTTATTGTTTCAAAGTCACTATTATGAAAATTATCTATTACAATATAAGTAGGCCTATTATTAACAGTATCAACAATAAAGTTGCATATCCTATCATACAACCTTAGCCTTTCACGATTCCCACTAAGCATGGATGATGGCTTTACATCCTTAATTGATGTTATATCAGGCAATATTTTTACTAATTCACTTCCATACTTATCTATAAGCTTAGTGTCACAATTATTAATCATTTGTTTTAGAATTTTAATTATAGGACCTAGTTCCTTAGTATTATCATCAGGTATATTAGTAGAATAAATTGTTCTTCCTTTTATTCTCAGTCCATATTCTATTTCTTTTAATAACCTAGTCTTACCTATCCCTTCTTCTCCAGTTACAATTACTAAATTATTATTGAAACACCTGTTTTCAAACTGATTATCTATGTACTTAATTAGCCTAATTTCTTTATCTCTTCCAACTATTTTTGTTTTAAAGTTAAGCTCATTTCTACCATCTTTAACATTTAATTTGCAATTAGTCTCAAAAATATTGTTTATTTCTTTGACAATAGCATCAGAGTTTGAGGTTCTAAGATTAGTTTCCTTATTTACCATTTTTTCTAGCAAAGCATCTATCTTGTATTTCTGATTAGTATTAATACTTAAATAGCTATTATCAGAGCGATTAGGCAAATATTCCTTTTGCTGTCCAGTTAATAATGAGTAAAAAATCATACCTATAGAATATATGTCTGAAGACTTGTCCACACTTTTTTGTTTTAATCTTACTTCAGGCGCTAAATAGAAGCTATGACTATCATTGTATGAATTATTTATTTTCTTTTCTAAGATTTCTGCAAGATCGGCTACCTTAACAGTTATATTATTATTATTATCCTTAATTACATATATATTATCAGGCGTTATGTATTGGTATACATATCCTCTAAATTGTAAATAATCAGCAACTTCAATCAACTGAACAATTATATCAAGTATCTCGTACAAACTAAGCTTACCGAAAAAATAATTCAACTTAACTCCATCAACAAAGTCTTTTGTGTAGAAAAATTGGTTTTTTCTTACTAGTTTATTGTCAATAGAGCTAACTATATTAAAACTATGATTAGATATAATATTCTTATGCTTAACACTAGACAATTCCAAAAAATCACTTGATATTTTCTGAACAATGTCAATATTCTGACTTTCATCAAGAAATAATTTCAACAATAATTTTTTATTTCCATTCCATAGATCACTTGCTCTATAAACAGTTGCATTTTCATAATCTCCATAGATACCTTCAATTTTGTATCTATTATTTATTAGTTGCATCTTCACACTTCCCCCATGAAAAATGAAGAACCAAGATTCCCCTAGAATAAAGTCCTAGGGGAAATTCAAATTTTTTTATATTATATCATACTTTTTTACTATTTTTATATGTATTTTGACCATTAATTAATTTAAGTTATACCTAAACTTTAATGCTTTTCCACTTACCTCCTTTAAACATAAAAAAGAACAGTATTCCTCTGACAACCAAATCGATACTCATAGCTATCCATGCTCCTATCAACCCAAGCTTTAATACGATAGCTAGCAAGTACGCAAAAGTCAATCTGATCCCCCAAATACCTGTAAATGTAATTATTAAAACTCTTTTTGTATCGCCAGCCCCTCTCAATGCCCCTGCAAATCCCATTACGGCAGCTAAAAAAGGCTGAGAAATAGCAACTATTTTTAGACACCATCTAGCACTATCTAATATTTCTTTATCCCTAGTAAATATTTTTAAAAACGCATCAGGCCAAATAAAGAAGAATACTCCAAATGCAGCCATCCAAATAGCCCCCATTTTAACAGCAATAAATCCACTTTTTTCAGCCAACTTAGGTTTATTGGCACCAAGATACTGTCCAACTAGAGTAGTTGCCGCAAGTGCAAATCCAAATCCAGCATTAAATGATAAAGATTCAGCCGTTAAGGTTATTCTATGTGCTGCAAACATTACTGTGCCTAAAGATGAAACTATTCTTGCAAAAAGAAGTTGTCCGAACCTCATAAGAAATTGCTCTATAGCTGCAGGTATACCTATTTTAAATATTCTTTTGATTGTAACAAAATCAATCTCTACTTTTTCTCGTAGATTTAATTTAACTAAAGCCCTTCCCTTTGTTAAGATAATTAGAAGAATTATTCCACCTAAGCACCTAGAAAAGGTTGTTGAAATAGCAGCTCCTGATACACCAAGACCAGCACCTGGAACAAATATCGAAATATTCTTTTCAATAAAAGGAACATTTATCGATATATTTCTGCTGCTAAATATCATAAAAAAGTTTCCAATTATGTTAATTATATTTGAAATTCCGTTTATATACATGGGTGTCTTTGTATCTCCACTGCCTCTTAAGACACCACTCATTATCATAGTTACAATCATAAATGGTAGTCCTAAGCTGACAATTCTGAAATAAGCAACTGATTTTGGAATGACATCTGATTCGGCGCCCATCAATTTAACTATAGGGGTAGCCAATAAAAGCCCTAATGAAGTAAAAATTATAGCCATTGCTATACTTACAATAAGTGACTGTTTTGCTACATTACTAGCTTCACTTTGATTTCGTGCTCCAATAGCTCTTGCTACTAAAGCAGTTGTTCCTACACTTAAAGCTGCAAACAATGACATAGCTGTCATCATAGGCATGTCACTGAGCCCTATAGCAGCAATTGCTACTGCTCCTAAGCTTCCTACCATAGCCATATCTGCAAATCCTAATAACGTCTGCATTAACATTTCCATTATAGCCGGTAACGCGAGCTTAAATGTTGCTTTCCCAAGATCAGTATCAGGAAGCTGCCTTTCTTGTTCCATAATTGTTTTCTCAGCCATGCTTATTCCCCCTCATCTCCCATTGCTTCATACAATGCTTTTAAACTATCACTGAGAAACTGCTTATCTTTTTCGGTAAATGCACTAAGTTTTTCATTTAAATACATTTGTCTTTTCTCCAAAACTTTTTTGACTAAATCATGACCTACTGGCTGAACTTGAAGTCTCACTACTCTTTTGTCTTGTTCATCCTTAGTACGTAAAACTAAATTACTTTTTTCCATCCTATCAATTAAATCAGTAATGGTACTGCAGGCTAATGACATTTTTTGGCTCAATTCTCCTATGGTCATTTTTTCATCACTTATCAGCCATTGAAGTGCAGTAAACTGAGGTCCTGTTATGTTAAAGTCATTTAGAATTTCCCTACCTTTTTTTCTGATAATAAAATCAACCATTCTCAAATTTTTTTCAATTTGAACCACGTTTGCATCCATTTCAACCTTACTCAATTTATCACCCTCCAATATATTTCGGTACACTAAATATTCTAACATTATAGTGATAATTAAGTCAACGGGATAAAGCACTTAACGATTTTTGTCAATTAAAACAATATACTTTTTCTAAATCAAAAGAAGGAATTTTAATTTTAAGATAGAATAGTGTTATAGGGACATGCCTAATTTTTAAATTCCAAATGAAAGGAGGGGAATATTGAAATCAATACATACTAAATCAAAGGAATCTAAGTCAATTTCACTCCTTATAGTTCCACATTCTAAAGACATAAAGCAATTAAAATTTGCTTCATGGATACCAAAATTTATACTTTCCTTAGCAATACTAGTAATTTGCACCTCTGGATATTTAACATGGAACCTATATGAATCATATAATCAACTTAAAGAAAACTATGGTGAGAAAACTACTAGACTTGAAAAGCTAGAACAAATAAATCTTCAACAAGAAGATGAAATAAATAGCTTAAGAACGAAAACTGCAGAAGTTGAGGAAAAATTAAAATCCATATCTTCATTGCAAGAAACTGTGAAAAATATGGTAGGATTAACCGATTCAAAAGACAGCAGCAAATCAATCACTAATACCTCTAGGGGTGGTGGATTAGTTTCAAGAAGTGATTATTCTCTTGCTGAAAATGATGATCATTTTGAGGCTCAGATGAGTGAGTTGTCAAAAATGTTGGATCAAAGCAGCGATGATTTGAATTCGTTAATAACTGATGTCGAAAAAAAATTAAAATATTTAGAGTCAAAGCCAAATCTTATGCCTACAAGTGGAAAGATTACATCTCCATATGGGTATAGGAAAAATCCTTTCGGTAGAGGTAGAGAGTTCCATACTGGAATAGATATTGCCAACAATTCTGGTACTAAAATAAAAGCTGCTGGTAAGGGTGTTGTTACTTTTGCAGGATACAATAGTGGATATGGCAAAATGATAGTCATAAGTCATGGGTATGGATATCAATCGGTATATGGACATAATAGAGAGCTACTTGTCAAAGTTGGAGATAAAGTAGAAAAGGGTCAACTTATTAGCGAGATGGGTAATACGGGACGCAGTACAGGCCCACATCTTCATTTCGAGGTACGTCTCTATGGTAAGACAGTTAATCCTAAAAATGTTATAAACAATTATGATTAGCCATTTAAAGGAGAGATAATGATGTTTGGAAAAAAGGAGATAAATACAGATAGGATAGATACACTCATAGGTAAAAACACCAAACTTCAAGGAATAGTCGAAGGTACAGGAACAATTAGAGTTGACGGAGAACTAACTGGTGATTTAATAGTAGAAGGCAATGTTGTTATAGGTCCTGATGGAAAAATAATTGGAAATGTCAAGTGTGATAATTTGTTCAATTCTGGAGCCATTAGAGGTAATGCCAAATGTAATGAGCAACTCAGGTTGGCAAGTACTGCTACATTGTTTGGAGATGTAGATGTTAAAACTTTCATTGTAGATGAAAATGCAATTTTTGAAGGAAAGTGTAAAATGCAAAATACTACGGATGGCAAAAGTCAGAAATCAAATAAAAGTAAAGAGTTAAAAGAGTTAGAAACTAAAGGAGCCTAAAATGAAACGCACCCTAAATATTAGGCGTCAGTCTAATATTTTGAGGTGCATTTTTTATGCTATAAAGATTCTAAAACTTTTTGGTAAAACTTCGAATGTTGATGGTAGAATTCCAGCATATTCACCATCAACATCAATCTGTACATCTTCGTTTGAATCTATCCTAATCTTTTTTGTTTTGAAATACTCAACATTTGGATGGTTAATGTGCTCCCCCTTAAGTATATTTAAAAATATTGAAAACACATCTTGTATCTCAGATTTCTTAATGATTATACAGTCTAATAGCCCATCTTCTACTTGTGCCTTCGGTGCAAGTTTTCTAAACCCTCCTATGGACGAACTATTAGATACTAAAAAGAGAAAGATTTCATCTTGTGCAGTATACTCATCACTTTGAAAATTAACGTTGATTGCTTTAAACATCTGCTTTGGTATCTCTTTTATACCTTCTATGTAATACGCAGCCCTGCCTAATACAGTTTTAACTTCTGATGGAACCTGATGTGCAACGTTAGTAAGAAGTCCTCCCGCTGCTACATTCACGAAGTATTTATCATTGATTTTACCTAAATCTACATCGATTATATTTTCTTTTATTATCATATCACAAAATTCTCTAGAAGTCCTTGGTAATGACATGAAATTAGCAAAGTCATTTACAGTTCCTGCTGCTAGAATAGCAACTGGTATTTTTCTACCTCCTACCACAATTCCGGTAGCAACTTCATTGACAGTACCATCACCGCCGCATGTAATTATTAGATCCCAATCTTCATTGCAGCATTTAATGGTCTCATTCATAGCATCATTTTTCTTCTTAGTTGCAAATTTCCCTATTATATAACCATTGTCCATAAGTATTTTGCATATTATATCTAGCCTTCTTTGTATTAACTGTCTTCCTGAAGAAGGATTATATATTATTTTGACCTTTTTCATAATGTCACCTTTCCTTACTTGATTAACCAACACATCAATTATAAATATTACTACAATTACGATTACCAGTAACTATTATAATACAAAAGTTCAGCAAAGTACATATATGAATCTAGAGTCTGTTAATCGAATTATGCCCTATAATCTATCAATTATTCGCTTTGCCTTATCTGGATAATTCGTTATAAAACCAGATACTCCTGATATTATCATAGCTATCATATATTCCTCTTCATTTACAGTAAAAGGGGTCACAGTTAGTCCATTTTCTCTACAGCCTTTTATAAATCTTTGATTAATATTATAGAATAAGGGATGTATAGCATTTGCTTCTATTCTCTTAGCATATATCCATGGATCAACTACCCCAGCCATATATAAAATTCCAGTTTTTATTTTTCTATTTATTTTCTTTATTTCTATTAAACTATAATGATTAAATGAAGACACTATAGTTCTTTCTTCCATCTTGTATTTTCTAATCATATCTATAACTTGATTTTCAATACCATCATAAAAGATAGGACCACTTTTTAACTCTATATTTAATAAAATATCTTTACACTTTATCAAATCAAAGACTTCTTCAAGCACTGGGATTCTTTCTCCTTTGAATTGTTCATTAAACCATGAGCCTGCATCTAGCTGTCTGATTTCTGATAATGTCAATTCTTTTATAAAGCCCTTCCCATCAGTAGTTCTATCAACTCTTTCATCATGGCATACTACTAGATGTCCATCCTTTGTAAGGTGTACATCAAGCTCTATACCATCAGCATTCATTGAGAGAGCTTTTCTAAATGATGACATAGTATTTTCTGGTGCGTATCCTGAAGCCCCCCTATGTGCAATTATTTTAGGATTATTCACAAACATCTCCCCCTTCTCTAAAAGTATATTCTTCCCATACTAATTGTTTCCTGCTTTGTTTCAATAATATTTTTACACAAAAAACAGACCCAATATTAGGGTCTTATTTTTTATACTTTATTTAAAACCTTCGTATTTATCTAGGATTGCTTGAAGTCTTCTAGCCTGCATTCCAGACTCTTCAGCAAACATTTTGAAAGTCTCTACCAATTCAGTATCACTAGTTTGCTTAGAAAACATTTCATAGTCTCTTACCATCTCTTGCGCATCAAGTAGTTTTTTCTTTACCATATCTTTCGTATTCATTTCCATAATACAAACACCTCCCTGCAAAATAATCCAAAAGTCTAAGTTTAAAAATAATTTTCATTCATGATTATTGTTTGTTTATTACATATTTATTATGTGATAAAAAAATTTTTTTAAAAAGCAGGTAATATATTTTGAGTATCGAAATAAATATAGTATTCTGTCTTTTTAAGGAGGTATAACATGAGTAGCTTTAAAACACTCAAAAGCTTTTTCATCAAGCACAAGTGGAAATATATTCTAGGTGTGTTATGGCTAATATTAGTAGATATCATACAATTGATAGTCCCTCAAATTTTACGAAAATTGACTAACCTTTTAGAATCTGGTTTGTTAACACGTCAAGATCTATTAAAATACTCTTCTTACATAATAATAACAGGACTGGGTATTGGTATAGGTAGATATTTCTGGCGAATTTATATAAACGGTACCTCTAGATTTCTTGAATATTATTTGAGAAACAAATTATTTAAACATCTTCAAGCACTTTCAACAAATTACTTTAACAATCATAAAACCGGAGATTTAATGGCTCATGCAACTAATGATATAAATGCCGTTAGAATGGCTTTAGGCCCAGGAGTAGTTATGATAACTGATGCTGTATTTATGACCATATCAGCTGTAATTATGATGTTTCATACCGCAAATGCTAGACTCACTATACTTGCTTTATTCCCACTACCATTTCTAGCTATTATGGTGGGAAAATTCGGAAAGTTAATACATTTACGTTTTAAAGACGTACAAGATTCTTTTTCAAATTTAACAGATAAGGTTCAAGAAAATTTTGCTGGCATTAGAGTAGTAAAATCCTTCGTTCAAGAAGAAAAAGAAATAGAAAAGTTCACTAAATCTAACCAGCATAATTTTAAGATGAATATTCGGTTAATTAAAGTATGGGGAATATTTCATCCTCTAATTCAGTTTATTTCTTCTCTTAGTTTTCTAGTAGTAATATGGTATGGAGGGATGCTTGTAATCAAAAGAGAAATATCACTGGGAGACTTTATTGCGTTTAATAGTTATTTAGGATTAATGGTTTGGCCAATGATTGCTATAGGACAGGTAATAAATGTATTGCAAAGAGGAGCGGCATCTATGGAAAGGCTAAATGATATTTTCAATGAAAAGCCAGATATATATGATAATAATACTTTGAATGTTTCCCATATAGATGGAAAAGTAGAATTTAAAAACCTATCCTTTAAGTATCCTGGTAGCGAAAATTATGCAATTCGTAACATTGATGTAAATATAGAAAAAGGTCGTACTTTAGCCATTATAGGAAGAACAGGAAGTGGAAAAACAACTTTAGTAAATCTATTACTTAGACTATTTAATACGTCTGAAGAAAAAATTCTTGTAGACGGTATAGATATTAACAAAATTCCACTTAAGATTCTTAGAGAAAACATCGGATATGTATCTCAAGACAGCTTTTTATTTTCAAATACTATAAAAGAAAATATAGCTTTTGCATTTGAAGATACCATATCTGATGAAGAAATAATAAATGCTGCAAAAGCAGCTGAGCTTTATGATAACGTTATGGAATTTCCTGATAAATTTGATACTATGCTCGGAGAAAGAGGAGTTACACTATCTGGCGGGCAAAAACAGAGAACAGCTATAGCTCGCTCTATAATAAAAAAGCCAAGTATACTTATACTCGATGACAGTTTATCTGCAGTTGATACTCAAACTGAGGAAAAAATTCTTAATAGCCTTAAAGATATAATGAATACTTGTACAACAATATTAATTGCTCATAGAATATCTACTATTAAAAATGCTGACGAAATAATTGTTTTAGATGATGGAAATATCGTAGAAAGAGGTACTCACGAGGAATTGATAGAAATTAAAGGAATATATAATGATATATATGAAAAACAGCTCTTAGAGGAAAAATTGAATAACCAATAAAGGAGGTATCTAAATGGCAAATATTCACGAAGAAGAAAACCTTGGCAAAGCGTATGACTCCAAGCTCATGAAAAGATTATTATCATACGCAAAGCCTTATTGGATATACATTTTAATATGCTTTTTACTTCTTATAATAGTAACTGTAAGTGACATAGCAAGACCATATATTTTAAAAATTGCTATAGATAACTACATAAAAGCTGGTGACATAGATGGACTTTCAAGAGTAGGACTTTTATTTCTTGGAGTTATAACAATAAGTTTTGTATTTAACTATATACAAGTTTATATTCTGAACTATACTAGTCAAAAAATTATTTTCAATATTAGACAAGAAATTTTCTCTCATCTTCAAAAAATGTCACTTTCGTATTTTGACAAAAACCCATTAGGAAGACTTGTTACAAGAGTTACAAATGACACAGAAGCATTAAATGAAATGTATACTAACGTTTTAGTGAATCTGTTTAAGGATATTTTTTTATTGATAGGAATAGTCATAACAATGCTTAAAATGAACTACAGACTCGCTCTCTTTTCTTTATCTGTAGTTCCGCTAATACTAGTTGCTTCTATGATATTCAGAGCTAAAATTAGAAAGGTATATAGGCTTGTAAGAGTTAGGCTTGCACGGATCAACTCAACACTAAATGAAAATATTACAGGAATGAAGACTGTCCATATATTTAAAAAAGAAAACAAGAAATTCAAAGAATTTGATCATATTAATAATGACTATCTAGACGCAACTAAACAAGAGATATTCGTGTATGCAATATTTAGACCTGGAATAGAAATTATCCGTTCATTAGGTATTGCTATGATTGTTTGGATTGGCGGTGGTGATGTAATATCTGGAGCAATTGAGTTTGGTGTGCTATATGCATTCATAAACTACTTACAAATGTTTTTTGAGCCTATCCTAAGCTTAACTGAAAAATATAACATTCTCCAGGCAGCAATGGCATCATCTGAAAGAATTTTCATGATTCTTGATAAGGATGAAGATATAAAAAATAGTCAAACTCCAGTTCAATTCAAGAAATCAAAAGGAAAGATCGAGTTTAAAAATGTATGGTTTGCTTATGAAAAAGAAAATTGGGTTTTACGTGATGTAAGCTTCACAATTAACCCTGGCGAAGCAGTTGCTTTTGTTGGAGCAACAGGTGCTGGAAAAACTTCAATTATCAGCCTGATTAATAGATTTTACGATATTCAAAAGGGTGAAATACTCATAGATGATAAAAATATAAAGGATATAGATAAATATGAGCTTAGAAAGCATATAGGTATAGTTCTTCAAGATGTATTTCTATTTACAGGTAGTATAAAAAATAATATAAGGCTAAATAGTGAAAATATAACCGATGAGGAAATAATAAAAGTATCAGAATATGTAAATGCGCATAGCTTTATTGATAAGCTTCCTAATAAATATGATGAACCAGTAATGGAAAGAGGTTCCACTTTGTCATCTGGACAAAGGCAACTACTGGCATTTGCCAGAGCCTTAGCTTTTAACCCTGATATATTAGTCTTGGATGAAGCCACTTCTAATATAGACACAGAAACAGAATCACTTATACAAGACGCACTACTGAAACTCATCAAAGGAAGAACTACTATTGCTGTGGCTCATAGACTTTCAACAATACAACATTCTGATAAAATAATAGTTCTGCATAAAGGAAAAGTAAAAGAGATTGGCTCTCATCAAGAATTATTAAACAAAGGTGGAATGTATTACGACTTATACAGGTTGCAATACAAGGAGGATTTTCAAGATAAAGTAAGCTTATAACGTTTAAAATATACTAAGCTTAAGAAATATGCTAAAACTATTTCTTAAGCTTCTTTACTTGTTAAGCTTATTTTAGTAGAATAAGTTGGTAGTGGTTTTCTAAAATATCTAAAATATATTTAGGAGTGGATTTAATGTATGACTATCACGTCCATAGTAATTTTTCAGGTGACTGTAAATATTCTATGGAGGAAATGGTTCTTGGTGCAATAGAAAAAAATGTAAAAGTTTTGTCGTTTACTGATCACATAGACTTTGATTATGGCAACAGTGAAATAGATTTTGTTTTTGATGTCAATGATTATTTTAAAGAATTCAAAAAAATAAAGCATAAGTATCGTGGTCAGATTGAAATTCTCAGTGGTATCGAGCTAGGTATGCAGCCTCACTTAAGCAAAACCATAAACCGCTTAATATGCCTTGATTTGTTTGACTTTATAATAATGTCTATTCATACAGCAAAAGGAAAAGAACTTCACGAAGGAGAATTTTACATCAATAAAGCTCCACAAGATGCTTATAAAGACTATTATGGCGACCTGTACTCATGTTTGAGCTCTTTCAATGATTTTGATGTTATAGGACATTTGAATTTGATAGATAGATATGTTAAATATATGGATAAAGGATTGGAATTAGGAGAATATAAACCTTTACTTACAAAGGTTTTAGAAAAATTAATAGCTAAAGAAAAAGGGATCGAGATAAACACTTCAGGTATTAGATACGGAGTAAACTCCTTTCATCCAACTGTTGAAATATTAAAGCTTTATAAAGATTTGGGTGGAGAAATACTTTCTATTGGTTCCGATGCACACAAACCAGAGGATATCTGCTTTGCATATAATGATGTAATAAATCTGTTAAGAGAACTAGGATTTAAATATATAACTAATTATAAAAATAGAAAAAAGCACTTCATAAAGATAGAGTAAGAATACTACATTCTTACTCTATCTATTTGAATTCTATTATCATAATTACAATGTTTACATTGAAAAAGATGAACGCACTTATCATATGGTGCTCCATCTACTAGCTGTGTAATATCACTAGCTAAATATGGACTGTATTCGTCTAAATAATCAACTACAGGCCCCTCATTTATCATGGAATTATCGCATATAGGGCACTTAATATTAAAGTCTACTATTCCATTACATAATGGGCATACTAACTCCATACCTATACCTTCTCTCGTCATAAGCTCTATATATTATTAAGAGTCTTTCCTAGTTTCTCCCCATTTATGTATGTTTCAATTACTTTAATGTCTCTAATACTATCTTCAGTAATTTTTTCGATGTTATCTGATAAAACTATAAAATCTGCGTACATTCCCTCTTTTAAGCATCCCTTTTCTTCTTCATCTTTTGATAAAACTGAAGAATTTATTGTATATAACTTAATAGCTTCATACACATTAAGTTTTTCATGCTCTAGCCAGCCTTTATCAGGCATTCCTTTTAAATCTTTTCTAGTAACAGCACAGTATATTCCATACATAGGATTAAAAGTGTCTATCGGAGCATCTGAGCTTGCAACACATGTTATGCCATTTTTTGTGAATTTGTTCCAACAATAACTATATTCAAGTCGTTTTTTACCAACTCTCTTCTCAGCAATTGACCAGTCATAATTAATAAAAATTGGCTGAATATTGGCAATTATATCATTCGTGCTAAACCTATGGATAATATCCTTATTTGCAATCTGACAATGAATTATTGATGGTCTAAAATCTTTACTCTTATATAGGTCTTTATGCTTTTCAAATGCTGTTAATGCAATTTCCATTGTCCTATCACCTATAGCATGTATTGCTATGTCGAAGTCAGATTTGAAAGCCTCAAAAATTATCTCTTCAAAAACATTCTCATCAAATGTAAAGATGCCTCTATTGTTTTGTTCATCTGAGTAAGGTTCGTTTAATGCAGCTGTTCCCGAGCCTAAGGAGCCATCAGCTATAAGTTTAACAGGACCATATTTTAACATATCACTACCCTCATAAGATTTAATTCCCATATCGATATATTCGTATAAATCCTGTTTGCTATGAACCCTTAGCTGTAATACAACCCTAATAGGAAGCTTGTTTTCATATTCCAGTTCTTTATACGCTTCTAATAGTACTTTCTTATTACTAATATAAGAAAAATCATCTGTATGAACTGTTGTTATTCCATATTCAGCTAAGTCATTACATCCACTTACTATCAACTTTTTTATTGTTTCTTTATCTTCAAACATAGGAATGGCATCGTCAATAAGCTCTATAGCATTTTCTCTTATTATTCCAGTTGGTACTCCATGTATATCCTTATCTATTTTCCCATCATCTGAATATGTAGTATTCTCGTCTATTTTAGCTACCTCAAGTGCTTTTGAGTTGACCGCAACAATATGATAACATGTTCTAAAAAGCATGATAGGATTAATCGTAGATGCCTTGTCAAGATGTGCTCTTGTTGGAAGCTCACTATCGGCATATCTCTCATGATTCCATCCCGAGCCTATCACCCATTCCCCAGGCTTTATATTCTTTTTATTAATGAATTCCTTTACAGTATTAATAAGCTCATCCATACTATTTACTTCATTCAAATCAACCTGATTTGATTTCTTATTGCTATAAGAAATCAAATGCATATGAGCATCAGTAAGTCCAGGAAGAACAGTTCTTCCTTCAAGGTCTACTACACGGTCACAATTTCTTATCAATTCAGGCAACTTTTCTTGATCTCCTGCCTTTACTATTTTTCCACCTGTAATCCCTAAATAACTCACTTTAGGATTATCCTCATTCATAGTAATAAAATTCCCGTTTATGATTAGTTTTTCAATCTTTTTTATTTGAAACACCCCCGTAAACTTCTTTAACTCTAATTATACTACACAAAACTTCATTTGTAATAATACAAATACTACTATTAAACGTTTAGCTAAAGCCTACAAAACTTGAGCTTATTGTGAAAAAATTATAAATGTAATAGAATCAATAACCAACAAAAGTATTTTACTATCTGTTATCTATTTTTTCTGGATACATATCATGATAACATAGTCGTTTTATAGCCACTTCCTCCCACTTAGTATTAGGTTTTCCATAGTTACAATAAGGGTCGATAGAAATACCTCCTCTAGGAGTAAACTTACCCCTTACTTCTATATATTTAGGACTAATTAACTTGATGAGATCTTTCATAATAATATTCATACAATCTTCATGAAAATCCCCATGATTTCTAAAACTTAGTAAATAAAGCTTTAACGATTTGCTTTCAATCAGAAAATTGTTTGGCACATAAGATATATAAATAGTTGCAAAATCGGGTTGCCCTGTTTTAGGACAAAGGCTAGTAAATTCAGGGCAATTAAATTTTACAAAATAATCGTTCTCCGGATGCTTATTAATAAAGTACTCTAATACCTCTGGGTTATAATCATAATTATATTTAATACCTTGATTTCCTAGCAAAGTAACTCCTTCTAATTCTTTTTCGTTTCTTCCGTTCATTATTACTCCTCCATTTAATATAATAATTATATTTTTTCTAAAAAAATGTTTTGACAGTTTAAGCATCAAAATTTATATTCCTTTATTTCTTAAGTTCTTTACTAAAATAACCCCAAAAATTCCTGGAAGTATCTGACCGATAATAATACTAGTCGCTAATATTCTATAAGGCACATTGATTAGGTAAGACAACCAGATTGGTACAATTAGCCCTGGGATTAATATAATTGGCAGTGTAATAAGCCAATCATTTAGATTATACCTTTTAATTAGATATACGATAGTAGATGTCAAAATCCCTACAATAAAACCGCCAATAATATCAAAAATCCCCAATCCACCCATAAGTATGTTACTTAGTAGATTACTTAATCCCATTGGCACAATTAAAAATGGATGAATAGCAGTTAATGCATAGATTGAAGTAGCAATCCTAATTTGATATTGCCCAAAGGCAAATCCTTGAGTAAAAAACATAACCGCAACGTACAAAGCTATAACAATTCCTGAAGTTGTAATCTTCCTAACATTAGACATACTTGAACTCTTATCAAAATTTCTTTCACCGCTTCTTTTTGCACGCATTTCATTACCTCCTTTTAACAAGATGTCAATTCTTCGAATTGAACCAATAAAAAAAGGGCATATTCTGCCCCTAAACTATCATAATCAAGTATTTATATTAGTCATCTTTTTGCGCTTGAGTAAATTTTTTAAATAAAAAAGAGGTATTACACCCCCAAAAAACACAAACAGAACATCAAATACTTAACATTCAATCCTAGTTTTGTTTATAGACAGGATGGTTACGAACTGTCTTATTTAATTTTCTAGCTTAGTATACCATGTATTATCACTATAAACAACAAGAATATTATGTTATATATTATCAAAAAAATACTTATGCTTTTTAAAACTACTGTTTATAGAAGTTAAGTTTTATAGCTTTGCATTCTTTTTACATCTATTCTTGCATAATATAGTAATAGCGGGGTGATATATTGAACAAATCAGGGTTTATATATGGTGCGATAATATTGGCTACAGTAAACTTTATTGTACGTATTATTGGATTCAGCTATAAAATCATATTGTCTAAGCTTATCGGTCCAGAGGGAATCGGTCTATTCCAAATGGTATTTCCAGTTCTAATGTTTTTCATAACATTTACTACAGCTGGCATACCTATAGCTGTGTCAAAGCTTGTTGCAAAGCAGAACTCAATAGGAAACAGCTACGGTGCAAAAAAGGTTTTTAAGGTAGCGTTTTTATTTACCTTTATCATAGCTGTTTTCTTTAGTCTATTAATAATATTTCTTGGTAAAAATATATGTGCCATCATATTGAAAAACAATGATATATATTTTTCTGTGTTATTAACTGCACCAGCTGTACTAATAATTTCATTATCTTCTGTAATGCGAGGATATTTCTATGGTCTAAAAAGGATAAGTCCTGCTGGAATAGCACAAATCATAGAGCAACTGACGAGGATTATATTTGTTCTAGGTATTATATATTATTTATATCCTGTAAACCCTAAACTAGGTTCTATAATAGCTGTTGTAGGAATTAGTGTCGGGGAACTCTTTGGTTTAGCTTGGTTAGTATTTCATTATAGACTATTATCACGCTCTACACACTCAAACGCAAAAAGACAGGTAAAATATCGTACAATTATCTCAAAAATTAGTTATATAGCTGTTCCAATCACTATTTCCAGAGTTATAAGTGTATTGATGCAGCTTGCTAATGCAGTGCTTATACCTCAGAGACTAATGATTGCTGGATACTCAAATAAAGAAGCCATATCTATCTTTGGAAGAGTAGTAGGAATGTCTATGCCGATTATTTTTCTACCATTTATAGTTACATCCGCACTAGTAATAAATATTATTCCAAACTTATCAGAAGAAATGGAATTAAAAAATTATAGTTTGATTAAAACTAATATAGCATTATCTATGAGAATTACACTACTCATATCAATACCCTTAACCTTACTTTATGTATTTTTCTCTAATCCACTGGCAATGTTTTTCTATGGCGATAAAGCTGTTGGTGAATATATCGGTATACTAGGCTATAGTACAATATTCATTTCACTACAACATACACTATCCGGGATACTGCACGGCATGGGTAAGCAGATTAGTGCAACTGTTAATTATTTAATTGGTATGTCAATACAACTTTTTACTACATACTTTCTTGTAGGTAATCCAGCATTCGGAATAAATGGATTCTTTTTAGGATTCATACTTTCAACATTTACTATCTGTTTGCTCAATTATATGACCCTTAATCATACAATCCAAATAAAAATAAAAATCTTTGATTATATATTTAAACCTATTTTTGCATCAATATTATCCATCTTTACAATACTGACAGCTTATAAATATCTAACTAATATTAATACGAAAAGCTATATAAGCTTTTTTATATGTCTAATTAGTGGAGGAGTAACATATTTTTTAGCCTTAATCATAACTAAAGGTCTACCACAACATTTTATAAAAATTTTATATAGTTTTAAAAGATAAAGAATACAGCTATTTTTTAGCTGTATTCTTTATCTTGAAAGTAAATCCAATATATCTAATATTGTAACTATCCCAAAATATTCATTATCCTTAACTACTATAACATAGTCATATGTGCATTCTTCTCTTCTAGACATTGCTAAATTAGCAACCTTTTTAACTGGTGCATCATAATCAATTATTAACGGAAGTTTTGTCATTATAGTTTCGATTGATTTATTGTTTATTTCTACATAGCTTTTTTTTAGGATTTGATAATAAAATTTATTTCTCATTACTAATCCAACAGGTCTTCGTTCAGATACTACTGGTATACCTTGTAACCTATAATTATATGAAAATATATCATTAACCTCTTCTACTGTAGTATTTAACTCAATATAACTATCTTTTCTAGCTAAAAATCCTATACAGAAATCTTCTGTTCCACCAACTTCTAAAAGTTCATTTTTAGAATTTAAGCTCTTTATCATCTCAACTATATCTCTGTCGATATCTTTTATTTTTTCGTTTGGTCTCTGAAGTAAATATCCTTGACCATACTCAATACCTAACCCTATGAGTGTCTTTAATTCATCTTCGGTTTCTATTCCTTCTGCTATAATATGTACTCTAGTATTTTGAGCAAATTCACGAAAAGTAGCAAGTAAATCTTTTTTAAATTTATTTTTATCAATATCTCTAATTAATTCCATATCCATCTTAATATAATTTGGACGAGTTTCTGCGAGAATCAATAAACCTGAATACCCAGAACCTGTATCATCAAGAGCAATATTATATCCTTGCTCAGTATAATTATCCAGTATATTTCTTAAGCTTTTCAAATCTTTGATAGATGTATTTTCAGTAATTTCAAAGATCACATCATTTGGATTAATATTATATTTCTTTAGTAGTTCTTTAGTAAATCCCTGCTTAAAGTTTTTGTCTTGTATTATATCAGGATCAATGTTTATAAACAGCTTTTTATCGTTAAGATTATTAGAAGCATTCTCTAAAGCTTTCTGTCTACATACACATTCTAAGTCCCATAACAAGTTATATTGTTTTGCTGTATTAAACAATTCAAGCGGATTATAAAAAAATGAATTCTTAGGCCCTCTACTTAATGCTTCATACCCTAATACTTCTCCATTCTTTAGAGAAACAATTGGTTGAAAAAGTGTGTTAACACTTTTACTTTTTAAAATATTACTTAACTCTGTATATAGATGATCGAAATGTAGGTTCTCCATAACACCATTCCCTTAACTTTATTCTTCATTTATCATATAATAATTAGATAACACTTAGTATTAAAAATCTGTTAAAATTATATTAACTTTAATAAATAAAGAATCTAAACATTGTAACAAATTGACAAAAATATAAAATCCTTAAGCTAATCGCTTAAGGATTTTATATTCCCATGATGCCGGTCGCCCATCTAATTCATACCCGCTACTCATGCAGGTGGGTGTTCTGCCTCGAACTCCTGATTTCCATATTATAAAGGCTTATCATCGGAAAGGGGACCCAAACTCCCGTATCTTCTATGTTGGTTGAATTATCAAAAGCTATCGTACATCTTAGGAAAACTATTATGTAATTATTATACTACAATTCTAATAAAATTAAAAACTTAATAACTAGAATTATAGAAAAATATTTTATGTTATTATTATTTATGTAAACTATAATAAGTATTTCACATATATACAAGTGTTGACAAATAGCCATTTTTTTTGTTAAGGGAATAGTATCTATACTATCCCCTTAATTCATAAAAATATTTACAATTATTATCTAGGCTACTTTTTTATCTAAAATACTGTTCAATTCATCTTCATCAATGGTTTCTTTTAATAAAAGTGTAGCTACAATTAGCTCCAATACTTCTTTGTTTGATTTTAGTATATTCAACGTATGTTCATATAGACTATTAATTACACTTTTAGTTCTTTCTAGGATATAAGCATTTGAGCCTAAGCTATGTCCTAATAAAGTCTCATAGTTCAATAATCCCGCTTCTTCATCCATACCAAATCTTGCAATCATAGCTAAAGACATATCTGTAGCTTTCTGCAAATCATTAGACGCTCCTGTAGTGATCATTTCTTTTCCGAATATAATCTCTTCAGCCGCTCTTCCTCCTAATGCTATTATGATATGATTTCTTATATCCTCTTTTGTTTGATACATCTTATCCGGAGGTATATTCATGCTAAATCCACCAGCACCTTTTGTACTTGGTATTATACTGATTTTAGTAACTCTGTTCTTTGGAGAAACAAGCTTTGTTACTAGTGCGTGTCCAGCTTCATGATATGCGGTAATTTCTTTCTCTTCATGAGAAATACTGCTTCTATCTTTTTTTTCTTCACCTGCAATAACTGTATAGAATGCTTTATCAATATGATTCATTTGTATTTGCGTATCATTATTTTTCGCTGCTAACATAGCCGATTCATTCATAAGGCTTTCAAGTTTTGCACCACTAAAATATACTGTTTGGTAAGCAACTTTTTTCAGATCGACATTATCACTAACTGGTTTGTTTAAACTATGAAGTCTAAGAATTTTATATCTTGCATTAATGTCTGGAAGACCGACCTCTATCTGTCTATCAAATCTTCCTGGTCTTAATAATGCTTCATCTAGGGTGTCTATTCTATTTGTTGCTGCAATTACAATAATTCCCTCATTACCTTTAAAACCTGACATTTCAGTTAATAAAGCATTCAACGTTCTATCACTTTCATCTGAACCCCCACTTGATGCTCCACCTCTTCTTTTCTTACCTAAAGCATCAATCTCATCTATGAAAATAACACATTTCCCTGCTTGTCTAGCCTTTTTAAACAAACTTCTTATTCTACTTGCACCAATACCAGCATAAACCTGTATGAAATCTGAACCTGTTACTGCAAAAAAAGAAACACCTGCTTCTCCAGCTAACGCTTTAGCCAATAAAGTTTTTCCAGTACCTGGCGGTCCATAAAGTAATACACCTCTTGGCATTCTTGCGCCATACTTTTCATATTTTTCTGGATTTTGAATAAAGTCAACTAATTCTTTGAGACTCTCTTTTACTTCCTCATTACCTGCTACATCATTAAATGTAATTTTTGCTGAATCTTCATTATCATTATCTATATCAGACATTTGTGTCATTTCCTTTTGTGCCTGTTTACTTGAATTTCTATTAAAAAAATATGCCATTCCGCTGAATGCTAAAAGTACAAATATTAGCATTCCTACATCCTTTGCAGTACTGCTTCCTTCAGTCTCTTGTACCTCTACCCCAGATTCAAGAAGCTTCTCCTTAAAATTTTCAGATCTAGGATTATCAGTTTTAAAATAGGTACCATCCTTCAGTTCACCGGTAATTTTGGCATCACTACTTAAATTTACGGACTTTATATTCCCTTTGTCAATGTTGCTAATAAATTTTATATATGAAACTTCTTTGTAGTCTCTATTATCCTGCAGAAAAACAAATAGGGATAAAGATAAGACTATTATTAAGCAAATAGCTACACTCAATATCTTTTTGTTCCTTGAAAGCTTCATAATCGTCCCCTTTCTAGGTTTACATAATATATATGATATTATAACACACAGTATCATCATTGTCTAATATACCAATTTTCTATAGTTTACAATAATAGGTAAAGCAAAAGACACACTCTAAAGTGTGTCTAGTTATCTTATGAGGTTTACATTACTGTCCATTCCTCATTAACATTAATATCATGTCTAATTTCTTGCTTTGTTCCTCATTCAACAAAGGACGTATTTTCTCCAGTTTAGCTATTTTATCTTTATATTCATCTTCTCCCATACTTCCAGCCATTTGTTTGTTAAGCTTTATAATTTCAAAAAATATTTCTTCATCAGACTTATTTGAATACTTTTCAGCTATATTTTTAATCTTATCAAGCTGCTCCTCTGTTGGTTCAATTTTGCCCTTAAGGTCTTCTATAGCTTTTTCAATTTTTTTATTATTATCATTTTCCATATACATTACCTCCTTTTACTATCTATATATATCTATGAACTTTTACATGGATATATTACATCAATATAGTAATAGAAGGTCCATATATTAAGATAATCTATTTTGAAGCTACTGCTATAGTAGCAAAGGATTGAATAATGTGCTTATCTTCATTAAAGCTTCCATACATATCTACTTCTTTAAATCCAGCGTCCATAAGCATCTTAGCTAACACATTACTTCTCAATGGTAAGAGTAGAACTGAGTTCACATATTTTTCTACATTATTATCTTTTTCTATAGACAGTTCTGTGTTGAAGTATATTTTATTACTGTCATTATTATACTCATATCTTCTAATAAATTTAAGTCTTTCTTCATCACGTATTATAGTTGGTAAATAGTCTACACCAAAATCTAATATCCTATCATAGTTGACTATTTGAATAATGGCTTTTCCATTATCATTAAGCATTTTATAAGTATCATGAATGAATTGCTCTATTTCCAATTCACTATTCAAGTGGACTAAAGAGTTCCCTATACAAAAAATAGTATCGTACTTATTTTCTTTAAATATATTAAATATATCTTTCATATCACCATGTCTAAAATAAATATCTAGTCCCTCATTTCTAGCCTTTCTAATTGCAGACTCTATCATTTCTTTGTCTAGGTCGATTCCATGCACTGTATGGCCTAACTTAGATAAAGCGATAGAATATCCTCCAGTTCCACAAGCTACATCTAGAATTCTAGATTTATTAATTGATTTATTGTGTACAAAACTAACCTTGTCATTAGTAACGGGAAAAACTATGTCATAATATTTACTTAACTCTTCATAAAACCCCATGTAATTCACTCCTTGTCTTTTTACTATATATTATTTATATCCAGTATTCATACTTTTACAAACATTTTATTTTCAAAATGTGTAACAAAAAAATAAGCACTTACATACTATATTGTACAGAGCTTTTTATTGTAATTTTTTGCTAAGGAGGCGTAAAAGTGAATGAATTAGTACCAGCTCCAGAAAATCCTATAGTTCCAGCTAGATCAAATAATCTATTTAATAGTAAATATATACTATTTATCCCACTATTTTTTATATTATCTAACACAGTAAAAAAATCATCAGTTACCGACAATGCATTTAGCGATATTCTCTATAAACTGCCTAGTTTACTTGACTTTGAAAATCTTGGAGGTAAAATTGAAATACTTAAAAAAATTGGACCGTACTTACCTGAAACATCTGTTGGAACAATTAATACAGTAATTGTCTCATTAGACCGTGTAAACAAAGTTATAGGTCTGATGGATGTTGTATCAGCAAACAAGGTGCAAAAACCTATTGCTACTGTAGATAATCTTTCAAACAAAGAAAGAATCAGTCATATTTTAACAATCATACAAGAAGAGATGCCTGAGGATAAAATAAAAAATATTAGACCTATTTTAGATATTGCACTGAATTTTGATAAGTATAAGACTATTATTAATATGATGTCTACATTAACTTCAACAAGTTCATCATCAAACAAGTCAGAGAAACAAAGTAATCAATCTGACCAAAATAATGAAATTAACAGAAACATGCAATTAGAAAATATGCTTGATGCAATTAAGCCTATGTTAGGAGAAGACGCAGATAAAAGTATGGATAAAGCAAAAGAAATGATGAAAATGTTTGAAATGATTAATGTATTAAATACTCCAGATAAAGAAAAGTCGGAAAAATAATATCACCTTTTCAACAATTAGAAGCTCATGAAGCTTCTTTTTTTATTACATAGATTACAGTTATATTAAAATATTATTACAATGTCATATAATTCCTTATACTGTGATAATATAGAAATATAAGGAATCTAGGAGTGATATTATGGATGGTTTAGTGATAGTATTAGGAGTTTTGTTGTACATAGGAGTAGAGTTCATTAGTAAAGATGAAAAAAAGGTATATAAAAACAGATAAAGCTTTTTTGATTTAGATAAGCTGTATCTGTTTTTATATTTGTATATTAATTATTTAACTTTGTGTTTTTTATTATGAATAATCTGTATGGTCATTTCCTAAGTAATGTAACTCACTAGATAAACTTACAATATGCTTGTTTCTATCGTACTCTATCTCTATATTTTCTGGTCTAGCATCGTCTTGACGATATACTAAATATTGTTTAATAAGATCCTGTGCGGATTCTTTATTTGCATCGTCGTATACTTGAAAAAACTCTTTTTCTGGCACTTCTAACATAAGATTATATAAGTCTTTCTTATTGCGTACCCTTATTTCTCTTATACTATTTAGCATTTAATCACCTCAGTTGTATTTTTCCCAATTTTTATATTATTTTTCATAAATTTTATTTTTGTTTATTGCAAAATATGTTTAATATTCTTTTTTTTGGCAGATAATATAATGAGTAGCTATATTATTGGACTTTGCTTATTAATCTCCCCCGCCCCCTATAAGCAAAGTCCATAATATTATATACAGCATATTTTATATAAAGGGTGATTTATAATGAGCTTTGAAACAAGAGTTAAAATTTCTATGATTCTTATTTTAGTATTTCTTACCCTTACTTTATTCATGACTGTGTACATGATAATAGATATTCAGAAAATAAACAATCATTTATCAAAACTAGAAGATAATAATTTAGAATTAATAGAAAAAAACTATAATTCTATAAACGAGACTTTGCAACATCTCAAGCAAATTGATTTCTTCTTGAATGATCCAGCAATGCCTCAAAAAATAGCATCACTTAATAAACTTAGAGAGTTTATTGATCTAAATAATAAAAAAGAATTTGAAACAACAATTGCAATATCAAACTCTACACCTCTAGATTTATATACATCTGGCATTATAGTAGGATACTCAAAAAAGCTTGATTTAAAGCCTTCTCTACTTATAGCTTTAATTGAGCAAGAAAGTAATTTTAACAAATATGAAGTTGGAGAACATAATGACAGGGGCTATTGTCAGATTATTCCTGGCACAGAGAAATGGCTTACTAAAAATTATGGGCATATTTTGGATTTAGAATATAGTTCAAATAATATTTTTGAACCCGAATATAATATAGGGCTAGGAGCTATTTACCTTCATGTCCTAAAAAAAGCATATGGAGATGACTATCATAAAATACTATCAGAGTATAATCGCGGAATTTATAATTTAAAAAAATACTATGAAAGGAACGGAACATACGTTACAGCTTATTCACGTGGTATATTGAGGAGAGAAAATAAATATAAAGTCCTTAATTACTAGTTATTTTTCATTGTAGCCTAAAGTGTAACCAAAGTGGTAATTCATTAATATACTGTAGTAACCAAAATATTGGTAACAAACATTTTAAGGAGGTTATCTTATGTCAAATAATTTAGGATGCTATGGCGGAATTGATTCTTCGTTGTTGTTTTTCTTCTTACTTTTAGTTGTTCTATTCTGTGGATGCTACGGTGGATATGGTGGATGCTAAATATAGCATAATTAACGTGGAAGATTACTTAATCTTCCACGTTATATTTTAGTCTACTTATCAAGAGTTTTATATCTTCTGATGGCTCTGCCTTCACTTCTATTCTTCTTCCTGTTCTTGGTTGGTTAAACTTCAATGAATATGAATGCAACGCTTGCCTGTTTATCATATGACTTGGATTATTATAAAGTGAATCTCCTATAATCGGATGTCCAATATGCTTTAAATGTACCCTTATTTGATGAGTTCTTCCAGTTTCAATCTGAACTTCCAGTAAAGTGGCATCATCATATCTATCTAATACTAAATATTTTGTTAATGCCCCTTTACCATCTTTAGTAACAGATCGCAGCATGGGTTCACTATCTAATTTACCTATTGCCTCTTCAATAATTCCTTCATCATCTTTTACTACTCCCTCTACAACAGCATAATATTTTTTCTCTATATTATTATTTTCAAACTGTATAGACATTTGCTGATGAGCAAAAGAGTTCTTAGCTATAACAAGAACGCCGGATGTATCCATATCTAACCTGTTAACAAATCTCACCTTTTTATTAATATTTTTTTGCTTGAAATAAAAGGCTACACCATTAGCTATAGTTCCTTCTGAGTGGCTTTTAGTAGGATGTACAACTATGTTTGGTTGCTTATTTAAGATGATCAGGTCATAGTCCTCATATATAATATCTATCGGTATATTCTGTGGAGTATTGTTTTCTTCTTCATCCTCCATAATAATAGATATAACATCACCATCTTTAGTAATTGAATTACCTTTCGCTTTTTTTCCATTTAAGAAAATTAATTTACTTCTCTGAAGTTTTCTAAGAAGTCTTCCAGATATATCATAGGTCTGAGTTAATATCTCTTCTATAGTATGGTTAGAAGAATTTACTTTAAATAGTAATACGCTTTCATTCTCTATAATATTTTTCATATCATTGCCTCCATTTTATTATAGGTTTATTTAGTGTATAATATAAACATAATAATTATTTCTATTATCTATTTTTGTTTAGCATACATTTTTTATGGAGGGGACTTTTTTGAGCTATACTACACAAGAAAAGAACATTATAAATATAATACATAATGATGATGTTCGTTCAAGAAAAACTACCGAAATTTTAGAAAACAAACTCCGTCAAAAAGGGTACATCATTTCTGAGGTATATGATTATAATGCTATACTAAACATTTGTATTGGTGGTGATGGTGCATTTCTAAGAGCTATACATAACTATAATTTCCCATATATCCCATTTATAGGCGTAAACACCGGTCATCTTGGTTTTTTTCAAGAAATACTGCCTGATAGACTAGATCATTTTGTTGAAAGCTTTCACCAAAATAAATACATGATAGAAGAAATATATTTAGTTGAAGCTTTAGTATGTACACGTACTAGCTGCATAGAATTAGTTGGAGTTAATGAAATTGTCATAAAAGGCATCGAATCAAAAGTTATACATCTAAACGTTTCTATAAATGATAATTACCTTGAAAGATTTAGTGGTGACGGATTAATTGTATCTTCTCCAATAGGAAGTACTGCTTATAACTTTTCTTCTGGAGGAAGCATCGTTTACCCATCACTAAAGATACTTCAACTAACACCTTTAGCTCCTATAAACTCTAAGGCATATAGATCTTTAACTAATAGTGCCATCATACCAGATAGCATGACCATAAAGGTTAATCCAGAATACAGAGATGAAAACTCAATTTTAATGGTTGTAGATGGCAATCAATTTAAATATGATAACATTGTTGAAGTCACCTTTAAGTTCTCTGATATGACTTTAAGAAAATTAACTATAGATACTCAAAGCTTCTGGTCAAATGTCAAAGACAAATTTTTATAATATCTGTGAAAAGAGATATAAGCCAATTTATATCTCTTTTCCATTATCATTTATCTGTAAGATCAAAGTGTAATACAAGCCTACTGTTATTTCTCATCTCGGTTGCAATTATGTAATGTTTGAAGTTTTTATCACATAAATTAATAAGCTGAGTTAATTTCATTTGTTTGACTACCTCATATATTGTAACATCTGCATGTTCCCAGCCCATACCTAATAATTTTGAAACTGCATCTTTAGGAATTAATTCAATTGGAATTGATCCAAAAATATTACCTCTTTCAACATTATTTGATGTCCAAAATTTATCATGTAAATCAAGAATACCAGTTCTTTTTAATTCATCTGTTCGTTGTTCACTAAATTTTTCAAGGTAATTCCCCTCATAATAATTTCTAACTGTAACTGGTTTAAAAATAAATGGAAGTGAGCTTATTTTTTCTAGTTCTGAATATTCATTATCATAGAAACTTGTTTTAGATTTTTTACTATTAAATTCTTTTTTTATTGATGCTGCGATAGTAACTATTTCATCAGACAACTGAATCACTTTTTTAGAATTCTCACAGTACGCATATGACTCAAGTTCACTAACAAGTCTTTTTAATCTTCTTACCGATTCGTTCATTATATCACCTTTCTTAGTATCATTAGTATTCTTCCTGCATTAGTTCTAAATCATTTGCTTTTTCATCTATAAAATTAATCCCTATTAGAAACCATACAAATATTGATATTTGAGATTGTAAACATACTGCATCAAAGAAACCATTAACTATAAGTGTAACATAAAAACCAAGTGAAACTTTGGTTATTAATCCTATAGACTGTTTTTTCTTTATATTAAATTTTATTCTATTCCAAATATCTTTGATAAATATAACAAACACTGTAGCTCCAACTACGCCTGTATCAACTAATATTTGCAAAAAAACATTATGTACATGAGAAACATATGCTGTTATTGTATTAGAATACTCTGGTATTTTGTTCCAAACAGTTCCTTTTCCTATTCCTAATATAGGGTTATCTTGGATTATGTCAAAGGATGCTTTCCAAAGTTTAATTCTATAGCCAACACTAGAGTCTATCACAATCTTTTGAGGCATAAGTCTTCCGACATCTGAAGCATAGTCAAATCCCCCAAAAATAGCTCCAAACACAACTATATATTTTAAAAACCTTCTGTCAAAAATACCAAGTAACACGAAGGAAATACATAATGGAATCCATCCTCCTCTAGAATAAGTTAAAAGCAAACATACAGTAGAAGTCATAGTACAAATAGCTGCTGGAACAAGAATTTTTGTTTTATTGGTTTCAGTAATGCTTACTACACTCGTTATAATAGTTAAATTAAGGAAGATGGCTAGTATGTTAGGATTAAAAAATGTAGAATAAACCCTAAAGTCAATATTATATACATTTTTATCGATCCAACTTTTCTGGATATTTCCAATCTGAAAATAATATTGAAATAACCCAATTACAGAAACTGCTATTCCTAAGTACATTATAATAGAAAGTACACGACTAAAATCACTCTCATCCAAAAATGTACTTACAGATATTGAAAAGAGAACCTGTATTATAAAAAAAATAGAGAAAAAAACACTGACATACCAAATTTCAGAAAATATTGATGACAATATCATAGATATAACCATCATAAGCAATATTATATTATTCCTCAGCTTGATAATAATCTCCTGTTCCTTTTTTAATAGAATTATATTAATGATAATGATTCCCATCAAAACATATGAAGCTATAGGAAAAAAAGCTCCCAAAATAATAATCAAATATATTAAGTATTTACTAACTTTTTCTAGATTCATTAATCAAACATCCTTAAATAAGTCTCCTAGTTATTAATTTTAATATTAAAATATATTTTAAGCAATAGTAAAGGCTTCCTCTATTTTAAGAGAAAGCCTTCATTTTCTTAAAATGATAGCAATTTTTCCATTTCATCCACTAAATCTCCAAATAACTTAAGAGCATTATTAACTGGGTCAGGTTGAGTCATATCAACACCAGCTTTTTTCAGAACGTTTATTGGATGATCAGAATTACCGCTTTTTAAGAAATCTAAGTACTTCTCAACAGCTTTATTACCGTCATTTAATATTCCTTGTGATAAAGCAACTGCTGCAGAAAAACCAGTAGCATATTGGAAGACATAAAAATTGTAGTAAAAATGAGGTATTCTAGCCCATTCCATAGCAATTTCATCATCAACAATAATATCCGGACCATAGTATTTTTGGTTAAGATCCCTATATATTTTAGATAAGCTATCTGCGGTTAACGACTCACCATTCTCTGCTCGCTCGTGTATAAGCATCTCAAATTCGGCAAACATTGCTTGTCTATATACAGTTCCTCTAAATTGCTCAAGATAATGATTAAGCAAGTATAGCTTTTCTTCTTTGCTCTTTGAATTTTCAAGCATATGATTCATAAGTAATGCTTCATTTGCAGTTGATGCAACCTCAGCAACAAATATACTATAGCTTCCATATATATAAGGTTGATTATGTTTTGAGTAATAGCTGTGAAGTGAATGACCTAACTCATGAGCCAGTGTAAACACATTATCTAATGTATCTTGATAGTTGAGTAATATAAACGGTTCAGAGTCGTATGTACCCCAAGAGTATGCCCCACTTCTCTTACCCCTGTTTTCATACACATCTACCCATCTTGATTCAAGTCCATTTTTTACAACACTTAAGTAATTTTCACCAAGTGGTTTTAATCCATCAAGGACAAGATTTTGTGCTTCATCATAACAGATTTTCATATCAACGTCCTTTACTATAGGAGTATATAGATCATACATATGAAGTTCTTCAAGTCCTAATGCTTTTTTTCTTAACCTGACATACTTATGCATATGTTCAATATTATCATTAACAGCTTTAATTAAATTTTTATACACATCTACAGGAATATTATTCCCATCTAAAGCTGCTTCTAAGGCTGAATTGTATTTTCTAACCTTTGAGTAAAAAATATTCTTTTTGATATCACTATTTAATGCTGTGGCAAATGTATTTCTAAAATTCTTGTATGTTCCATAAAGTGCCTTAAATGCATCTTTTCTAACACTTCTATCCTTGCTTTCCATAAGTGGAACAAATCTTCCGTGAGTTATTTCAACTTCTTCTCCATTTTCATCTTTAATTGTTGGAAACTTAATATCTGCATTGTTCAACATAGAGAATATGTTTTGAGCAGTTCCTGCCATGTCTCCAGTTTGAGCTATTATTGCTTCCTCTTGTGGCGAAAGAACATGCTCCCTTTTTCTCATTATTTCTAGAATATGATGATTATATATCCTCAATCCATCTTCATTATTGGCATACTCTTTTATCTTATCTTCATCTAATGATAATATTTCTGGAACAATAAATGACATACTCTCTTCTACTTCTACCATTAGACTTGTAGCCCTGTCTGTAAGTGATTGATATTTATCGTTTCTGCTATCTTCATCAAGCTTCATTTTTGCATATGTATAGATATTCTCACTTATTCTAGAAATATTATCTTTCAACCTCAGGACTTCAAGTAACAGTTGGCTGGAACTAACTACTACACCTTTATATTTTGATATGTTTTTTGACAACTGCTTTAATTTTTTAAAATCTTCTTCCCACTTTTCATCGTTTTCGTACATAGAACTAATATTCCATTTATATTTCGTATCAATATCTTTTCTATCTCTTAATTGTTTTTTGTTATCAGCCATACTAATCTCATCTCCCTTTATAATATATTTCTATTTTATACTGTATGAGAAAATATTTCCATATATTATGTGTTATTTTCATTAATATACTTAATGTTAACCATTAACATTAAGTATATTAATTCTGTAAAAAACTACATTTGTAAGTCAATGTTAAACCTTAACTATAATTCCACCTCATTCATGAACATCAGCAAACAACCTGCCGTAGTTCTTTGAGCAAGGGGCAACGCACAGTGTGTAATCTTATGGAATCTAACTTTATCTTTCTTAATATCTTTAAATTGTTTATATACTCTTAATGCAACCTTAGAATTGAATCTAACATACTTTTCAAGGTCATCAAACAATATAGGTGGTTTTAATGTGCTAAATTCATTTACTACAGCATGTGTCATTTTAACAAAGTTTTCATATTGGCGATGGCTATCTAACAATCTAATGTTAACATGCTGAGGTATAGTTAAATCCTGAATAATATGTACACAAGCTCCTAAGTAAAACATGGACTTTTCGATATTGCTTTTTTTCCAGTACTTTATAGCGTTTTCATAATATTTTTGAGTTAATAATAATGCATTACTATGCCCATATAATCCTTTTTTCTTGACCGGGTTATAGAAATGGTTTATACTCTTAAAATCCTGGTCTGCCCATACTACTCCTTTGTTTATTTGATCTATATATTTATTTAGAAATTCATATTGCCTAATGTAACCATGTTCATATAAAATACTTATAGCTTGAATATTAATAAATTGATGAACTTTTACTTCTGTTTTTATTATTATTTTTTTGAAAGGATTTATTATTCTTAATAAAGTCTTAAATGCAGTCCCATAATAATTCTCAACAAATTTCATTTTATCATCCCTACGTTAAAAATATCTATCATTATGATGCCCAAAAAAACAAAAAAGAAAGAAGTTTTTTCTTCTTCCTTTTACATAACTAAAATAATCTATGAACAAAGAGCCCACTACGAAGTTTCGGCTCAAACCATGTAGATTTTGGAGGCATAACCTGTCCACTGTCAGCTATTGACATTAAATCTTCCATTGTAGTCGGATACATAGAAAATGCAATTTTCATGTCTTTAGATATCCTTTTCTCAAGTTCAGTTAACCCCCTTATTCCACCCACAAAATCTATTCTTTTATCTGTCCTTGGATCGTGTATGCCTAATATTGGTTGAAGAAGATTATTCTGTAGTATTGAGACATCTAATCTCTGTACTGGGTCACTCTCATCATATGTGTCCTTCATTGCTGTTAATATATACCATTTACTGTCAACATACATTCCAAAAGTGTGTTTCTTGTACGGCTTATATGGTCCCTCTTTTGTATACTCTTCAATTAGAAATTTCTCATTTACCTTGTCCATAAATTGTTCTATAGAATATCCATTTAAATCTTTAGCTACTCTATTATAATCCATGATAAAAAGATCCTCATCAGGAAAAATAACTGACATAAAATAATTAAATTCTTCTTCTCCAGTATAGTTTGGGTTATCTTTTCTTCTTTTTAGTCCGACTTTTACAGCAGAAGCAGACCTATGGTGTCCATCTGCAATATAAAGATATTCAATAGTTTTAAATAAACTGCATATTTTATCTATAATGTGTTTATCATCTATATCCCATACAATATGCGTTATACTATCCTCCGATTTAAAATCATAAATAGGCTTATGAAATTTAATCCATTCATTTATAATATAATTTATTTTTTCATTTTTTCTATAGGTTAAAAAAATTGGTGCAGTATTAGCATCACAATAATCAAAATTATTTATCCTGTCTTGTTCTTTTTCAGGTCGTGTATACTCATGCTTTTTAATTATATCATTCAAATAATCATCAATTGATGTACACCCTACAATCCCTGTTTGAACTCTTCCAAACATCACTTGTCTGTATATATATATTTTAGGTTGGATATCCTGAATGAGCACTCCATTTGATATCATACTTTCTAGATTCTCTCTTGCTTTTTCATACACAATTTTATCGTGGACATCAATGCAATCATCTACATCTATTTCAGGTCTAACAACATGTAAAAAAGATTGTGCATTTCCTTTTGACATTTCTTTAGCTTCTTCTCTATTCATAACATCATATGGAAGTGATGCAACTTTATGCACAATATCTTGCTTTGGTTTTATTCCCTTAAATGGTCTAACAATCGCCATAATTATTGCCTCCCTTTTTATGTGAAAATGTAATCAAAATAATATTATATATCAATTATTACCTTTCAAATTAATTATAGTTAACTATTATTTCAAAGAATATCATATAAGCGTGTTCTATACAAGACATACCATTGTATGCTTGTTCAGAAATCATAAAAAATAGAGAATTAATATAGATTATCAATTCTCTATTTTTAGATTCTTATCTCATTTAATGAACTGCACTTCTAAAAATGTATTTATTCCTATATGGGTTATATTAAAACAAAATCTTTCTTCTTAAACTTCATGTTATTTTTATTGAAACACACTAAGGAAGTTATTACTTATATACAATTTTTAAAAATACATAAGTTCCTATGTGTTATAAGAATACTTTTACAAACTTAATAGAATACAAATCAGCTACTACTAAATCATCTGTTTGAGGTTCTTGTAACACTATATGATCTATACCAACCTCTTTTAATACACCTTCTCTGTCCATCAGCATATTCGCACCAAGAATGAATTCTACCTTTACATACTGACCTATAAGTGTTCTTAAATATCCTTGAATGTAGTTTGTATCTACCATAACTGGAGGTCCTGGTTCCTGAATAATATCAACAGGTGAACCTTCAACTGGAACTACAGGAATCGCTCCTCTGCCTGGTGGCACAGCTGGTACAGTTGGCGTAGGCATTCTTCCTGGTGGTAATACTGGATCAGCAATAGCTCCAGGTGGAACTCCTATAGGATTATATGCAGTTCCTGGTGGAAACATCCCTGGTGGCATTCCTGGCTGATATATACATGGTGGCATTTGAGGCATTTGAGGCATCTGTGGCATCATATCTGGCATCATTGGTCTTTTAGGTAAAATTGGGCTAGTTGGCATGTTGTTATCTCTTTGGTCGCTTTGTTGTCTTCTCATTTATATCCCTCCTTATTTAATTATGTGCTTTTATATAACTCAGTAGGATCATAGAAGCAATGTTTTCTTATTCTTGAATTAATTCTTCCGCTCCCGTTATATGGGAATGTCGGCGGACAATTTGGTCTAAATGGGTTCATATACCATAAACTTCTTCCAATATTCCATACTTTATTTCCTGCTATTGCCCAATCAGCAATCTGATAATGTATATCTTCTGGTGGATTTGCCCATATAGTTTGTGGATTTGGTTGTCCTCTAAGAACGCTTCTTACGCAATCAAATTGTCCTCTTTGATATATAACCTTTCGTAAATCTCCCTGATTTACTCTTCTGTATTCACCATCTGGAACATTTACTCTATTCATTACTACAGTTGCTACTGCCTTCATCCCAGTATCTCCTTCACCACCTGCTTCACATTTGATTATTCTAGCTAATAGTTCACGATTGGAATAAGCCAAAACAACACCTCCTTTATCTTTTGCTACTATTAATATATTAAAAAATTTAGAAATTGCTACTATATCATAACTAAAAATGTCCATTCCTACATTAATTAATATAAGAATGGACATTTTTTCTTCTAATACAATTTTAGCTTATTAAGCATTTTTATCATAATATCTCTTGCAATAGGAGCTGCAACCTTACCTCCTGTAGAGCCACTATTCTCCAGTATTACTGCAATAGCTACTTCTGGGTCATCAGCAGGCGCAAATCCAATAAACCATGCATGCTCTTTTCCAGTCTCATTTTCTGCTGTACCTGTTTTTCCTGCAACTGAAATATTTCTTATTCTAGCATTTTTGCCAGTACCTTCATCTACAACCTTAACCATCATATCTTTTATTTTATTTGATATCTCTGTACTACTTGTTTTTGTAAGTACCTCAGTTTTATTTTGCTTAATAACCTTGCCATTTCCAGCTATAACCTCTTTAACCAAAACAGGCTTAATCATCTCTCCGTCATTAGCTATAGCAGAAGCCACCATAGCCATATTTAGTGGTGTAACAAGCGTTTTGCCTTGCCCTATAGCAGTCGCACCCAGATCAGCTTTTGTCATATTTTTAGTACTAAACAACGACCTTGATGTTTTTAAATCAAAAGGTATTAACTTATTAATATAATAGTCTTCAGCAGCATCCCTTAATCTTTCCTGACCTAAAGATAATCCAATCTGACTAAATGCAACGTTGCAGGACTCTGCTAATGCTTTTTCTAGGTCAACATCACCATGTGCTTCTCCTTTATAATCACTCAGAATATATCCATCAATATTAACTGAACCTTTGCATTTATATTCTGTCTGTATGTTTTCATGCTGTAAAGCAGTAGTAGCTGTTATTACCTTAAATATTGACCCTGGTGTATACATTCCCATTGTCGCCCTATTAAGTAAAGGGCTATTAGTATCTTCGATTATTTCCTCCCAGTCATCTTTAAGTGTAGATGGGTTGAAGCTAGGATAACTTATCATGGTGTATATTTCACCAGTTTTTGGGTTCATCATAACGATAGAGCCTTTTCTTCCATTTAATAATTTTGAAGCATATTTTTGAACATCATGGTCTATTGTAATCATTATATCATTACCATTAGTTTCTTTATCCGAAATAATATTTTTGATGTCGTTTATTGGATTCAAATCACTTAAATCTAGTAGTTCATTATTATATGTGGCTTCAAGTCCTGATTTTCCATATTCTTTGTAGCTGTATCCTATAATATGGCTATATAATGAACCGTATTTATAATACCTGATTTGATTATCATCTTTTTTTTCACTATATACCAAAACATTACCGTTTCTGTCTAAAATTTTTCCTCTAATTACACTTTCTTCATTAAGCCATTGTCTTTTATTGTAGCTATTTGATTCTACCTTAGCAGCACTAAAAATCTCAAAATAGCTAAGATACACTATTAAGCTTATAAATAATATGCAAAGACCTATAAGCACCCTAATTATCCTTTTGGACTCTATATTCATCGTCTTCCTCCTGTTCTACATCAAGCTCCTCAGAAGCAACTTGTAAAATACCAAGTGCTATAAAGCTAGATACTAACGAACTTCCTCCATAACTTACAAAGGGTAGAGTTATACCTGTAAGTGGTATCATTTTTATGACGCCACCAAGTATAATAAATGCTTGAAAACCAAACATTGAAGTTATTCCAAGAGCTATTATTCTAAAAAACATGTCCTGCTGTTGAAGAGTAATTTTTATACCTCTATATACTATTATCAAAAATAACATGATAATTGAAATTCCTGCAAATATCCCCATTTCTTCACATATAGCAGAAAATATAAAATCTGTATGAACTTCAGGTATAAATTCTGGATGACCTAATCCAAGTCCCGTTCCAAAAAAACCTCCTGATGCAATTGCAAATAATGATTGAGTAATTTGATACCCTTTACCATCAATATATTTCCATGGATTTATCCACGTCTCTACTCTAACTCTGACATGATTTAGTGTTAAATAGCTCAAAATACCAAGTACAGAAGCTCCTAAAAGATTATATAAAATAAGTTTTCTATTATCTTCATAAACATAAAATATAGTGATAAATATCATATAAAATAATAAAGCAGTACCTAAATCTTTTTGTATAAAAAGAAAAGCTATAAACGTATAAACTATTCCTAAAAAAAACATTTTATTTTTAATCTTTTCTTTATTTGTATAATAAGAAGCTAAAAAAAATATAAATAGAATCTTGATAATTTCTGATGGCTGAAATCCAAGCCCACCAATCTTTATCCAGTTTGTAGCACCCTTAACTTTTACCCCTAAAATTAATGTTGATAAAAATAAGACTAAAGATAGTACTAAATAAAGAATAGTCCATTTTTTCCATCCTTTAATATATTTAACAACAAAATAGCTTAGATAAAAAATTATAATCCCAACACCAAACCATATTATTTGTTTAAAACCTAATGCAGGATTTATTCTATATACCATTATTATTCCTATACTTACGAGCATCGTTGTAATAAGAAAAATATAATGATCACCACTTGAAAATTTATATAAAATGAAACTTGAAATATAAATAGTAAAAATCAATAACACTCCAGAAATTATAATGTTTTTGTCCAAGTTTTTATTATACGTTATTAGTAACAGAAGTGCCAAAGCATTAATCAGTACTAATAAGTTTTGTGGTACTTTATAACTTAACAGCTTTCTAATCATAATACACACCTCTTAATCCTGATGAACAAATATAAACTCTATCTGTCCTAACTTTATTCTATCTCCATTACTTAGTTTAACAGCATCTAAAATTTTTGTTCCATTTAGAAATGTTCCATTTGCACTATTAAGATCCTCTAAGAAATATTGACATTCATCTAGTACTATTTTTGCATGAGCTTTTGAAATATATGGATCTCTTATAACTATTTCATTTTGATTGCCTCTTCCAATACTGGATTCATCTTCCACGTTATATACTTCCTTTATCTTAAAGGGAAGAGTATCTTTTCTGTTTAATAGTTTTAGATAAGTGCCATTATCACTTGTAGAACCACTCATGCTTTTGATATCTAAATATATCATTCTAATAATGCCAACCATAAAAAGGTATATAAGTAATATAAACAGATATCTAAACAATAAAGATAAAATATTGAACATTTTATCACCACCATACTATTTTATTAATAGTCTTACATCCTTGATTTTAAGCAGTAAAACAGATATATCAGTATATGCTTCTATTCTTATAATTTATCATAAAACAATATTCTTTAAAATACTTTAGTACAAGTATATACATTAGTCAAATATATTATAATTCACCTTATTAATAACCCCACGATAAAATCGCGGGGTTATTAATAAATACCTAGTCCCATTTAGGTATATTAAACTTACTGTTCTTTAATCTCTCTCCTTCATCTTCGGACACTATATAAGCAGATATTCCTCTCTGCTCATATTCTTTGACTGTCTTAATAGCTTCTTCTCTTGTCATAGGTGATGAAATTTCCTTATCTGTTCTGATTACATATCTATTCATGCAACATACCTCCCTGAAATCTTTTCAAAAATAGTATCTCCTAAAAACTGACCACTAATCAAAAGATATACCATATTATTTCAACTTTTTTCATAATAATGAAGTATAATAGATTTTAGTAGAGTCTTAAATATATAAAGAAACCAAGACAATATTTTGAAAGGAGAATCATCATGAAAAAGCAATTATATCGTTCTACTCATAATAAGATTATCAGTGGTGTATGTGGTGGAATAGCTGAATACTTTGAAATTGATCCAATTATTATTAGACTACTATGGGCTTTAATTACTTTTACTAAAGGCATAGGATTTATTGCATATATAATATGTATGATAATAATACCTGAAAACACCTCGGCTTACTCTGAATATGTAGATACAGAAAGCAATTACTCTGATGACAATAGTAAAATAATCTTAGGGGTCGTATTAGTTATTTTAGGATTAGTACTAGTAGCTAAAAAATTTATTCATTGGCTTGATTTTGGAAGCCTTTTACCTATTTTTATGGTGTTAGTTGGTATATACCTTATACTCAAAGAGAAAGGTGGTTTTTTTAATGAAAAAAAATAGTATTTTCTTAGGTGTTTTTTTCATTTTTATTGGCCTTTTCTGGTTGCTTAGTAATATGGGATTAATTACATGGTCTATATGGGAAGCAGTCGTAGACCTATGGCCCTTAGTGTTTGTAATCATTGGTATATCGATTATTTTTAATGATAAAAACATAATAAAAAGCATAGCTTGGATAATTTTTTTAGTAATAATTTTTGCATATGGCTTTTTTATTCAATATAATGAAAATCAACCATTTAAATCAGCTTCACCTTCTTTTGAATTGCAATCAAATCAAAATATTAAAAACGCTGAACTTAGTATAGATTTAAGTGGAGTGAATCTAAATATTGATTCAACAAAAAATAATTTAATAAATACTTCTATATCAAGCCCATATGTAATTCATAATGTATCATATGGAAATAATAATGAAACTGCATCAATTGAATTTAAAGAAAAAAAGCACAGGACTTTTCCAGTTACTAAAAAAAGCTATAACGCTACATATAATCTATCAGACAACATAATATGGGATATTGACGCAAATATAGGAGCAGTAAATGGAAAAATAGACTTAAATAACATTAAAGCAAAGTCTTTAGACATAGACTGTGGAGCTGGAAAGCTAGATATTATGTTAGGTACATTGCTTGAAAACTCAAATATAGATATTGAAGCGGGTGCGACCAGTGTTAACTTAATAGTACCAAGTGATTTAGGTGTTAAGATAAGGTTTGATGGAGGACTTAAAAGTAGTAACTTAGGTGAATTAGGGTGGACAAAAACTGATACCTATTACATTTCACCTAATTATACCAATGCTAACTCGAAGGTAGATATTGATATTGACATAGGGGTAGGCAATTTGTCTGTTGATATTAAATAAAAAATATATGGGATAAAGATTATTTAATCTTTATCCCATATATTTTTTGTCCTCTTGTTCCAACAACAATTATATCTTCAAATACAGCCGGTGAGCCCTCAACATTTGCTTCTAAATTAATTTTGTCTTCTTGAGTTCCAGTTTTCCCGTCAAATAAATGAATATTTCCACCAGAATCACATAGTATAATAAAACCTTCCCCGTTCTTAGAGTATACTGCGACTGGGGAACTCCAGCTATAATTATTAAGCTCAAATCTCCATACTTCTTCCCCAGTTTCTTTATCTAAAGCAACTAATAATCCCTTATTATAGCCACCATATCTAGCTAAGTTGTATATAACTATGTTGCCTAAGCCATGTTTCCCAACTACAGGAGTTGCTAGTGCCCCTCCGTTATTAGGATTAGTCCCAAGCTTTGAATCACATACATATGAACGCTCCCATATTAATTTCCCCGATAGTCCATCTATCTTTCTAATATAACTTTTACCCTTAGTCCCCTGCTTATCCACCTCACAAGCAGTATAAAGATACAATTCTTCACCCTTCTCCTCTAGCACTATTGTACTGTCTGTATCATCAGTAACATCACGTATCCAGACAGGCTTAAGGCTATTAATATCAATGCACTGAAGCCAGCCTCCATTATCAGCAAAGTAAGCTAAGTTTCTATAAGCTGCTACAGAGTTTTCAATTCCTTGATAATTATTTCCTGAAATCTTATATCTATATTTAATCACTTCAGGATTTACATCTATTGTATTTTGTTTGAGATCAAATTCAGTATTAAGCTTTACTCTATAAAATATACCGTTCTCCCCACATATTAGTAATGAGTCTGTATCTTCATCTATAAGTGCAGTTGAGTCAAATGCAGACCAAGTTCTGTGCGCAAATGTATCTCTTCCGTTAATAAAAAATAGCTTCTTTTGGTCAATCAAACTAAATACCCTATATCCCATTTCAACAATATTACCATTTACTCTGTTTATACCTTGACCAGCGTATAATAATGGTATGCCTCTTGGATCAACTGTAACACTTCCCTTTATTGGACCTGGAACTTTTATTGGTTCTCTTGTATATGATCCATCTTCAAGATCAATGAAATATATTTTCCCATCAAGAGCTCCATAAATAACTTCTTTTAAATCTGACTTGTCTTTTTTATCTTGAAATATATTCATCATTTTAAGTATTTCTTTGTCCCATTTTACAATAGCAGGTTGCCCATTCCATCCTATTCCAGTCCATCTATCTATTGCTCCTATTGGAATATGCCATATTTTTTCAAGCTTTCGTTGTGTTATGTCTGCATTGCCATAGCTTGCGGAATCCCTGTATGTATTTCCTCTAAACGTTGTTATTCCAATAGTTTTGTTATATTCTTGTCCTTCTTTCATGATAATGCTTTCATCTATATCATACTCTTCACATAACCTATCTTTAATCTCAACTTGTGACTTAATATTAGATAGTAATTCATCATTGATTAATCCGTACTTGATCTTAGCTTCTTGTTTAGTATTCTGATTTTTCATATTATCCTTTAACTTCTCCTCTGATTCAAGCTTGTTTTGAAGGTTTCTGTGTTTCCATACTCTTAAGTCTTCTGTTATTTTAGTTTTGGTATGTTTTTCTGACTCAAAATTCTTTTTATCATCTGATGTTTTTATTGTTCCAAGTATTAAAATAGATATTATAGTATAAAGAACTATTCTATAATGTGAATATGACATAAAGCAGTACCCCCTAAATAAGAAGTCTTGACCACCTTATATGTATATGAGAGAAAGCTGGAAAAATGTATTTATAAGTGTTAAAATTAAGAAAACAGATAGGAGGTATACGATGAGTAAGCTACTTTACCAAAAAATCCAAAAGAAAATAGAAAACGTTTTACTCGATGAGACTTTTTTAAATACAATTTTATTAGATAAAAATTATGTCTCAAATTTCATATATAGTAAAGATTTTTCATGCAAAATTAAATCTTTTATACATAATAATGACTATGGATGTAAAGCAGCCCTAAGTCTATGTGATACTATGTTATATGAATTAAGTAACCATAATCCTCCAAACGATTGGTTGTTATATATATATCAATTTGTATTAAGCATGTCTTTTCCAAATGCTGTGAATATATCCTTCAATGAATCATCTAACAAAGCTGCTTTATTCTACCTAAAAGTATTTAGAGTTCTATTAGATTTTGAAAAACTCTACGATACTAGTTCTTGTCAAAAAAAATACCCACTAATATTCCTGTCTGCAGAAGAAGAAAGAAAGCTGACCAATACTAGCGAATATAGAAGGTTTAAAAAAATCTTCCAAAATAATTATATTTACGAGATGATGAAATTAAATCAGGAAATTACACAACATAATACTCTTGACCATATATGTGGAGTTCATTTTTTAGCTCTTCATATTGGCCGTCAATTATATAAGTCTGGATTACCAGTAGACTTAGGACGAGTTTCTGGTGCAGCTGCTGGCCATGATATTGGCAAATATGGTTGTAATATTAATGAACTTAAAAGAGTTCCATATCTTCACTATTATTATACTGATCTATGGTTTAATCAATATGATATGCAATATATAGGTCATATTGCTACAAACCACTCTACTTGGGACTTAGAACTTGAAAATCTGCCTGTAGAATCGCTGATTCTTATATATTCCGATTTCAGAGTAAAGAATAAAATCAATAGCTACGGAAATAGAGAAATGTATATATATTCTCTTAGAGAGTCTTTTGAAATAATACTTAACAAGCTTGATAACGTTGATGAAGCTAAAGAGAAGAGATATCGACGTGTATATGCTAAACTTAAAGATTTTGAGGATTACATGATTAATATTGGCATAAATGTAGACATCTTTGAAAATAAACTACCTGTAATAAATCAAAAATACTTTTCACTAATGCATGGTCAAGAAGTTATTGATAATATCAAATATATAGCTATTAGTCATAACATATATCTCATGGATAAACTAAGCAGTGAGGCTTCTTTAAATACGATTTTAGAAATGGCATTGTCTGAAAGTGATTGGAAAAAGCTAAGAGGATATTTAAATATATTTGAAGAATATTCAACATATCTAACACAGAAGCAAAAACTCATTACTTTAAGCTTTCTTTATGAGTTTCTGATCCATAGTGAAGAAGATATTAGAAAGCAATGTGCTCAGCTAATTGGCACACTAATATCTACATTTGATGAAGAATATAGAAAAGAAGTTCCAAACGATGTAATATTACAAACTCCTGACATAACAAGCTATAGCTTATTTGAAAAATATTTACAGATGTTTTTATATCCTGATCATAAAATTATAGAAGTACACAGAGAGTGGATAGGATATAGCTTAAGCAATATGATTTTCTCATTATTTAAAGATTGTAGTGAAGAACAAGGCTTAAAGTATATCGAAATTCTTTTTGATTATTTTTACAATATAATGAGCAATGAAGAAAATACAAAGCTCTATCTATTACAAACAATAAAGCATATACCAATCAAAAAGTATATAAATATATCATTAGATAGACCTTTCAACTTTGTTCTTAAAATGCTAAGTTGCGATGAACTTGATGTGCGGCTATCTGCACTAGAAAATATTGACTTTCTAATTTCTAATATTGATAGTACTAACAATTATATTGACATAATAGTCGAGTTATTTTCAAAGAAAATAGAATATTCGGATACATCGGCAGAAAATTTCTTAAAATATAGTATTATAAAAAAATTGAACCCCAATAGTATGCTTCATATTCAATACCTAAATTTTTATAATATGGATAAACAAAAAATTTCAGATATATTCTTAAAAAATCTCAAAACTGCAACTAGTTGGATTGTAAAAAAAATTCATGTTGATTTCTTATTAGAACAAGCAATAAGCAATCCCAAGGAAAATGGCCTTCATACAGCAATGCATTATTGCAATCTAATAAAAGTAAGTGCTACTGAAAATGTTCGAACGCATGCAGGAGAAGCATTACTTAAGCTATTTCCTTTACTTTCACTAGATGAAAGAAACGATGTAACTGTAGAACTCCTAAGAGCCCTTGAAATGCAAGGCTTTCAGTTCACAAAATATATCCCTCCAGTTCTAGGAAAGATAATGCTATATTTACACCCAGTAGAACTTGATGAAATATTAGATGACTTTATCGAGAAAATAAAACAATCAAGTACCCAAATTAACTTTCTATTACTTAAAACTATTGGAAGTACTATTCAGCACTATTCTGAATATAAAAATAGGTTTAAAGAAAATGATAAAGTCTATGAAGCAAGGCTATCTAAACTGTTAGGAATACTATTAAATGGGTTAGTAAGTTATGATGACCAAGTTAATCAAGAAGCCTTTAGAGTAATTGGTAAAGAAATATTTGGATCTCAAGCTCTTTCCTTATTGCAAAAAAATGGTATATTTCAACTTATTGCTAAAAAAATATTAACGCTAATAGCTAAAATTGATGAAAATGAGCTTGTATTTTTAAATAATTCAGCTTCCTTAAATCACATTTACAGATTTATCTCTGATTTCATATTTTTCTATGGAAAAATAAATTTAGACCATAATCCTAGAATTGCTTTTTTTCCTGGAACCTTTGATCCTTTCTCTTTAGGTCATAAAGAGATCGCAAAAGAAATACGAGATTTGGGCTTTGAAGTTTATTTAGCTGTAGATGAATTCTCATGGTCAAAGCGAACCCAACCCCATAAACTTCGTAGAGAAATCATAAGTATGTCAATAGCTGATGAGCTTAGCATTCATCTTTTCCCTGAAGACATACAAGTTAACATTAGTAACAATACTGATTTAGAAGGCTTAAGAAAATCATTTGTTGATTCAGACGTATATATCGTTGTTGGGAGTGATGTTGTATTAAATGCATCTAGCTATAAAAAGTCAAAATCAAAACACTCTATACACAACTTTTCGCATATAATTTTTGAAAGAAGAAGTTCAATATCTACTGAACTTGATGATGTAAAGCTTGATAAAGCTATAAAAAGTATAGATGGAGATATAATAAGATTATCTCTAGCTCCTCAGTATGAGGACATAAGCTCTACTCAGATAAGAACTTACGTCGATGAAAATAGAGATATCTCACAACTTATTGATCCTTTAGCACAAAAATATATATATGAGTATGGTATATATAGAAAAGAACCTCAATACAAGACATTGCTTCAGACTAAATCTTTAAATATTGAGGTAGTAGATAATATTGATGAAGAGCTGATCTATGCGCTGTGCTCTCAGTTCTTCAATGTTAGTCATCAAGTTATAGAAAAGTTTAAGTTTACAAGTACTAACTCAAACCCTAGAATCATTATTATTAGAAACATAAAAGATAATAACAAAATACTAGGCTTTTCCATGTTTCATTGGATAAGAACTAGTATGCTATTCAATCAGCTAAAAGACCATAATATTTCTGAATACATCCGAGAAAATGCTATTGGTAGAATTGTTTTAATAGATGGAATATATATAGATAAATCGGCACCTTATTACAATCTGTATCAAATACTATTAACAGAAACTCTATCATTTTGTTTAGCTAAAGACTATACTTATGCAATATACAAACCGTTACTAGATTACAAAACTCCAAATTTATTCTATGAAACTTTAGAATCTCATGGCTTTCAAAGAATAGCAAATAGCAATAAAAAGAGTCCTGTTTTTGTAGTCAATATGACAAAACCATGTACACTTAACCTAGACGTTGATACAGTTATAAAAGAGCCTTTTAGAAGCAATCCTAATGTAAGAAAAGCCGTACTAAGATCCAGAAAGAGACTGCAGTGGGCTTTAACAAAGCTTTATCCTGGTCATCTCGTATTATCATTTGACAGAGATACATTGTATGAATCATTAATAGAAAAGATATGCCAAATAAATAATGTTTCAACTGAGCATCTTATACCAAGAAATTTAGGTAATCTTATGTGTGTTCCTTTTGGTTCAATCCTAAAAGGACTTATAGTCCCAAATACTATTACAAAATCTATGCACACAGAAAAAATGTTTACACCTGATATTAAAAGCTTTACCATAGGTCCATATCCCTACTATATGACTCTTGAAAATCAAATAAAAATGCTTAATTCATTTAGCAAACCAGTTATACTTGTAGACGATCTTCTTCACAAAGGATATAGAATAAAAGCCATAGACCCTATTCTAAAAAAAGAAAGAGTTAATGTTAAGAAGATAGTAGTAGGGATTCTGTCTGGACGTGGAAAAGAGCTTATGGATATACAAAATAGAGAGGTTGATAGTGCATATTTTATACCAAACCTTAGAGTATGGTTTAATGAAAATTCTATGTATCCTTTTATAGGAGGAGATACTGTATGGAGAGGAGCTTATCCTCAACGAAATCTAATTCCATCAATAAATTTTATTATGCCATATACTTCACCCACTTTTATAAAAGATACTTCAAATGATGCAATTTACAACTTATCTGAAACATGTATCGTTAATGCAATTGATATTTTATCAACTATCGAAAAAGAATATCAGGCAACTAATGAGAGAAATTTCACACTTAAGCATTTAAGTGAGGTTTTCATCTCTCCAAGATGTCCAGATCATGGTAAAAACATTGAATATGATTTAAATCTTAAGCCATCGCAATATTTAGTAAATGATCTTGAGCATCTAAAAAGAGTCGAAGATATAATACGAAGAAAGTGATAAAAAATAGTACACTAGGAGTGATTAGAATGTATTTCTATAAAATACAAAATGAAATTGCTTTTTCTCTTTGTGACTATCCAGAATTACAAAAAGTAACAGAAGATCATGCAAAAGCGATATGTAATAAAATATTTTACCTAACTAAAATGGAAGTTGGACGTTCTAGGAGGAGTTTCTGCATATCTGATGAATCACTTTTATATCTGGAGAAAGAAGGTTTAGATTTACTCAGGGCAAAACATCGTGAAGATAAAAGTATTCCAGATTGGATCTTATCAAAAATCAAATCTAGAAAGGTTATATCTATAAATACTAGCTATAGTACATGGGAACAGGTATTTAGTCAATCGTATCCGTCAGCCTGGAGGATAAATCTAGTAGGCTTAGGTGACGTAGGTGGCATGCTTCTTACAGGACTTAGACTTTTATCAGGAAATCACGTTTCAACTATTGGTATCTATTCTAGATCACAAGAGACAGTTAAAAGATGGGAGTATGAATGCAATCAAATAATGGCTGCTTTTGAAGCCGACTCTTATCCTATCGTAAAAGGAATATCGAAGCATCAGATTTTTGACTGTGATATGTTTGTTTTCTGTGCATCTCAGCAAGTTCCTCCAGTTGGAAGCAGTGTTAAAGACGTTAGGATGGTACAGCTCGAAAGTAACTCAAGAATAATAAGTGAATATGCAAAATTAGCAAGAGAAAAAAATTTTAAAGGAATATTTGCAGTTGTTTCTGACCCAGTTGATTTGCTATGCAAAGTTGCTTTTATTGATAGTAATAAAAATAATAACGGAATTATTGACTATAAAGGTCTTGTTCCAGAGCAAATAAGAGGTTATGGGCTAGGTGTTATGAATGCAAGAGCTAATTATTACGCTTCTTTATCACCTGAAACTAATCACTACAAAAATGAAGGGAGAGCTTTTGGTCCTCATGGAAATGGCTTAGTAATTGCTAACAGTATTAATAACTACAATGACACCTTATCTTTACAATTAACACAACAAGCCATTACCGCAAATCTAGAAATAAGAAAAGCTGGATACAAACCATTTATCGCACCTGCATTGTCTTCTGGAGCGCTATCAATATTATCTACTATAAAGGGAGAATGGCATTATAGCTCCACATTTATGGGAGGAGTATATATGGGAGCTAAGAACAGATTATCTCCATCTGGAACAGAAATAGAGAGACTTGTTCTATCAGATTCATTGTATAAAAGATTAGTTAAATCTTATGAAGGGCTGGCGAAAATTATATGAAAGACCTTTATTTGATAATACCTGAAAAACCATCTGAGACTCTTTTGAATATGATTAATGCTTTCATCTCTGGTTGGAACACCATAATAATAAAAGATGAAAAAAACATCCCTGTTCTAACAAATAAAACGATAGTTTTTGCAGTAGAACTAAATAATGATGGTATAAATGTAACTCTGCTTAAAATACTTTCAAAGATATGTAACGAAGGAGAAAATGCCTTATATGGCTCTACTGGAGCAGTACTAATTCACAGTAACAATGAACTATATACAAAAACTATGGCTCAGAATATCATTTTTACTGCTAATCAGCTTGGCTGTCGCTTCCCTGGCAGACCAATAGTCGAAGCCACTGGGTCATTAAGAAATTTCCTTACAATTCAAAAGGTAATTAAAAAGCCTCTTGTTGATGTTTGTCTAGATTCATGCATAGAGCTTAGTCAAAGGCTTAAAGCTGATAATTCTAAGCTTATACATAGTCCTAAAATACTAGTTCTTCATGCAAGTAATCGAAAAACATCAAATACTCTGATGCTTTGGGACATGGTAAAAAAACACTTGTGTGAGTATCATATAACTGAAATACATATAGAAAATGGTACTGTTCGTGATTGTATCGGATGCTCCTATAAGACTTGCAAACACTATGGCCAACAAACTAGCTGCTTTTATGGAGGAGTTATGGTCGAGGAAATTTATCCAGCTGTTTTGAACTCTGATGCAGTAGTTTGGATTTGTCCAAACTATAATGATTCTATAACCGCCAATATTTCTGCAGTTATTAATCGGCTCACAGCATTATTCAGAAAAACTAAATTCTATAATAAAAGCATCTTTGGGGTAATCGTTTCAGGTAATTCAGGTAGTGATGCAATAGCTAAACAGTTAATTAGTGCTTTAAATATAAATAAAACTTTTAGGTTACCTCCACATTTTTGTATCATGGAAACTGCTAATGATATAGGTGCAATCAATAAAATACCTGAGGTTGAAAATAGAGCGTTAAATTTCTCTAACATAATAAAACAAGAAATAAAGGCATAACTATCGTAGCTTAGAGTCAGAATAAAAAAAGCAGTACATGATAACCTTGATTAATCATGTACTGCTCTCTACTATAATGCATCTCCGTCTATTTCTTCTCTTAAACAGAGTAGTGCTTCCATAAATGCAGGAAATCCGGCTGTCGGTGCCACAAGCATAAGTGCATGTTCGATTTCTTCTCTTGTACAACCACTCTTTAAAGCTTTCCTTATATGAGTTCTTACTGAATAATGATGCTTGCATGCTGCTGAAGTCGATACTTTTATCAACCAACGTGTTTTCTGATCCAATGGACCTCCTTCATAATGTATCTTTTTCCCATAATTTTCATATGCTTCATATATATCTCCATACTTTTCAATAAAATACTTCAAATTCTCTTCAATTCTATCCACTAAAATCACTCCTATGTATTATTTTTCGCATGTTTATTATTACCCTTTATCAGATAATATAAACTCATAATAGACATATAGTGGACAAAAGATTCTATTCTTCATGAATTAAACTATCTAGTTCCTTATTAAAGCTTTTTAATTCAGCAATATTACCATTTTCTTGAAGCGTAATAAATCTTCTTTGAATTTGTTCAACCTGCTCAAATTTTCCTGAAAAGTAAAGATTTTGAATTTTAGTTAGAATATCTGCAACAAGTGTAGACTTTCGTATAAATAGTTCTTGTGCATCCATTATTTCATCTCTAATCTCTGACATCTCCTGATCTAACAGAAATGCTGCTTCAGCTGCATTTTTTAACCTTTCAAGTATATCTTTAGGTATATTATGCTGGAATTTATAATTCAGTGAATGCTCGATAGTTGCCCAGAAATTCATTGCTAACGTTCTAATCTGTATTTCCGCTAAAATTTCCTTTTCTCCGAAAGCAGTCTGAACTGTATATTTTATAATTATATGATAACTTCTATATCCGCTTTCCTTAATGTTTTTTATGTAATCACGTTCTTCAACAATCTTTAAGTCCTTACCATCTCTGTTTCTTATAAGATTTACAACCTTATCAATGTCATCTACTAGCTGACACATTATTCTTATACCAGCTATATCTTCAATTTGTTCTTCTATTTTATCAATCGGGACATTCCTTTTTTTTGCTTTATCTAAGATACTTGAAATTTCCTTTACTCTACCTGTTACAAATTCTATAGGCGAATATTCATCAATCCTCTTATATTCATTTCTAATACTTTTAAACTTAACTTTTAGTTCCTCAACTGCTTGTTGATAAGGAATAAGTATTTTTTTCCAATCTAGTATCATAAAATCCCCCTCTCCTATTTATAGTATAACAGATAAAATAATAGTACTATTAATTATACTATTTTTTATTTCATTAATTCAATATATACATTAATTGTCCCTCTTTTTTTGCCAAATAATACAACTAAATATTATAATAAACATACTTAAGATATAATTAACAAATTATCAGTATTTATACGTTATATGAGCTATTATTTAATAATTCTACAACACGTTAATTGACTTATTCATTATAAATTAATACAATAATAATTAATATGTAATAATACTTATAATATATTAATCTGTAAATATTTGTGGAAGTACTTATTATATAAGGAAAGCTTGATGTGATAATTCAAAGGAGGAAATGCTATGAAATATAATTTTGATCAGATTATTGATCGTTGGAATACTCACTCAGAAAAATGGGATGGTATGCTAGAACATTATGGTACTAATGATCTACTTCCCATGTGGGAAGCTGATATGGATTTTGAAGTAGCTCCTGCACTTAAGGAAGCAATGATAAGAAGAGCGCAGCACGGTATCTATGGCTATACAGTTAGAGAAAATTCATTCTTTGATTCAATTATTAACTGGCAAAAAAGAAGAAATGGTTGGACTATACAAAAAGACTGGATTAGAAACTCTTCTGGAGCTATCCCTGCAGTATCTGTAGCAGTTAATGCTTTTACTAAGCCTGGTGATAAAGTAATCATACAAGACCCGGTATATTATAGGTTTCATAATTCTGTTACACTTAATGGAAGACATATTGTAAATAATACAATGTTATATGAAGATGGAGAGTATAAAATTGATTTTGATACTCTTGAAAGACAAATTGACTCAAGAGTAAAAATGATAATCATATGTAATCCACAAAATCCTGTTGGCAAGGTGTTTAAGAAAGAAGAGCTTATACGTATTGGTGAAATATGTCTAAAAAATAATATAATAATCCTATCCGATGAAATATATTCAGATGTTGTATTTACAGGAAATAAGCACATCCCTATAGCAAGCTTATCAAAAGAATTAGAAATGTGTACTGTTACAATATTTGGACCTGGAAAAGGGTTTAATCTTTCTGGACTAAAGCCAACTATTATTGCAATTCCAAATCCTAGATTAAGAGAAGAATATGATTTCGTTTCAGATGCTATGCAAATTTTGTTAAAAAATCTATTCTCTATAGAAGCTATTGAAGTTGCTTATAATGAATGTGAGGATTGGCTCGATGAAGCAATAAAGTATTTAGAAGCAAATAGGAATTTTATGATTGATTATTTTGAAAAGAATATTCCTCAAGTTAAACTCATCAAGCCTGAAGGTACATATATTGCTTGGCTTGACTTTAATGGACTTGGACTAAATGATAAGGAACTAGAACAACTAGCTATAGAAAAAATGAAAATTGGATTTAAATATGGATACACATTTGGAAACGGTGGACAAGGATTTCAAAGAATAAACTTTGCATGTCCTAGAGAAATGTTACTTGATGGTCTTCAAAGAATAGAAAGAGCAGTAAAATCTTTATAATATGTTAAGAGCGTTGATCTAGTTAACTAGATCAACGCTCTTATTTATTCAAGCTTTAACTTTGAAAGTCTGTTAGATAGTTCTTCAGCATAAATATTAAGACTTGTCATCATTTCAGATAATTTTCTTACTTCTTCAGTTTGATCATTAATTACTGCAGACACGTCGTTTGCTGCAGCATTATTCTCTTCTGATATATCTGTAAGTGTTTCCATCTTTGACGCAACAGTCATTGCCCCTGCAGACATTTCCTCAGTAGCAGATGAAACTTCCTCCACCATGTTTGATACTTCACTTATAGAATTTACAATTTCATTAAATCTGTCTGTTACTTCAATAACATATTGGTTTCCCTCAATAGATTTCTTTGTTACATTTTCCATGGATTTTCCTGCATTCATTATACCATTTTGCACTTCTTGTATAAGATGAAATATCTCTTTAGCAGACTTAGATGACTCTTCAGCAAGCTTTCTTACTTCTTCTGCTACAACAACAAACCCTCTCCCGTATTCACCTGCTCTTGCAGCTTCAATGGAAGCATTTAACGCTAATAAATTAGTTTGTTCAGAAATTGAATTTATTGTATCAGCAATACTATTAATAGCAACTGATTTTTCTGACAAGCTGTCAATAAGGTCTGATGTTTCATTAACTACCTCAACTATACCTTCAGATTGATCTTTCAAGCTTATCATTACCTTATTTCCTTCTATTGCATTTGTGCTAGTATTTACTGCTTGAGCAGTAACCGATTGAGAGTTTTCTGCCACATTACTAACTGCTTCACTTATCATGCTGATATTTTCATTTACAACAAAAAGATCTGATGTTTGATTATCTATTCTATTAGTTATATCATCTACTAATGTATTCATTTTGTCAAAGTCATTAATAGCTTTATTCAGTATCATCTCAAACTCATTGCTGGTATTTGTTAATTGTTTTGATGTATTATTAACCTTAATCAAGATGTCATTAATAGTATCTAACATTTTATTTGTATAGTATGCTAGCTCTCCAATTTCATCATTGCTGTTTATTTCTATCCTATGAGTTAAGTCCCCATCCAGTTCTGCCATGTCTTTCATTTTATCAACTAGCTTATCAATAGAGGCTGTTTGCCTTCTTGTAATTCGACCGACTATAATTCTTATTATTATTAGAGAAAGAATTAAAATTATAACAAACCAAACAAGTATATTGATTAGAGCTTCAATAATAATATTTGTTTTGAAAGTAAAGCACATTAATGTGTTAATGCCTTGTTTAGTGTCTATAGGTATATAAACAGAAATATCAGTAGTTCTATTTTTGATATTACTATCACCTTTAGAGATTGTCATTTGTTTTGTTTCAATAGCTTGATTTTTCAATTCATCATCAGTTGAATTCTCCATAACATCTCCTAATTTTGCAGGGTTTTCTTTTGCTTTATCAATTATATAAGCCCATTTTCCATCATCTTGCTTTGAAATAATAAATACATCATCAATTATCCCTTTTTGTTTTGATGTTAGATAGTCTAAAGCTTTATCCAATAAAGCATATCCACTACTGCTTTCTCCATCATCAATTAATTTTTCTATATCAATTTGCTTCATCTGATATGCCATCACTGATGATATTCCATCTACAGTCTGCTTAACTGTGCTTAAAAGTATGCTTTGTATTGATAGGAACGAAACAATGTTCATGATTATAAAAATTCCTATAATTAATAGCATAAATCTCTTATTTAGCTGCTTTCTGATACTGGTTTTTTTATTATTTTTAATAAGCATATACCTGCCCCCTTTTTATTTCTGCATATAATTATATATTATACTACATTTTAGCAAAAATCGAGTAAGTATACTAGTCCTTTGTCAAATGAGCAGATAAATTAATATTCTATTTGAACACTATCTTCCCGTCATCAAATGAGTCAATTATTACAAGTGACTCTAAATTAATGCCTTGGTTTCTTAATATCTCTCCACCTTCCTGAAATCCTTTTTCTATAACTATACCTACTCCTTCTAGCTTAGCATCGGCCTGATTCACAATATCTATTAATCCTAAAACTGCTCTTCCATTGGCTAAAAAATCATCTAATATAAGAATATGGTCATCTGATGTTATATATCTTTTTGAAACCTTTATTTTGTATGTCTTGGCTTTTGTAAATGAATATACATCGCTCTCGTAAGTCTCTTTATCCAAATTCTTAGATTCTACCTTTTTTGCAAATACAACTGAAACATCAAAATACTGAGCTGCAATACTTGCAATTGCTATTCCTGAAGCTTCTATAGTAAGGATTTTAGTAATTCTCTTATCTTCAAATCTCTTTTTAAATTCTTTTCCTAAATCATTTAAAAATGATATATCTAGCTGATGGTTTAAAAAACTATCTACCTTTAAAATATCTGGATGCTCTATTCTACCTTCTGTCATAATTTTATTTTTTAATAATTCCACTTAATCTCCTCCTATGATTTCATTTTAAAACATAAAACTCCTAGCCATGCCTGGTTAGGAGTTCAATACAAATATCTTTATAAAAAATATATGCACTAAGACAATTTATAAGCTTAATGCTTTAAACATTGTATTAAACACCCGTAGTCGGACCATTTACGGTGGTCTGGTAGATACTCTTGGACCATATTTCCAAAGTTATACGAGCGAAGTTATTGTTTACCCATAGTTTTCTAATGCTTTAAGCTATTATACAATCTTAGTCACCAAAAATCAACAGATTTTGCGCATTTAAATGCAACCATTATTTTTCAAAATATTAATTGACTTTTTCTCTATTGGCATTTATGAATTTAAAATAAACTAGTAATATAAATATGATTATTAAAATATTAATATACTTCATGTCAGTCATTAACTCATTATATCCGTATAACATATGCATTCTAGATATATGAATATTATATTTAGCCATGCTTACATAGCTATTTAATGAAAATAAATTATCAGGAACTAATGATAATGGTATTACTAAATACGATATTAGTTTTATTATAAAAATCATAATAAATACATCTATTATAATTAATTTAATAGTACTAACAAACATTCCTTTTTCACTTTTTAAAAATTTGTGCCATTCAGTTGTTCTAATTTGATTTTGGTACTGCATCTTTATACAGGTTATTTGATTCTTTATATCAACAATATTTTTTTTAAAATATAGAGCTGAAACGATGGCAATTAACAGTATTATTATATTTATATATAAGCTAATAATTTCTCTATATATAATTGGATCATATGTATTTACACCTAAGATTCTTAGATGTGTTTGAATTTTTTCCATCCACAATAAAGGTCTTTCATCTTTATAAGTCTCGAACTTTATCACTCTCTTCTCCCAATTATTATCAATTAAGTCATAGCTATATGGTATGTATATATTACTGCTTTTATCTTCAATAGCAATTACTTTATATGTCCTTCCAAGTACACTGATATTTTCTCCAATGACATTTGGTCTGCTAAAATATTTATCAACTATATTATCTCCTATTACAGCCTCTTTTTTACTAAAATCAATGACGAATTCTCCTTTTTCAAGGAAAATTTTCTTGAACTCATAGTCCATTCCAGTTGTCATTATTATATTTTCATCTTCTTTAGGCATTATATAGTTTATCGAATAAAATTGTATATTGTTTTTCTTTTTAACCTCTAAAAATTGTTCATTAGTCAATCTATCACTAAATCTTAGCTCCATTGTCATATAGTTATACTTACTCTTTAAGAAAAAATAGGGGATTAATAAAAGTATAATTATAAAAGTAATAAATAATTTTTTTCTTATTGCCATAGAAAAACTCTTACTCCATCTCTTATTTTATACGATAGATTAGTTATAACCATAGGATCCTCTATTCCCCCTAAATTTTCAACACTCACTTTGCTATCCCCTACAGCAGTTATTAAGGTTCTTACTTTTACAGCTATATACTCTGTACCAAGAATGCCCTCTTTCTTATCAACAACATACACATAAGCATCACATCCAGACTTTAAACCCTCTATAGGTACAACTGCAGCTTTAGGTATGCTCATTTGCGCTCTAAATTCTTTTTCCTTTGTTCCGCTGATTCTTTCTCCTATGGTTGGCATTCTTCTTCTACTTTCTTGGAAAACTCCTTCTATTCTTATATGATTATTTTCTACAATCTTGGATATGTTTGTTATTCTAATAGTTAGAGGCTTATCTGAAACATCATAGACCACATCAATATAGCCTCCGCCAGAAACAAAATCTTGTTCTTCTTCTGGTAAAAAGGCAACAAATTTTAAGGATTTATAGTCCTCTATAATTGCTATATCTGCTAGAACTGTATTTTGACCTAATACATATTCTGTATCACCTAGATTATATACTATACCATTAACATCAGAATGATATATTCCGTACGCATCAACTATACTATAAAATCCTTTTTTCTTAGAGCATTTATCAATATCACTTTTTAATCTTTCAATATTACTTAGTATTTCTTTTATTTCTAAAGACGCTTCATCTTTCTTTTGCTCTAGAAGTATCTGATTAGTAACCAATTCTCTCTTTAACTTGTCTATTTCCTCAACTTGCTGATTAAGCTCAGCTTCAGATATAGCACCTTGCTCAAACAGTTGTCTTGATTTAATAATATTAGTATTTTGTTTTTCTATTGTATCCTTAAGTTCTTGAATATCACTTTCTTCCTTAATAAAAAAAGCTCCATTAAGCTTATTTAGTTTAACATGCTCTTCTTCTAATGCAGTCTGTAGTCTGTTAAGTTCGTCATCTAATCCGCTCTCTATATAACTGCTATTGATTTTGAATATTGGGTCACCTACTTTTACTTCATCGCCTTTCTGAACAAAGAATTCATCAATAATAACATCTCTATCAAGCCTAACTTTATATGTTCTCTGAGGCTCAATTACTCCGCTAATTTCTAACGTTTTTTTTATGAATTTACCAGTAGGTGCTTGTACACTTACTTTAGGTAAAAAGGAATTGATTATAGACTTAGAAAAAAATCCAAGGATAAACACAATTACAAAAAAAGCAATAATTACTTTCTTAATATTTTTTACGAGCTTTATCTCCATTATTTAATTCCCCCCATTAGAATTCCTTCCTGTAAATATTTCTCACCTTTTAATAATAAAAACACTGCAGGGATAATATACAGAATTGATGCTGCATAAAAAACACTATAATCTTGAAAATATACTGTTTCTAAAAAAACAGATAATGGTTGCTTTGACGGAGTTTCAATAAATATTACTGCTTGTTCAACAAGGTTCCAATTATCTATAAATGATAGAAATATTAAAGAAATAATCGCAGGTCTTACCAGTGGTAAAACTATTGTAAAAAATATTTTAGTATAGCTAGCCCCATCTATCCTAGCAGCTTCTATTATCTCATTAGGAATATTAACAATAAACTGCCTTAAGAGAAAAATCCCAAGAGTGGAAAATATTCCCGGTAAAATTATGGCCCAATATGTATCAAAAATCTTTAGACTTAACATTTTCTCCATCTTATCAAATACTAAATAGTTTGGAACTGAGACAACTTGAAATGGTAATAAGAGTACTAGAACATATACTGCAAATATGAAGTTTCTTCCGGGAAATTTAAGTTTTGCTAGTGCGAATGCAGCAAATACTCCAACTACTATCTGACCTATTATAATTGATATAGTTAGCACAATAGAATTGATATAGAATTTAAAATATTCTCCTTTATATAGTACAATAGAGTAATATTGCTGTAAGCTAAACTCATCAGGTAATATCCTAACCCCGTCTGCATATAATTGCTGAACATTCATAAATGAACTCGAAAAAGTAAAAAACACTGGCAAAAAATATAATAAAGAAATAATTATTACAAAGATTAGTATAGCTTTTTTCATATTATTCTTCACCTACCCTTCTCTGATACCTTTTATCTAATAATAAAAATAATAGTGCACTAATAAATATAACTATAGAAAATACATAAGCTGTCGCAGTCAGCTTTTCATAGTTAAATTCTCTAAACTTATTAGTCATATAGTGTTGAAGCATATAAATGTTAATGTTAGGGTATTTCCCTTGTAGTATGTATACGTCCTTAAATATTTTAAATGAATTAATAATTGATAATATTACAACAAATACTGTAGTTGGAGTACATAATGGAATTATTATATGTCTGAGCTTCTGAATATAGCTTGCTCCATCAATCATTGCAGCTTCAATTTGCCCTTTATTAATCTGTGATAAACCTGCCAAATATAATATCAAATTATAACCAGTATTTTTCCATATGAATATTAGAATTACAATTACCATAGCATATTTAGTATAGAGTAAATCTAACCCTCCTTCACCAAATGCTTTTCTAAAAAATCCCGCAACACCAGCAGAGGGTATAACGATAGGTAAAATAATAAAAAACTTAACAAATCTCGGTGTTTTGATTTCATGTATTATCAACGCTAAGACAAATGATATTACTATAATTAGTGGTATGGATATAAGCATAAATATTGCAGTATTTTTAAAGGCTGTTCGAAAAGCAAAGCTGGCAAAAATATCTTGATAGTTCTTAAAACCAACAAAAGTAGTATCAAAACCACTTCTGTTAAATGAATACTTTATACCAGCAACAAAAGGAATAAAGTATAGAAACGCAAACCCTATTAAACTTGGTAATAAAAATAAATATCCTTTTATATTTTTGGACTCCAATATTGTCACCTCTTTTTATTCACTTAGCCATAAATTAAGCTCATCTTCTATTTTTTGCAGTTTTTCTTCAAGTTCTTCATCTGTTAATGATTCATCCTTAAAAATGTAATCAAATAATATATTTTCAAATTTACCCTCAATATATTGATATATTTCATCTAGTTCACTTGTCGAAGCTGCTTCTCCATTTTCTATTTGTTTCAAAAGGTAATTCTTTAAATCTATCGCGCGTTTGTTAACATTTCTGCTTATTTCATATTCCTCAATTTGTTTAGTAATGTTTTTATTAACTGGATATACTTTATGGTCAGTTAAGAATATCTCAAACTGTACTTCGTCACTTAATATTTCATTTATAAACTTTAATCCATTATCAACATTTTTTCCTCTCTTATTTACCATAAAACCCCATGAAGAGAAGCAAGAAGTACTTCTAACCTCAGGAAGTATGATTTGATGGGAACTACCTACTGAACCTGAGGTATTCAAGGGATTCCCAGAATATTGAGACAATAGCTCACTTTTATATCCAAAATCAATGAGCTTTCCTATGTCATAGCTTTCCTTACTTCTAGGATTTTTTATCAAGTTTACATAGTTTGAATATGTATACTCTACATTAAGTTTATATTTCCCTGAAAATATTTCATTCTTAACATCTAACATATATTTCTTTACCTTCTCATTATTAAAACTTACTCTTTTATTTTCTGAATCTAATATGTTCAATGTTCTTATTGGATTGTTTATAATTTCAAAAAATTCATCTCTAGTAAAATATCTAGGTTCCTTGTCTAGCCAACTACGTCTGATTTCTTTATAGTCAGCATAATTCCAATCAAAGGAAGGTTCCTTTATTCCTAAGTCATTTAATACAAGCTTATTAAGTACTAAAGGTTTATATACCATTCCTACAGGAACATAACAGTTTTCTTCATCTTTTAAGCTGTCGTAAATTTTACTATAATTAGGTATCCTATCTTTAATATCTAATCCTACCCCTTTAGATGCCAAATCCTTATAAGATTCTCCCCACATAGGGAAAAAAATAAGAGTAGGTCCATTATTAGTATATAATTCATCATTTCTCTTTCTAATATAATCATCAGTACTAATCTTTACCATTTTTATAGGTATACCAGTTTTATAAGAAAATCTTTCTGACATCATAGCTAATACTCTATAAGTAGACAAATAGTACCATTTATCGTAATCTGGCAATATTATGGTGACCTCTTCGTTGTGATTGTATCTTCCTTCAACATATGTTTGTTTACTAGTATTTTTATATCTTACTAAAATCAAAAGAAGAATTAATATTAGCAATATTGACACAATTCTAATTATATTTTTAGACATTGTTATGCCCCCTTAATAAAATCTAATTAACTATTACTTCATAAGACAATTTTTTAGTAATAAATTAATGATAGACGTTAACAGACATTGTAATTTTCTATTTATTTCTTTATTTTACCTCTTAATTTAAATTTATTTAATATTTTTATTTCTTTTTTGTAACATTTTAAAGCTAAAAGAGCCGTAGCTAGATTTCATTCAGCTACGGCTCTTTACTAAAAAACCAATATTATCAGAATAATTACTAGTACTGATGCAAAAACAAATAATGAATACATCATAGTATTTAATCTATCTCTGATCACACTTAATATCTCTGCTATACTTCTAGTGCCCTGCATTATACCTTCAAGTTTAATATGTTTTTTTTCTGATACAGAGGTTGATAATCCTTTTTTTAACTTATTTACTTTTCTATTTTTATCCAAGCTAATTTCAGTGTGACTCAGTTTCTTAACCCAATCACTTATTGATTTAACCGTATTAATTGCACATATATCTATACTATGAAATATTTTAGTGCTTATTTTAAATACACTTGATAGCACTGGTTTATATACACTTTTCTCCAAACTGACCCACGTGAGAGAAGGATTTATATATATTCTTTCATTGTTGACATTAGATAACAATATTTTTCTAATAAATCCAACATAAATTCCCACTCCTATCAGTATAGTAACAGTTGATGTTAGAATATTCTTTACAGTATAGAACTTAACTTCTATATGACTTTCAACACTAAATACTGATACTGCTCCTTGGATTATATTTAACAGTACATGGGGTCTAATGCCAATATAAATAATTACTACACTTAATACAATCATAGGCATAATTGCTCTTTTTTTAATAAACGCTTTATACTGCCCTTTAAACTCACTGTTTTCTTCAATAAATACCGCTACAAATATTTTTAAAAGATATGCTACCGTAAAGCTACTACTTAAGGTAAACAATATTTCTACTAATGTAAACCATGAGCTGTGATACATATGATGTGCTTCAGCCAATGCTTCATGTAATAATGTCTTACTAATAAACCCATTAGACCCTGGTACTCCTGTTATAGCAAATAGTCCAACTATAAATACCACTTTAAGAACTAGTTTATGCTTTCCAAATCCTCTTATTTTGTTTATACTTAGCTCATGCAGTATCATGTATATTATTCCTGCTACCAAGAATAGCAGCACTTTAAATATTGCATGATTAAATACATGATAAAGAACTCCATAAACAGCAATGGCTTTATGCTCTTTCAATATTCCAATAAGCCCTATACCAAGAATTATATATCCTGCTTGGCTCATGCTACTATAAGCAAGAATCCGTTTAATATTTCTTTGAAACATGGCAAGGAAACCGCCTACAAGCATGTTCAAAATACCAATAATGAACAGCACAACAGATAATGAAAAATCACCCTCCATCATTATTCCTGAAGTAATTAGTATCCCAAATATCCCTGTTTTTATAAGAATACCAGATAAAATAGCACTAGCAGGAGTAGGCGCAGCAGGATGGGCCTTTGGTAGCCATACATGAAGTGGAAACATACTTGCCTTTACACCAAAACCTACAATTATTAGTCCAGTAATAAGGTATTTTATGCTTCCAAGCTCCCTGATTTTTATGGCTATGTCGCTAATATTCAAAGTAGAAGTATAGTCAAATAACAGGAATATACCCATTAGCAATACTAGACTACCTCCTACTGCCATACCAATATAGGATTTACCTGCCTCATGAGAGTATTCATCCTCATCATGAATAATTAAAGCATAAGAAGTAAATGACATCATCTCGAAAAAAGTAAACAAATTAACAATATTCTCCGATAAAAATATGCCTACTGTAAAAGCTAAAGTCATCATAAAAAACGAGTAGTATCTATTTCTATTCTTATACTTTATAAGATATTGTGTTGAATAAATGGTAGTTAAAAACCACACAAAAACTGTTATCCATACAAATACATATCTAAAAACGTCTAACTTTAAACTTAAGCCTATTCCCATTATATCAGGAATAAACAGCTCTAATGTGTTTTGGGAAACCGGTACATATAGAAATGATACAATAACAAACTCTATTCCAGTCATCAAAATATTAAAATAATCTCTATAAGTTTCATTTTTCTTACCAATAAAATAGCTAACTAATGATCCAATCATCGGTAAAAGCATTATGACTAGTAACCACATCGTATATTGCAACATTAACCACTCCCCTTTTCTAGTCCAATAATATAGTAGATTATTATTCCTATATTAAATAATCTCTTTTACTATGCCTTCAATAAAGTTCAATACTACATTAGGAAACAATCCCAAAAATACAACTATACCTGTCAGTGCCATTATTGGTATTAACATCTTTAATGGAGCTTCTTGTCTTTCAGTGCTAGTATCTTTATTGCTTTGAAAAAATGCTGTAACTACTATTGGAAGTAAATATGCTGCTGTTAAAAATGCACTTAAAAGCAAAATTACAGCTGATAGTAGCTTGTTTGCACTCAATCCTCCCAAAGCTAGGTACCATTTACTAACAAATCCATTCGTTGGTGGTATTCCTACAAGTGAAATCGAAGCTATTCCGAAGCACCACATTGTAACTGGCATCTGCTTGCCAATACCCTTTATTTCACTTATACTTTTTTTCCCTGTATTATAATAAATAGCTCCAGCACAGAAAAATAGAGTTATCTTTATTAGCGCGTGATTAATTAGATGCAGCAATCCTCCAATTAGTGCCTTTTCATTCAACAAAACGATTCCTAAAAGTATATATCCTAACTGACTTACTGTAGAATAAGCTAATCTCTTTTTTAGATTTTCCTGGTGAAGTGCCAGTAAAGAACCTAATAATATTGTTATACCTACCAAAACACTTATATACAAGTTTCCGTTTATATCTTTTATTATATCTGCATTAAAGATATAATAGCTTATCCTTATTAAGGCAAATATACCAGATTTCACAACTGCAACCGCGTGAAGCAGTGCGCTAACTGGTGTAGGAGCAACCATAGCAGATGGGAGCCAAGAGTGAAAAGGAACTATTGCTGCTTTTACTCCAAAACCCAAAAACATTGCCATAAATATTGAAAGAAGAAGCTTGTTATCTGATGAACTTGCACTGTTTAATATCCCATGTGCAGTAAAATCGAGATTATTTGTTAAATTAAACAATAAGACCATACCTAGTAGTACTAATGTAGCCCCTCCAAAAGAATAAATAAGATACTTTTTACCTGACTCTAGCGCCTCTTTACTTCCAGCATGAATAACTAACGGAAAAGTTGCTAGTGTTAATAGTTCATAAAAAATATACAAGGTAAAAAGATTTCCTGAAAAAGCTATTCCAAGTGTGACTGCTAGAGTTGTCGTAAAAAAAACAAAAAATCTTTTTTCTTTTCCTTCATGTTTCATATATTCCATTGAATAAAACGTTGTAAATATCCATAATGATGATGCAAGCACTGCAAATAAAACACCAAGTTTATCGATTTTAAAATATATATCAATAAAAGCATTGAACCTAAACAAATGAACCTCTGTTATTTTTGTGCTATACAGTATTAATATCATAAGCAAAAAATTAATGATTATTGCAGCTGCTACAAATCCGTTCCTGATTTTCTCTTTCTTAAATTTAATAAACGCCATCATAATAGCCATTATAATCGGAAAAAATATAGGAACAAGTATTATTGCTCTATTCAAAAACTTCACATCCTTTATACACTAATCTAAAAAACCAACTGCTAATTCACAAATGTCATACTTATCATATTAATCAAATCACTTGATACGATTCCTAATATGAGCATCCCGATAGTTAATATTAGTACGGGTAATAGTTCCTTTATCGGTTTTCTTTTTGAACCTGCAAAGTTATTCTTCATATTATCTTCACCAAAATATCCATTTATTACTATTGGGAAATAGTATACAGCATTAAGAAGACTACTAATTAGAACTGTAGACAAAAATAAAATTTTTCCACTTTCTATACTAGCTAGTGCAAGGTTCCATTTGCTTATAAATCCTGGAAGTATAGGAATTCCAACCATTGATAATGCTCCTATTGTAAATACACCCAATGTAACAGGCATTTCCCTTCCTATTCCTTTTAGCTCATCTACCTTTTTCTTTCCAGTCTGTTCAATCATTGCTCCTACTGATAAGAACAGTGTTGTTTTTGTAATCGCATGTCCTATTATATGAAATATAGCAATAGTAATGCCTGCTGTATTTCCAAGACCTATACCATAGAATACGTATCCCATTTGTGCAACTGTAGAATAAGCTATAATTCGCTTTATTTCCTTCTGCATAATAGCAAGTACTGAACCAAGAATCATCCCTAGATTTCCTAGTATAAACACAATATCTAGTATGGGAAATTTGCTTAGCATTTCAAAACCAAACACTCTATATAGAATTTTCATATATAGCAATACGAATGCTTTTAATACTATTGATGAAAGTAAAGCGCTTGATGTAGATGGTGCACTTGAATGCGCATCAGGCAACCATGTGTGTAATGGAAACATGGCACTTTTAACTCCTAATCCAACAGTAAATAATGAAATAGCAATAAGAATTGTATTATGATAATCTCCATGAATAGAAAGAAGTTCCTTCCCAATATAAGTCATGTTAAGATTCCCAGTTATAGAATATATAAACGCTATCCCCATTAATACTAATCCTGACCCCAAACTACTAAGAATTAAGTATTTGAGAGTTGCTTTAATATTTTCTTTCTTATCTTTAATCACAATAATGCCACAAGAAGCTAATGTGCTAACTTCAATAAATACAAACGCATTGAACATGTCATTTGTAAATACTATCCCTAATAATGCACCTATTAATATATTTATCAATAAATAGTAAAAAGGTATTTTCGACTCATCAATTTCTTTATCAATACTGTATATTGAATACCAAATAATTATGGCTGATATTGTCGTAAACAAAATGCTGATTATCGATTCTACGATACCTATTTGAAGCTCAATACCCCAAGGAGCATCCCAATGCCCTACTCTATAAGTGAATCCTCCAGATTTTACAACATATATGAAAACAATAGTAGACAGCAAACTTGCTATTGTCATTATTGATAAACTTATAATCTTTACTGTTTTTCTCTTTTTTATTATTGGCATTGTAAAAGAGCTTATAAAAAGAATTAGTATTATTATAAGTGGAAAATTTTTTATATACGTCATATTACTCTCCTCTCATTTTAACGATTTCATCAAGTTCTATAGTTCCATACTTTTCATGAAGTTTGATAGTAAGTGCTAAGAGAAATGCTGTCATGCTCACTGCAACTACTATTCCTGTAAGCATTAATGCAGTGGGAACTGGATTTATATATCCCTCTATTCCTTTGTTAGCACCTACAATAATCGGTGCCTCTCTTCCTCTTATATAACCCTTTGCAATGAAAAACAAAAATATTGCTGTGTCCATTATATTCATGCCAATAATCTTTTTGATTAAGTTACTATGCATGAGCATGGTTGCAAAGCCCACACCAAATAAAATAATTGCTCCTGTTTCAATATAATTTGTCATTAATTTTTCCATCTATATTTCTCCTTCATAGAACAAGCTGAAAAAAAAGTATATAGTTATTGCTACAATACAACCAACAGCTATGTTAAGCGGTAATATGAACCCACCACTAAAAATATTACCTGGATCTCCTAATGGAATATTGAACCCATGCATGTTACCTCCACCTGCTAAAAAGCTATATCCTTTTAATATTCCATAAATAATTAATGCATAACATATAGTCTTTAATAATGTTGCATATTTCAGTTTATTTTTTGCTTGTTTCTTTCCAAAAGCTATCCTGTATAATATGAAACTTACGCCAATAATGGTCCCTCCTGCAAAGCCTCCTCCAGGTGACAAATGACCAAAAAATATAACATATATCCCAAAAACCTGTATAATAGGTATCATCATCTTACTTATTTCTTTTAAAATTGTGTTGTTCAAGTGAAACACCTTCTTTTTATCCTATTTCATCATGCTTTTTTAAAACAAAAGTTACTATAATTGCCGCTGTGAATAACACTGTAGCTTCAACAAAAGTGTCAAATGCTCGATAATCAAGAATTATGCCTGTAACTATATTTAATGCACCTGTTTCTTGAACTCCTTTTTCAATGTATCTTTCAGTCACATAGTTATTTGCAGGCACTTCAGCTGCACCGAACTCAGGTAGTTCTATTACACCAATAAGCAAAATACTTATAATAGTTATAGCAATTACTACTGATAGAACTTTTTTCATTTGCCAGCACCTCTAATTCTCTTAAGTGTTAACACAAATAACAATGTAGTAATTCCTGCACCAACAGCAGCTTCAGTAATAGCTAAATCCGGAGCATTTAACTGCTGCCATAAAATCGCCATAATTAAGCTATAGACCATGAATACAATTATTGCCCCAAATAAGTTTTTTATAGCTGAAACAGCTATGGATGATCCTATCAGAAATAAAATCATGATAATGCTAAAAGTTTTCATAAATTTCCACTCCATTAATTTTTTCTACTTTTTATTTTTCTTGTGAATACTATGTGCAATCAAGTGTGTTGCAGTAGGATTAGTTATCCATAAAAACAAAATTATTAACAAAAGCTTTGCCGCAGAATAACCAAAACCATTATAAACAATTAATGACATTAAGCACAAAACAGCTCCTAATGTATCACATTTAGCTGCACTGTGTGCCCTAGTAAGCGTATCAGGAAATCTTAATAGTCCTACCGTTCCCACTATGAAAAAGAATAGTCCTCCGGATAACAAAAGAGCCATCAATATAATCCTCACTCTTTTTCCCCTCCCGTGTTCAGCATAATATTTGATATGACTATTGATGCAACAAAGCTAATAAGTGCATACACTAGAACTACATCAATAAAATAAGTTTCCTTCAATATAAAAGATACAATGGAAATGAGTACAATAGTCTTTGTTCCTATTACATTTATTGCGATTAATCTATCCGCAGGAGACGGCCCTTTAATTGCTCTTATAAGACATAGCATTATTGTAAAGGCAAGTATTATAATTGATATTACTAGAATCTTTATTTCCATAAATTATCCCTCTATCTTTAATAGTATTTTCTCTAATTTTGAATTCATAACTGATCTAACATATTCATCTTTTATACAATGAACTGTTATTTTATTTTCATCCAAAGATACTGTTATAGTTCCTGGAGTTAGTGTTATTGAGTTTGCAAATATTGTTCTATATTCATCCTTAGATAATTTAGTCTTATACTCAAAAATACGTGGAGAAATGTCCATATCTTTACTCAAAACAATCATTGCAACCTGAATGTTTGAAATAACAATCTCCTTCATTAAAACCAACGCATACAAAAAATAATAGTAGATTTTTTTAGCATAACTGCACGCGCCTTTCGTCACTTGTGTATTATTATCTCCATTTATATAGGAAATCCCTAAGCAAATAACTAGTCCTAATAATAAAGTTTCTAAATTTAATCTCTCAGATAATACAATCCAAAATACTAATAAGCTTAATATAATTTTATAATTGCCCTTCATAACTAACCTCCATATAAAATGTCCTTATTATATCTTTGCAATAAGTATGCCAATTTAATGTTTTTTTTATTTCTTTCCTATATACCTCTATTTTACTTATATTCGCCTTACTCAAAAATTAAACACAATAAAAAGGAATTGAATAGAGCAATTCAATTCCTTTGAAATGTATCATTTTATAACACTTTCGAGTATAAATAATAATTTTTAATGTTTCATTTTGTTACATATGTTTCATTTTTAGACACTTTTTATATTATATTTTTCCATTTTTCTATACAATGTACTTCTACCTATCCCAAGAACTTTAGATGCTAATGCTATATTCCCATTTACTCGTAATAAAGTTTTTTCTATAGCTGCTTTTTCTATCTCGACTAATGAATATAGTTCATTAAAGCTTATTTCATCACCTGTTTCTTTTATCGCTTTCATATGTTTAGGCAAGTGTTCATATCCTAAAATCTCATCATACGTCGCTGTATTGATAATAAGCTGCATAACATTCTGTAGCTCTCTTACATTTCCTGGCCAATCGTATGACATCATCCCCATATAAAAACTATCATTCATGCCTTTTACACCTTTATTGCTTGCTGTATTAAACTTGTCAAAAAAGTAATCAGTAAAAATCTTAATATCTTCTTTTCTCTCTCTAAGAGATGGTGTATGCATAGGCATTACATTTAATCTATAAAATAAATCTCTTCTGAAATTACCTCTTTCAACTTCTATTTCTAAATTCTTGTGTGTTGCAGCAATTACTCTAACATCAATCGGTATTACATCATGTCCTCCTACTCTAACTATTTCTTTTGTTTCCAAAACTCTTAATAAATTCGCTTGTGTGTCAAGAGGCATATCTCCTATCTCATCTAAGAATATTGTGCCTCCATTTGCAAGTTCAAATTTACCAGGATGCCCTCCCAGTTTTGCTCCAGTAAATGCTCCTTCAACATAACCAAAAAGCTCACTTGCCACTAATTCCCTTGGTATCGCGCCACAATTTAAAAAAACAAATGGCTTTCTTTTTCTTCTGCTATCATTGTGTATTGCTTGAGCAAACATCTCCTTTCCCGTTCCACTTTCTCCAAGCAAAAGTACTGTTGCATCAGTTTTCGCTGCCATAGATGCTAGTTTTATTGTATCTTTTATTTTCTTACTATTCCCTAGTATATCTTCAAAAGTAAATTTTGCATCAGCGCCAACGATTTTATTAACTAAGCTATGAACAACTTTAGCTTCTTTAAACGTCATAACTATGCCATCTGCCTTGTTAGTTGAAGTATCTTTTATTGGGGTCATATTCACTATACAAGATATTTTTTTACCTCTTTTATTTTTAAAGAAAATCTCTTCTTCTTCATATTTTTTTTCATCATTTATTAATCTAATAAGATTTACGCTGTTATCTTTGTGTAATATAGTGTTAATATCTTTGCCAGCAATATCACGCTCTTTAATCCCTAACAATTTACTAGCAAAAAGATTTAACTTTCTAATAACGCCATCGTTGTCTAAAGAAATTATTCCTTCTGAGATAGACTTCATTATAGCTTGAAAATTATTATTAGCTATTGTAAGTATTTTATTAGTTTCATCTAATTTCATTTCATTTTCTATTGCCTGGGCAGCAGCTACTACCATTCCTAGAGTATGAGGATGAACTTTTTTATGCGGTCCAGTCATACTCAAAACTGCTATAATTTCTTTGTTTACTTTTATTGGACATGCAGATGAAGTCCAGCTATGATACTTCTTACAATAATGTTCTGATCCAAATACTTGTAGTGGTTCGCAAGCTACAAGCGCTGTTCCTAAAGCATTTGTTCCGATTACTTCTTCCTTAACACAATATCCTTCTTTCATAATAACATTCTCGTTTTGCTCAATTATATTTTTGTCTCCAGCACATACTAAAACATATCCGTCCGCATCAGTCAATCTAACAACAAAACTTTCACTTCCTACTATTTTATTTAAACTAATCATGAATGGCTTTGCAATTTTCAGTAATGAATTGTACTTCTTATATCTCTCAATTATCTCATCTTTATTTAATTTAATTTGTTTAATTTCAGACAACGGGTCTACATTATTCATTTTACATCTTATCCAAGAGTCAGCTATTACTTCCCTAATGAACTCTTTTTTTAAAATCCCTGTCGAAACAAATGATTCCCAAGCTTCATTAAATTCTTTATTTTTAATCAATAGCCTTTCATTAGGCAAAAAAATCCCTCCAATATTTTGCTCAAACTATTACGATTTCATCTTTATCTATACATTAAATTTTACTACAATTGTATTATGTATGCAATTAACTGGGCATCCTTGAAAGAAATTTTTTAATAAGTAATTTTTAATATTATTAGTAATTTTTGATAAAAACAGTTTCAATCAATTCAATAATTTGTTATAATATTAACAAGACATCTGATATACTGGTTGTACTGGTAAATTGGATATCGGATTCAGCCTAATTACAAGGAGTTTCTGAGTAAAAGGGGGAGATACTATAGATATATTTTTTGTATATCAATACCTTCCGTATTTTACGGGAGGTATTATTTTTTCTGAAGGAGGAGTTATATGGAGAAAAGAATTGGAGTTGTCGGTATAGTTGTAAAAATTATTGAAAATGCTGAAAGTGTAAACTCTGTATTACATGATCATTCTAGCATAATCGTAGGAAGAATGGGTATTCCATACAGAGAGAAAAATATTTCAGTAATATCTTTAATAGTCGATGGTACCTCTGATGAAATAAGTGCAATGACAGGTAAACTTGGTAAAATTAATGGAGTGAGTGTGAAATCTGCTTTAACAAAAGTATAGAGAAACAATTAAGTTTATTGAAGCTGTAATATGAAATGTTATTAATTTAACAGGGAGGCCGTGTTATGAGTAACTATAATGCTGAAGATTTTATCAAAGATTCTGAAATAAAAGAGTGTATTGAGTTTGGGAAACAGAAATCAAAGGACAGAGAATATATTAGAGAACTATTATGTAAAGCAAAAGAATGCAAAGGCTTAACTCATAAAGAAGCATCTGTACTTTTAAATATAAAAGATAAAGAACTTCTAGACGAGATGTTTAAAACAGCAAAGCATATTAAAGAAGAAATCTATGGTAAAAGAATTGTAATTTTTGCACCTCTTTATGTTAGTAATTATTGTGTGAATAACTGTAAATATTGTGGGTACAAACATTCAAATGACGATTTAAAAAGGAAAAAACTTAACAAAGAAGAACTTATAGAAGAAGTTAAAATTCTCGAATCATTAGGACATAAAAGGTTAGCACTGGAAGCAGGCGAAGACCCTGTAAATTGTGACATTGACTATATACTCGATTGCATAAACACAATATACTCTATTAAACTTGAAAATGGCAGTATAAGAAGAATTAATGTCAATATTGCTGCTACAACAGTTGAAAATTATAAAAAGCTAAAAGATGCTAATATAGGAACTTATATTTTATTTCAAGAAACATATCATAAAGAAACATATGATAAAATGCATCCACAAGGTCCAAAGCACGACTATAATTGGCATACCACTGCAATGCACAGAGCTATGCAAGCAGGTATTGATGATGTAGGTATGGGAGTCTTATATGGACTTTACGACTACATGTACGAAACTATAGCAATTATAATGCATGCTGAGAATTTAGAAGAGGTTTATGGCGTTGGTCCTCATACTATTTCAGTACCAAGACTTAGGGCAGCTGAAGGAGTGAATCTTGAAACGTTCCCATATTTAGTTTCAGATGATGAGTTTAAAAAGATAGTCGCTGTATTAAGACTTTCAGTTCCATATACAGGAATGATACTATCTACACGAGAAACAGCTGAATTTAGAAGTGAGGTTTTATCACTTGGGATATCACAGGTAAGTGCTGGATCATGTACTGGCGTAGGAGGGTACAATGAGGAATATAGAAGTCATGAGCATAAAGATAAACCACAGTTCGAAGTAGGTGACCACAGATCTCCTCTAGAAATACTTAAAAGTTTATGCAACTCAGGTTATATACCAAGCTATTGTACTGCATGCTATAGAGAAGGAAGAACTGGAGAAAGATTTATGTCACTTGCTAAAAATGGTCAGATACACAACGTATGCCTTCCAAATGCAATTTTAACTTTAAATGAGTTTGTATTAGATTACGGCGATGAAGAGCTAAAAGAAATTGCTCAAAAAACTATTGAAAAAGCTATAGAGCAAATTCCAAATCAAAAAGCAAAGGAAGTAACTACTGAGTATTTGAAAAAAATGCAGTCAGGTGAAAGAGACTTTAGATTCTAGAAAGGAGACTTAATATGCAAGATACCCCTAAATCAAACAGATTGCATATCGCTATTTTCGGAAAAAGAAATGCTGGAAAGTCAAGTCTTATAAATGCTATTACAAATCAAGATATAGCTTTAGTCTCGAACATTGCAGGTACAACTACTGACCCAGTTTATAAGTCAATGGAACTGCTACCTTTAGGACCAGTAGTTATTATTGATACAGCAGGCCTAGATGACTCTGGAAGTCTAGGTGAACTTAGGATTAAGAAAGCAGAAGAAGTAATGGATAAAACAGACCTAGCTTTATTAGTGTTTGATGCTTTAGATAATAATTTATCTCCTGAGATACAATGGTTAAATCAGTTGAAAAGCAGAAAAATACCAGTAATAGGTGTAATTAACAAAATTGATTTAATAGATAATGTAGACTACAAATCATTATCTGAACTAGATATTCCTTTAGTAAAAGTAAGTGCAAAGGATAGAACCAATATTTCTGAATTAAAAGAAGCAATTAACTCATATGCACCAATAAATTTCGAAAGATCTACAATTGTTGGAGACATAGTAAACCCTAAAGATACAGTTGTGGTTGTAGCACCTCAGGATATTCAAGCTCCAAAAGGCAGACTCATTCTACCTCAAGTGCAAGTAATCAGAGATATTCTCGATCACAATGCAATGGCATTGACAGTTAAGGACAGTGAGCTTGATAACATTCTGAATATTTTAAATAAAAAACCAAACTTAGTCATTACTGATTCTCAGGTTTTTGCAAAGGTAAATGCTATAATACCCGAAGAAGTCCCGCTTACTTCATTTTCTATATTAATGGCTAGATATAAAGGCGATTTAGACATATTTATAAAAGGTGCTCATTCAATTGATAATTTGAAGTCTAGCGATAAGGTTTTGATAGCAGAAGCATGTACTCATCATCCTCTCGAAGGTGATATTGCAAGAACTAAGCTGCCAAATTGGCTCAAAACGTATACAAATGCAGATCTTGACGTAACTGTAAAAGCAGGTGTGGATTTTTCCGATAACCTATCAAAATATAAGCTTATAATTCATTGCGGTGCCTGTATGTTCAATAGAAAGCAGATGATGACGCGAATTTTAAAGTCAGAATCTATAAACGTTCCAATAACTAATTTTGGTATAGCTATAGCTCATATGAATGGTATATTAAATAGAGTTACTGAAGTATTTTACAGCTAAACAATATTAATGCCCTAGAGCATCCCTACAGCTCTAGGGCTCTAAATTATATATTACTTACCTTTACACTTTCAAATTCTTCAGTTATTTCTTGAATAGGTTCTTTATCTAACAAACTCACTACCACTATAGCAATAGCTGAAAAAATAAAGCCTGGTACTATTTCATAAAGATCAAATATTCCACCCTGAAGTCTCTGCCATATAATAACTACTAATCCTCCTGTAATCATACCAACTAATGCCCCATTTCTTGTCATCCTTTTCCATACTAGAGACATAATCACTGCTGGTCCGAATCCAGCTCCAAATCCAGCCCATGCATAGGATACTAATACAAGTATTGAACTTTCAGGATTAAGTGCAAGAAAAAAAGATATCACAGCTATAATAACAACTGTCGTACGACTTACCCAAACTAATTCTTTGTCACTTGCATTCTTTCTAATTAGTGACTTGTAAATATCCTCCGTCAATGCAGATGCTGAAACTAATAACTGTGAGTCAGCAGTGCTCATTATTGCTGCAAGAATAGCTGCTAGTAATATACCTGCTATTATTGTTGGAAACGTTGAGTTCACCATAACCATAAATACCGTTTCTACAGCTCCACCTTCTAATGCTTCTGTAAGGTATACTTTTCCTACGATACCAACTAATACTGCTGCACCCAAAGATACTATAACCCATACCATTGCTATTAACCTAGCTTTTTTAATGTGATCAGAAGACTTTATTGCCATAAATCTTGTTAGTATGTGTGGCTGACCAAAGTATCCTAGACCCCATGCCAATAAAGAAACTACCGATATAAATGATATACTTTTGCCATCTATAGTAGTAAACGCATTTAATAATTCTGGATTTATTGACTTTAAAGAAACTACAGTTTGATCATAACCACCTATTAGGTGCATACAAGTTATTGGAACTACTAAAATAGCAAAGAACATCAGCATTCCTTGAAAAAAATCTGTCCAACACACTGCCATGAACCCACCTAAAAAAGTATATACGATTATAACAATAGCCCCTAACCCTAATGCATAGGTATAAGGTATACCGAAAATAGTACTAAACAGCTTACCACCACCTACAAATCCAGATACTGTATATACAGTGAAGAACATTAAAATTATTATTGCAGAAGTTATCCTTAAAATTCCTGAATTGTCTCTGAATCTGTTTTCAAAATATGATGATAACGTAATAGAGTTTCTAGATATCTCTGTGTATTTTCTTAATCTTTTTGCCACAAATTTCCAATTTAAATAAGTTCCTATGCCTAATCCAATTGCAATCCATATAGCTTCCATACCACTTGCATATGCGTATCCTGGCAGTCCTAGTAATAACCATCCACTCATATCAGACGCTTGCGAACTTAGTGCAGTTACCCAGCTATTAAGCTTTCTTCCACCTAAAATGTATTCAGACAAATTTTCTGTCTTGCGATAATAAATAAAACCTATCAGCAGCATTACCCCAAGATACACTACAAAAGTAAATATAATTCCTAAGTTATAATTATTCATAATTGTTCCTCCTTTATCGTTTTAAAGTTATACTGTGTTAAATTGCATGCATGCATTTAAGCCAAAATTAGTTCAAGGGAAATCAAGTAAATAAAAAAAACCTCATCCCTATAAAAATAGGGACGAAGGTTATCCGCGTTACCACCCTTGTTAACTAGCTATTCAACTAGTTCACCTCTAATAATATAACGGTTAAAACCGTCTAAACTTACTTACTTTCAGTTTAGAAGCTCTAGGTCTGGTTCAATATTTAGCGGATTAAAAACCTTTCAGCCATGGGTTTTCTCTCTGTAAATCATAAATATCTACTATTACCTTTCTCAGCATATCATATCTTCTTTTGTTAACAAGATTTATATTTATTCATTTTATTTTATTATAAAAATCCTACATTGTCAAATGAATTTTTTGGTTATTTTATTTAGCACCAATTCTTCTTCATTTTCATACTATGATAATAAATCAACATAAAACATATAAGGAGGTTTATCACATGGCAGAAAACAAAGGTTTATTAGGTGGACTATTTGGTGGCGGATGCGGAGACGACAGTAGCTTGTTATTCTTCTTCTTGCTATTAGTTGTATTGTTCTGTAATTGTGGTTACGGCAATAGATGCTAAAAAATTACACACTAATAAGAAAGGAGCATATGCTCCTTTCTTATTGTAATTTAATTATCAATTCTCCTGCTTTAACAATCTGTCCTTCTTTTACAATGATTGAATCCACAATACCATCAGCTGGAGCAGTAATGTTTGTTTCCATCTTCATTGCTTCAATTACTGCCACTGTTTGATTTTCTTTTACTGTCTCTCCAAGTTTTACTATGATTTTAGTCACAGTACCTGGTATACTAGCCCCAATTTCTAATTTATTCGAAGGGTCTGCCATTTGAGTAAAGTTAACTTCTTTATTAACCGAGCTAGCTTTATCATATATCTTTATCGCTCTTCTACTATCATTAACCTCAAAGTAAAGAGTTCTATTTCCTTCTTCGTCTAATCTTCCTATTTCTAAAAGCTTTATAACAAGGACCTTTCCTTCTGCTATTTCAACTTCACATGTCTCTCCTTCACTTAATCCGTGGAAGAATATATCGCTACCCATTCTACTAAAGTCACCATGTTCCTGAATGTATTGTAGATAGTCATCAAATACCTTTGGATATAACGCACTACTTAGCATATCCTTTTTTCCAGGTTCTATATTAAATCTTGTTTTAATACGATCATGAATCTTATCAAAATCTTCTGATGGGAGTAATTCACCTGGTCTACATGTTATGGGCTCCTCACCTTTTAATACAAGCTTCTGTAATTTTTCAGGAAATCCTCCAATTGGCTGCCCCATCATTCCTTTAAAGAAGGATACTGCAGAGTCTGGGAATGCCATATCTTTAGCCTTGTCATATATATTTTCTGGTGAAAGATCATTTTGCACCATAAATATCGCCATATCTCCTACAACCTTTGAAGAAGGAGTTACTTTTACTATATCCCCTAGCATTTCATTAACTTTTTTATACATATCTTTTACTTCATTAAATCTATGACCCAAACCAAAGCTTTCAACCTGCGGCTTAAGATTTGAATATTGTCCACCAGGAATTTCATACTTATATATCTCAGCTGTTCCTGATTTAAGACCTGATTCGAGTTGGCTGTATACTGGCCTTACCGCACTCCAATAGTCAGAAATTTTTTGTATATCATCTAAAACTAATCCTGTACTTCTTTCAGTATTCTCTAACGCTGCAACAACAGAGTTTAGTGCAGGTTGGCTCGTTAAGCCTGATACACTGTTAAATGCTGTATCTACAATATCTACTCCAGCTTCAGCAGCCATTAACAGTGTAGCTACTCCGTTTCCGCTAGTATCATGTGTATGAAGATGTATAGGCAATCCAATCTCCTGTTTTAGTGCTTTTATTAGCTTAAATGCAGCATGAGGTTTTAACAGTGCGGACATATCTTTGATTCCTAATATATGTGCACCTGTCTTTTCTATTTCTTTTGCCATTTTTACATAATAATCTAAAGTGTATTTATCTTTGCTTTCATCTAATATATCACCTGTATAACATATACACGCTTCAGCTATTTTACCAGTTTTAACAACTTCATCAATTGCTACTTCCATTCCTTTTAACCAGTTTAGTGAATCAAATATTCTAAATACATCTATTCCGCTTTCAGCTGATTCTCTGATGAATTCTTTAATGACATTATCAGGATAGTTTTTATATCCGACTCCATTAGCTCCTCTTATAAGCATTTGGAATAATACATTAGGAATTTTTTTTCTTAGTAGCTCAAGTCTAGTCCATGGAGATTCTTTTAAAAATCTGTATGCAACATCAAATGTAGCTCCGCCCCACATTTCAACAGAAAATAAGTCATGAGCTAATACTGAAGTTGCTTTTGCTATCTTCACCATATCTATAGTTCTCATTCTTGTTGCCATAAGTGACTGGTGAGCATCTCTCATAGTAGTATCTGTAAGCAATAGTTTTTTCTGATTTTTTATCCAATCAACTACACCTTCAGGTCCTTTATCATCTAGTAATTGTTTAGTACCATATAATTCTTCGTTTCTTTCAACCTTTGGCACAATTGGTACATCAAATTCTCTCTTGTTTCCTTTTGTTTCATTTACAACTTTTTCACCAATATATTTTAATACTCTTAACTCAACATCAACTTTTGATGTAATATCAAAAAGCTCAGGGTTATCTGCAATAAACCCAGTATCACACTTTCCATCTAAAAAATCATGATGATTAAGCACATTTATTAAAAAAGCAGTATTAGTCTTAACACCCCTAACTTTTAACTCTTTTATAGCTCTTCTAACCTTTCTCACTGCGTCTTCAAAGGTTCTTCCCCATGATGTAGTTTTTACAAGTAAACTATCATAATATGGACTTATAACAGAACCTGTAAATCCATTCCCTCCATCTAATCTTATTCCAAATCCCGAACCAGTTCTATATACATCTATTATCCCTGTATCTGGAGCAAAGCTATTTAATGGGTCTTCTGTTGTTACTCTACATTGTATCGAATATCCTCTGGGCTTAATATCCTCTTGAGATTTTATGCCAATCTCATTAGAATCTAGCCTATAGCCTTCTGCTACTAATATCTGGCTTTGCACTATATCTATTCCAGTTACCATTTCAGTTACTGTATGCTCTACCTGTATTCTTGGATTCATCTCAATAAAGTAGTGATTTCCATGCATATCAACAAGAAACTCTACTGTTCCTGCACTTCTATAATTTACTGCTCTAGCAATTTTAAGCGCATCATCACATATAGCTTTTCTAAGTTTGTCACTTATTGAGAAAGCAGGAGTAAATTCAATTACCTTTTGATGTCTTCTTTGTATTGAACAATCTCTTTCATATAGATGCACTATATTTCCATATTTATCTCCTAACACTTGTACCTCTATATGCTTTGGCTTCTCTAAATATTTTTCAATAAAAATATCATCTATTCCAAAAGCTTTTTTAGCTTCATTTTTTGCACTATGAAATTCCTTTATTAATTCATTTTCTTCCCTTACAATTCTCATTCCTCTACCACCACCGCCAGCTGCAGCCTTCAAAATTACTGGATATCCGCAAAAATTTGCAAACTCTTTTGCTTCTTCCTCTGATGCTACAGCCTTTTCAACTCCAGGTATGGTTGGAACTCCAACTTTATTAGCTACAAGCTTAGATTTAATCTTATCTCCCATCTGATCCATCATCTCATGAGTAGGACCAATAAATTCAATTCCTGCCTCTTCACATTTTCTTGCAAATTCCATGTTTTCAGATAAGAAACCGTATCCAGGATGTATGGCATCTACTCCTTTCTTTACTGCTAAACTAATTATTTCTTCAATGTTCAAGTAAGCTTCTACAGGGCCTTTATTCTTACCTATCAAATAAGATTCGTCAGCTTTCGTTCTAAACAATGAGTTTTTATCTTCATTAGAATAAATAGCAACTGTTCTGATTCCTAACTCATTACATGCTCTAAAGATTCTTATTGCAATTTCTCCTCTATTAGCAACTAAAACCCTTTTAAATTTTCTCATTATATCGCCTCGCTTTCTAAGCAAAATTATTGTATCATCTTATCTTTTAATACATTGACTCATTAACCTTAATCGTTATTATAAAGTTAAGCTATTTATTTGTCTAGTATTATAATGTCGTTTTTGTTATATAAATATAGTCTCATTTTTTTGTCTTACTATTCACATATATAAATATAGATAACTAAACTAATTATTTAGCTTAGTTATCTATATCTTTTTCTAATGATTATCATATTCTAAATCATTTTCTGTATTATAGCATTTGCAAATTCATCCGTACCTAAAGTTCCTCCCATGTCTTTAGTAAGCTTGTTTCCCTCTCTAAGAACTTCTGTTAAAGCTTTTTCAATTTTTTCTGCAAAGTCAAATTCACCTATATACTTTAACATCATTATCCCAGAAAGCAACGTCGAAGTAGGATTTGCAAGATTTTGGCCAGCTATATCTGGTGCAGAACCATGAACAGGTTCAAACACAGCTACATCGTCACCAATATTAGCTCCAGGTGCAAGCCCTAATCCTCCTACTAACCCAGCTGATAAGTCAGACAATATATCTCCATATAAATTTGGTGCAACTATTACCTCATATGCTTGTGGGTTTTGAACTAACTTCATACACATAGCATCTACAATTACATCTTCAAATCCAATCTCTCTATGCTCATTTGCATATTGTTTTGCACATTTTAGAAATAATCCGTCAGATAACTTCATGATGTTCGCCTTGTGTACAGCAGTAACTTTTTTCTTTCCTTCTTTTTGCGCTAATTCAAAAGCAAACTTTACTATTCTGTCACTTGCTTTTTTAGTAATTATCTTGATGCTCTCAGCAGCATCCTCGCCTACCATGTGCTCTACTCCAGCATACAAATCCTCAGTATTTTCTCTAACAATTATGAAGTCAACATTCTTATGAATAGATGGTATCCCTTCATAAGACTTTACTGGTCTTATATTTGCATATAAATTCAATTTCTGCCTTAAGGCTACGTTTACACTTCTGAATCCAGTTCCAATAGGTGTAGTTATTGGACCTTTTAGAGCAATCCTATTTTTCTTGATACTGTCTATTACATGATCTGGCAATGGTGTTTTATAAGTTTCCATGACATTTGCACCAGCTTCAACTACATCCCATTCAATATTTAATCCGCATGCATCTATTATCTTTTTTGCTGCTGATGTTACTTCTGGTCCTATTCCATCTCCAGGAATCAAGGTTATTCTATACGTCATTTTATTACCCTCCTATAAGAAAAATCCTTGTGCGAGACAGGTATCAGAAAATTAGTTAGGGGGAATGGGGTCACACAAGGATTTTTTGTTAAACAAACTAAAGTAATTTATTATTTCTGCTATATTCAATAATATACAATAATTTTTATAAATATTCAATAATATTTTTATTATTTTACCCCTAGTTTTATAAGATTCAGTAATCCACCCTCTATAAGCATTTTCTTTTGTCTTTCAGTAACTTCTAGACTTACTTTATATTCTTTATTTTTCGTTTTATTTATTAAAAACATAGTATCATTCTCTATTTGAGCTAAAGTATTATCAATAACTAATTCATCCAAAACATTTATATCATCATAATCCTCTATATTTTCAAAGCTTAGTGGCAAAATACCATTATTTATCAGGTTTTGCTTGTGTATTCTCGCAAATGACTTTGCAAGAACTGCTTTTATCCCGAGATACAGTGGTACTAAGGCAGCGTGCTCACGGCTTGATCCCTGACCATAATTTGACCCTCCTATTATAAATCCTCCGCCATTCTCCTTTGCTCTTTTCGGAAATTTTGGATCACAAGGTGATAAACAATAATCAGAAAGGTGAGGTATGTTCGATCTAAATGGCAATAGCTTTGCATTAGAAGGCATAATATGATCTGTAGTAATATTATCTTCAACCTTTATTAACACTTTCCCTTCCAATTTATTCTTTAATTGTTCACTCTTTGGAAATGGCTTTATATTTGGCCCTCTAATTATTTCAACCTCACTATTCGATTCGCTAGGTTCTATTATCATATTATCATTGATTTTAAACTTATCAGGCATAGATATTCCCATGTTATGCGCATAACTACATGGATTAGTTATAACTCCTGTTAATGCTGATACAGCCGCCACTTCGGGACTTACAAGATACACATTAGCAGAAACAGTGCCAGATCTTCCTTTGAAATTTCTATTAAACGTTCTTAGTGAGATACCATCAGTATTTGGCGCTTGTCCCATACCAATGCATGGTCCGCAGCCACATTCTAGAATTCTTGCTCCGGCAGAAACAAGTTTGGCTAATGCTCCGTTTTCAGCCAACATATTTAGAACTTGCTTTGACCCTGGAGAAATTACAAGAGATACATTCTCATTAACAGTGTTTCCATCTAATATCTTTGCTACCTTCATCAAATCCATATACGAAGAATTTGTACAACTTCCAATTGCAACCTGATTCACCTTTGTACCTTGCAGTTTAGATACGGATACAACATTATCAGGGCTATGAGGACATGCTATTAATGACTCTAATTCATCAAGGTTAATTACTATTTCCTCGTCATATATTGCACCATCATCTGCTCTTATTTCACAAAAATCATTCTCTCTCCCTTGGGCCTTTAAAAAGTCATAAGTCAATTTATCTGAAGGGAATATTGATGTTGTAGCCCCTAGTTCTGCTCCCATATTAGTTATTGTTGCTCTTTCAGGAACTGTTAGATTAGCAAGTCCATCTCCACAGTATTCAAATATTTTATTCACTCCGCCTTTAACTGTATATCTTCTTAAAACCTCTAGTATTATATCTTTAGCTGTAGTTCCAGAATTAAGCTTTCCTTTTAGTTCCACTTTTACAATGCTAGGCATTATAATATAATATTCGCCACCTGCCATTGCTACGGCTACATCAAGTCCACCTGCTCCAATAGCAAGCATACCAATACCTCCAGCGGTAGGTGTGTGACTATCTGAACCAAGTAAAGTTTGTCCTGGTATCCCAAATCTTTCTAAATGTACCTGATGACATATACCATTTCCTGGCTTTGAGAAATATATTCCATGCTTCTTTGCTACAGTTTGAATATATAAATGATCATCGGCATTTTCAGGGCCAGCTTGAAGCATATTGTGGTCAATATATGCAACTGATTTTTTTGTTTTTACTCTATCTATTCCCATAGCTTCAAACTGAAGATAGGCCATAGTACCTGTTGAATCCTGCGTTAAGGTCTGATCTATTCTTATACCAACCTCACTTCCTCTTTTAAATTCTCCAGTAACTATATGTTCTTTTATAATTTTTTCTGCAACAGTTAGTCCCATCATTATCCCTCCTATTTTGCATCTACATAGCTTTTGTTTCTTCATCTTCAATAATGTTCGGTATATACATAAGAACCATTTTCTTAAGTTCTTCACTCCTTATAACTGTAGTTCTTCCGTTTGCATATTGTTCATCAACCCATTTTTTTATAGGTAAAATTCTAGAATCTTTTTTGCTTAATTTTTTATCTTCATCAAGTTTAAAGTATCCATTTATCCATGCTGCAATGCCAGCTAACCCCGAATATTGATTAACAGCAACTATAGCAGGTCTGTTTAATATTTTTGATGTATTAAATGCATTATATATTTCTTCATTTTTAAGTAATCCATCTGCATGAATCCCAGCTCTAGTTACATTAAATTCACTTCCAACAATTGGTGTTCTAGGATGTATTGTATAATCCATTTCTTTCTGAAAATAATCTGCTATTTCGGTTATTATTTTTAAGTTCATTTTTTTTGTCGTTCCTTTAAGCTGAGCATATTCTATAACCATAGCTTCCATAGGACAATTGCCCGTTCTTTCACCAATTCCAAATAAGGTTGTATTGACTGAAGAGCCTCCATAAAGCCAAGATGTAGTCGAATTAGTTACTACAGAATAAAAGTCATTATGACCATGCCATTCGATAGCGTCAGAAGGAACGTTACAGTGATATCTAAGGCCGTGTATTATGGCCGGAACACTTCTTGGCAGCTCTACGCCAACATATGGCACACCTAATCCCAATGTATCACATGCTCTTATTTTAATTTGTATGTCTGACTTCTCTGAAAGCTTCATCAAGTTATTTACTAGCGGTACAACAAATCCGTAAAAATCAGCTCTTGTTATGTCTTCTAGATGACACCTTGGTATTATTCCATTTTCTAGAGCGCTTTCAGCTATAGACAAATACATATTCATTGCCTGCTGTCTTGTCATATTAAGCTTGTCAAATATATGATAGTCCGAGCAAGACATAAGCATCCCTGTTTCATTTATTCCCATATCTTTAACTAGCTTAAGATCTTCTTTAGTCGCCCTAATCCACGAAGTTATCTGAGGAAAATCATATCCTTTTTCCATACACTTTCGTACAGCATTTCTATCTTTATCTGAATATAAAAAAAACTCTGTCTGTCTTATTATTCCTGAGCTATTATCAAGCTCATGTAAGTAATCATAAAGCCTAACGATTTGTTCTTCAGTAAAAGAAGACATTGACTGCTGCCCATCTCTAAATGTAGTATCCGTTATCCAAATATCATCCGGTAATTCCATGGGTAATTGGATTTTGTTAAAATTAATCTTTGGGATTTCTTCATATGGAAAAATTTCTTTAAATAAATTTGGTCTTATTGTGTCAATAACACTATATGGATACGACACCGATTTTGATTTTTTCATCACAATACCTCCCTTTATCAGCCTTTAGAAGAAAATATATACAACTTTATTTTATGCAAGTTTTATATATTTTCCATGCAATAATCCATTTGACTTCTTAATGTTATTTTGTAGTATTTATTCGTTTTGTATTATATTTATGCGTATATAGTTAAAGTTATTTCTTAATTAACGTATTCTAGCACATGTGATTATAATGCATAATTAGTAATGATTGTTATTACTCCTCAATATATCGTATAATTACATATATTACTGCGTCGTATAATAACTTAAAATGATTTTAACATATACAAAAACAAATATCAAGTAAAAAATGCAAGTTAATTGTAATTAACTTGCATTTTTTTATAATTCAATATCTTATTGTTGTGATAGACACGTCTATTCTTTTACTTATCTTAAAACACTCCTATTTTTTTGCATATTTTGACATATGTTTTGACACCATGAACCAATACATCTTCACCATAGTTAAATCGACAGTGATGAAGAGGAAAGACAAATCCCTCCTTTTCATTCCTTGATCCTAGCATAAAAAATATGCCTGGTATTTGTCTTTGATAATACGAGAAATCTTCTGCTATCATCATAGGTTTAATAATTTCTACTTCATTATCATCTAGAGCTTCTTTAACAATTTCAAATAGCTTATTATCATTAACGACTGCAGGATACATATCTCTAACCTGCATATTGATATCTATACCATGCATTATTTCCATGCCTTTGTTGATTTCTTTCATTTTTTCCTTGATAATATCATATATTTCTTGTCTATACGCTCTTATTGTTCCTTCCATTTCAACTTTACCAGCTATGGCATTGCGTGCCTCTCCTCCATTTATCTTTCCTATGGATAATACAGCACCTTCAATCGGTTCAATATTTCTACTAATAATTGATTGATAAGCGTTTATTAATTGAGCTGCTATACATATGCCATCTATCCCTTTATGAGGCATAGCTCCATGTCCACCCTTTGCATTAATACAAATATCTATTTCTCCTGTTTGTGCCATTATAGGGCCTGAATTTAATCCTATTTTTCCTTCTTCTAGCTCAGGCATTATATGAAGTCCCACTATTGCCTCTATATTATATTTTTCTAGAACCCCTTCTCTTACTATGACCTCTGCTCCTCCAGGACCTTCTTCCGCTGGTTGGAATATTAACACTATATCTCTTTGTATTTTTTCTAAACCAGATATATAGAATGCAAGTCCTAACAATATGGCTGTATGTCCATCATGTCCACAGGCATGCATCATACCTTCATTCTTCGATGAAAAAGAAAGTCCAGTCTCTTCTTTTATTCTTAAGCCATCTATATCTGCCCGAATAGCTATGGCTTTCGAATCCATACTGCCTTTTCTAAATCCTATTACACCAGTATTTGCAACAACCTCTGTCTTAAATCCAGCTTCCTGAAGCTTTTCTATTATATATCTTGATGTATTTATTTCACTAAAGCCTATTTCAGGCATCTGATGCAATTCTTTTCTAAAATTAACTACCATCTGCGATATATCCAATAACTTATTCATCTTTTAAAACCTCCCTCATAATCATTTTTATACTCGTCATTAATTATATTATTTTTAGAATATATTATATCTATTTTATAGTCTATAACAAGAATTACTTTTTTATATTCTAATTAGTTTTAACTATTGAATTATGAATAAAATATATACAAGCTTTAGCTTTGTAATTTTTTGTTATTGACAACAATTTTAATATCTGTTACGATTGGAGATAATTAAATACTGGGTAACAGCAATATGATATAGAGGCCGCAATTGTAAACAGTACTTTAGGTTAGCATTCTAAAGGAAAGGTGCAATTGCCGAAGCACATTTTTGAAAGTTTATGTGTTGGGACTATGCTGAATAAGCATAGTACTGTCGATAGGAGATAGCCCAGTCTTCTATTGGAGTGCTATATCATGTTGGGGCGAAAGGTTCTGTTTATTTTTGACTATTCATAAACAGCTATGGGTACCTTTTGCTCATAGCTGTTTTTTTATTTATAAGAAAAGCTTCTAACGAAGCATTAGAGGTAGCTTTTCTTGAAACTCATCCACGGAAAGTTCTTGATATGGAATACTAAAGTACAACTTTCCTATTCGTTATAAAAAAAGCTTCTATTGAAGCATTAATATTATGTTTAAGGAAACCTTTTTTGAAATCCATCTAACGGAAAGTTAATATTAAGGAAAATTAAGACTTTCCTATGGGTTATAAAAAAATCTAGAAAGTGGTGAAAAGACATGAAATTATTCGGTACTTCGAGAGTAACTGATAAAGGTATTTTAGAAATTGGTGGATGCAATTCTTTAGATTTGGCTAAGAAATTTGGTACTCCCCTCTATGTTATAGATGAGGAGCTTGTTAGAAATAATTGTAAGATCTTTAAAAATAGCTTTGTAGAAAAAAATATAGAAACTGAAGTGATATATGCTTCCAAAGCATTCCTCACTATAGGTATGTGTAGGTTGATTAACGAAGAAGGGCTAAGCTTAGATGTAGTCTCTGGTGGAGAGCTATATACTGCAATAAAATCAGGTTTCCCAATTCAAAAAGTTTATATGCATGGAAATAACAAGACAAAATCAGAGCTTACAATGGCTATCAAAGCTGGTGTTGGAAGAATAATAATAGATAATAAGCAAGAAATTGAGATAATAGAAAAAATCTGTGAAACTTTAGATAAAAAAGTTGATGTGCTTCTTAGAGTAAACCCAGGTATCGAGGCCCATACACACGAATATATACAAACTACTAAGAATGATTCTAAATTTGGAGAGTCTATATTTAGTAATAATATTTACGAAACAATAAATACACTTATTAACAGTAAAACAATAAATCTTAAAGGCTTTCACTGTCATATAGGTTCACAGATATTTGAAGAGGAATCATTTTATCTAGAGGTTTGGGTAATGCTTAAGTTTCTTAATAAAGTTAAAAACAACTGCGGATACTCTTCAGAAGAATTAAACCTTGGCGGCGGCTTTGGTATATATTATGCTAACGGAGATACTCCTATAAAACTAGAGAGTTTTCTTAATAATATGCTTAAGATAATAATTGAGAAGTCAAACGAGCTAAATCTATCGGTACCTAAAATAATGATAGAACCTGGAAGATCTATTGTTTCAAATGCAGGTACTACTCTTTACGATATTGGAGCTACCAAAACAACTTTTGGACAAAAAAACTATATATTTGTTGATGGTGGAATGACAGATAACCCCAGACCCGCCCTTTATGGAGCAAAATATGAAGCAACAATTGCAAACAAAGTCCTCGAAAATAACAAAACACTTTATACAGTCGCTGGTAAATGCTGTGAATCAGGAGACATGATAGTTAAAGATATTATGCTGCCTAAAGCTGAAGCAGGTGATATTCTAGCTGTATTCAGTACAGGAGCATATAACTATAGTATGGCAAGTAACTACAATAGAATTCCAAGACCGGCAGTAATATTTGTAAAGAATGGTCAGTCAAGACTAGTTGTGAAACGAGAATCATATGAAGATCTAATAAAAAATGATGTTTTCTAACTTGAACTTTGGGAGGGTTAAGTATGGCTATAATTGTTCAAAAATATGGTGGTTCTTCTGTTGAGACTATCGATAAAATGAAAGATATTGCAAAAAAAGTAATAGATAGAAAAATAGAAGGTAATGATATGGTGATAGTTATATCTGCCATGGGAAAAACTACTAATAATTTAATAGCAATGACAAAGGATATTTCAGAAAGTCCTTGTAAACGAGAGCTTGACATGTTGTTATCCACAGGAGAGCAAGTTTCTATTTCTTTATTATCAATGGTTTTTAAAGAGTTTGGTTATGATGCCATATCGCTAACTGGCCTTCAAGCTGGTATTAGAACACAAGGAAATCATACTAAAAGCCGTATAGAAGATATAGATATAGATATAATAAAAGCTCATTTAAACAAGGATAAGATCGTAATCGTTGCAGGTTTCCAAGGTGTTAATAAAGATGGTGATATTACTACTCTAGGAAGGGGCGGATCAGATACTACAGCCGTTGCTTTAGCTGCAAAACTAAATTGCCTGTGTGAGATATATACTGATGTAGAAGGTATCTACTCTGTTGATCCCAGACTTTATAAAGGTGCAAAGAAGCTTCAAAGCATTAGTTATGAAGAGATGATGGAAATGTCAAGTCTAGGCGCAAAAGTAATGGAAACGCGATCAGTAGAAATAGGTCACAAGTTTAATGTACCAATATATGTAGCACTTAGCAATGGAAAAATCCAAGGAACTTATATAAAGGAGCTCGATGAAAACATGGAACAAAGAACAGTAACCGGACTTACAGCAAGTGATAATGTACTAATGGTCACTATAAACAACGTACCATATAATACACAAAATATCTCACTAATCTTTGAAAAATTAGCAGATGAGGATATTAATGTAGATATGATTAGCCAAACATCCCCTTATGACGGATACGTCAATGTTTCATTTACCACAGCTAAGGATGATGAGAACTCTATAAATATTATAATTGCTGAATTAAAAAAAGAAATGTCAAGCATTGAAGTAACTAAAGATTCAAATATATCAAAGATATCTGTTATAGGTACAGGAATGAGACATCACTCTGGAGTAGCAGCAAAAGTATTTAATATTTTTGCAAATAACAGTATAGAATTTAAACAGGTTACAACATCAGAGATAAGTATTTCATACACTATAAGCAATCTAAATAAACAAAAAGCAATAAATGTTTTGGCAAGAGAATTAAATTTGTAATCTTAATGATTATTACTTTTGATATATAATATATTTATAATAAGTTGGGGGTGGAAAAAGATGTTAACATTTGAAAAATTCCATGGTACAGGAAATGATTTCATAATATTTAACGGATTAAATGGTAATCTACCAGAGTACAAAAAACTTGCTTTAAGTGTATGTGATAGGCATTTTGGAATTGGTGCTGACGGTATGATAGTTGTCGAGAAATCAGAAACAGCCGATATTAAAATGGTTTTTTATAACGCTGATGGTACAGAAGCTCCTATGTGTGGAAATGGAATAAGATGCTTTGCTAAATATGTCTATGATAATAAAATCGTACCGAAAACCACATTTACAGTTGAGACTCTTGGGGGAATGATGAAGCCTGAATTAATCATTAATGATGGTAAAGTTCATAGTGTTAAGGTTGATTTAGGTGTACCAGTTTTTTCTACAGATAGCTTTCCTATAAATACTGATAAAGCAGATTTTATTGATAAAGAAATAGAAATAAACAAAATAACTTATAAAATATCTTCATTATTTGTAGGCACTATTCATACAGTTGTAAGAGTAGATAACTTAAATAATATCAAAATTTCAGAAATAGGACCATTAATTGAAAATTATACATTATTCCCCAAAAAAACAAATGTGAATTTTTGTGAGATTCTTGACGATCAAAATATAAAGGTTATAACATGGGAAAGAGGTGCAGGTCAAACTCTTGCATGTGGCACTGGTGCAGCTGCTACTGCTATCGTATGTTCTATGATATATGGTACTAATAAAGAAGTAAATATTCATGTTTTAGGTGGAAAACTAAAAATTAATCAGGAAAATAATCACATATTTATGACTGGACCAGCACAATTAGTATGTAAAGGTGAATATAATTGGAATAACTAGCTATTTATAACTTGTTTATATGCATTAGAAAATTTAAAATAGAGGTGACTAGAATGAAAAATGTGAACTTAGCAATAGTCGGTGCAACAGGAATGGTTGGAAGAACTTTTTTAAAAGTACTAGAGGAAAGGGATTTTCCTATTAACAATTTGCATTTGCTAGCTTCAGCAAAATCAAGCGGAAGTACAGTAAGTTTTAAAGGCAAAGAATACGTTGTTGAAGAACTAACTGAAAAATCTTTTGACAAAGACATAGATATAGCATTATTTTCTGCTGGTGGAGATATAAGTAAGAAGTTTGCTAAAATAGCAAAAGAAAAAGGTGTAATCGTAGTAGACAACAGCAGTGCTTGGAGAATGGATAAAGATATACCACTTGTAGTTCCTGAAGTAAATCCTCAAGATATAGAATGGCATAATGGTATAATAGCAAATCCTAACTGTTCTACAATCCAAGTTGTTTTACCTATCAAGGCTCTTCACGATGCATTTAAAATTAAAAGGATTGTATATTCTACTTATCAGGCCGTTTCTGGCTCTGGTGTCGGAGGAATAATGGATTTAGAAAATGGCATAAAAGGTGATCCTAATAAGAAATATCCTCACCCAATTGCATACAACTGTCTCCCTCATATTGATGTATTTATGGAAAACGGGTATACAAAAGAAGAAATCAAAATGATTGAAGAAACAAAAAAAATATTAAACGATTACGATCTTAAAATAACTGCTACTACTGTAAGAGTGCCTGTAAAAACTGGTCACAGTGTTTCTGTAAATGTTGAATTCGAAAAGCCATTTAAGTTATCTGAAGTTTTTGAAGTTTTAAGAAACAGTAAAGGTATTATTGTTCAAGATGACGTTGCAAATAACATATACCCTATGCCAATAAATGCGGAAGATACTGACGAAGTATATGTAGGTAGAGTAAGAAGAGATTTTAGTGTCGAAAATGGAATCAATATGTGGGTTGTAGCAGACAATATTAGAAAAGGAGCTGCGACAAACACTGTACAAATTGCAGAGTTATTAGTGCAAAAACTATAATCATTATTCAAGGAAATTATTATGATGGGAGGAATGTTAACTATGTTATTCAAAGGATCAGGTGTAGCTTTAGTAACTCCTTTTACAAATGATGAGATTGATTATGATAAACTGTCTGAATTAATAGAATGGCAAATAGAGAATAATACAGACGCAATAATAGTTTGTGGAACAACTGGTGAATCTTCAACGATGTCTGATTCAGAAAGAAGAGAAGTAATCAAATTTACCATAGAAAAAGTAAATAAGCGTGTACCAGTTATCGCTGGAACAGGAAGCAACAATACAGCTTATTCCATTGAGCTAAGTAAATACGCTGAAAAACAAGGCGCTGATGGGCTATTAATAGTAACACCATACTACAATAAAACAACTCAAAAAGGATTAATAGAACATTATAGTGCTATAGCTGACAATGTTAATATCCCAATTATATTATACAACGTTCCTGGTAGAACTGGGCTTAATCTTCTTCCGAAAACTGTAGAGGTACTTTCAAAGCACAGAAATATTAAAGCAGTAAAAGAAGCAAGCGGAAACATAAGTCAGGTAGCTGAGATAGCAAGACTATGTGATAACAACTTCTATGTATATTCTGGAAATGATGACATGGTAGTCCCATTACTATCACTTGGAGGTAGCGGTGTTATATCTGTAGTTGCAAATATCCTACCTAAAGATACTCATGATATGGTAGTTAGCTATCTTGAGGGAAATATTGAGAAAGCTAGAAAGTTACAGCTTGATATGAAAGAGCTTATTGATACATTGTTCATTGAAACTAACCCTATACCAGTTAAAACTGCCATGAACTTAATGGGAATGAATGCTGGAGAGCTAAGACTACCTTTAACATCGATGACAGAATCTAACCTAGATATCCTAAAAAAAGCTATGAAAGCTTATGGAGTGCTTTAAGGAGGCAATGTTATGATAAAAATAATTATTAGCGGCTGCAACGGAAAAATGGGTCAGGTTTTATCCGAGCAGATTTTCGAATTTGATGATTTAAAAACAGTCGCTGGTATAGATAAAAATCCTAAAAAAGTGAATAATTCTTATCCTGTATATGAAGATATATTTGATTTTAATGGAGATGCAGATATAATTATTGATTTTTCTAATCCAAATTCAATTTCAAATTTATTAAAGTATGGAGTATCTAAAAATATTCCTATAGTTATAGCTACAACAGGATATTCTGATAATCACATCACAGAAATAAAAAATGCTGCAAATAGCATCCCTATATTCTTCTCTGCTAATATGTCTTTAGGAGTAAACGTGATAGTGAACTTGGCAAAAAAAGCTGCCCCAATATTAAATGGCTCTTTTGATATTGAAATCATAGAAAAACACCATAATAAAAAAGTAGATGCTCCAAGTGGAACTGCATATATGATTGCAAATGCAATTAATAATGAATTAAAAAATTCAAAATCATATGTGTTTGGAAGAGAAGGAAAAAGTGAGCTTAGATCTCAAAACGAAATAGGAATACATGCAGTTCGTGGTGGTACTATTGTCGGAGAACACTCAATAATCTTCGCTGGGATAGATGAAGTAATCGAAATAAAACATACTGCTACATCTAAGAAAATATTTGCAGCAGGTTCTATAAACGCAGCAAGATTTCTAATAGATAAAAAACCTGGATTATACACAATGGATGACTTATTTAAATAATTAAATAATCAACTTTTTTACTATACAACAGAAAATAAGGAGGTCTTATAGACTAATGAAAATAGAGCACACTGAATACACTTCTTGTAATCAACTAACAGATCCATACGAAATTGCACGTTTTATCAAAGAAGCAAAAAAATCTACGCTAGTTAAAGTCTATATGAAAGGTAATTTTGAAAATGTAGAATTTTCTGATATAATGGTATTTGGAGAAGGTAATTCAAGAATTGTCATAGGAGAATATAACGCCATATCAGAGCTAATTAATAAGTATAAGCAACATATGGAATACTATCATATTGAATGTGATAGAAGAAATTCTGCTATCCCCCTATTAGATATAAAAAACATTCAAGCAAGAATAGAACCTGGTGCCATAATTCGTGATAGAGTTAATATTGGAAAAAACGCAGTTATCATGATGGGAGCAGTTATCAATATCGGTGCTGAAATTGGTGAAAATACTATGATTGACATGAACGCAGTAGTTGGAGCCAGAGGAATAATCGGAAAAAATGTCCATGTAGGTGCTGGAGCCGTTGTAGCAGGAGTTTTAGAGCCTCCTAGTAAAGCTCCTGTCACTATAGAAGATGACGTTCTAATTGGTGCTAATGCAGTAATACTTGAAGGCGTTAAGATTGGAAAAGGTTCTGTTGTAGCTGCTGGTTCTGTTGTAACTAAGGATGTTCCAGCTAATTGTGTAGTTGCAGGAACTCCAGCAAAAATTATCAAAGAAAAGGATAATAAAACAGCAGAAAAGGTAAAGTTATTAGAAGATTTAAGATAACAAAAAGCCTTGATTTATGATCAATAAATCAAGGCTTAAGCTTGATATATACTCAAAAGAAAGTGTGATTATCATGAAATGTTTAAAAACAAACAAAAAACTGTTATCAGTACTTCTTATACCTTTAGGTATAATTCTAACAAATATTGCAAAACACAATCCTCAAATAGTTGAAAAAGTTTATTCAACTGGATTTTACAAAACTGTCACTTATATTTTAAGTAATATTACAGGAATAGTACCTTATTCTGTAGCAGAATTCCTTCTCTATGCTCTATTTATTTTCATAGTCGTTAAAATTATATTAAGTATAGTAAGGATTAAAAATAGTAAAGAATACAGATTAAAAGCAATAATATATTTTCTGCAAAATATACTTATTACTATTAGCTTATTATATTTTTGCTTCCTGTTAGTCTGGGGACTAAACTATTATCGTCTACCATTCTCAAGGATAGCTAAATTGGATACTAAACCTGCATCGCTGTCAGAGCTAGAGAATCTTTGTACCGATTTAATAAAAAGAGCAAATAAGTTAAAAGACGAATCTATTAAGCAGTCATACAACAATACGGCAAATATGTCAAGATATGATATGGACGTGCTTAATAGAGCATATAAAGGATATGACAATGTTTCTGCTATATATCCTGAACTTGAAGGAAAATATGGCAAGCCTAAGAAGGTCTTATCATCAACAGCAATGTCTTATCTAGGAATTTCGGGGATTTACTTTCCCTATACAGCAGAAGCAAATGTAAACACAAATATTCCTGATATAATGCTTCCAAATACAGCCTCTCATGAAATGGCGCATCAACGCGGTTTTGCCAGAGAAGATGAAGCTAACTATATCGCTTATGTTACTTGCACTATGCACCCCGATATTGATTTTCAGTATTCTGGTACTTTATTAGCTTTAATCCATTCATCTAATGCGTTATATCGAAATGATAAAGAAAGATACAAAAAAATAAAGAAACTATATAGCGAAGAAGTTATTAAGGATTTAGCTGAAATCAACGAGTTTTGGAAACAATATCAAGGTCCAATAGAAAAAGCATCTACAAAGATTAATAATGCCTACCTAAAAGCAAACAATCAAAAAGATGGCGTAAAAAGCTATGGAAGAATGGTTGATCTTTTAATTGCTGAACATAAAAGAAAAATACACTCAAGACAATAACGAGTGTATTTTCTATTCTAGTGCTTTTAATACATATTTATATAAAATATATCCAGGATCTCTATTGCTATCACAATCAATATCATTCTCAGAAGTAATCACAGTAATTAAATCAAGCTGCGGAATAATAGCTAGATACTGTCCCCCATATCCTAAAGCAAATATTATTTTAATATTCTTTCTATCCATTACCCACCAGTGATATCCATACTTCATCATTCCTTGGACATCTATATGAGGCTTAGTAGAATTAATTATCCATTCCTTTGATACTACCTGTTTATTTTCCCAAATACCGTTATTTATAATCAGATAACCTATTTTAGCTAAATCTCTAGACTTAAAAGATAATCCAAAGCCACCAATATTAATTCCTTGACTATCAATATCCCATTGTCTTTTTCTAGTCCATTTAGTGCTATTTAAATAATAAGTCTTATTTATTTCAGTATCTCTTATACCTTCTACTCCAATGCTTTGTAATAAAAATTTATTAGCAAAATCCTGAGTTCTCATGCCTATTGCCTTTGTTATAATTACAGATAATAAATGTGAAACACCACTGTTATACTCAAATTTTCCAATTCTGTCTCTATTTAAAGGTATATTCAATATATACTTAATCCAGTCACTACTTTTAATCATATTCTTAAGCAAAGGTTCTTTAAAATCAGCACTTTCCCACTCAAATCCGGCACCCATCTTTAATAGATGAGATATTGCTATCTCCCCTATCAATGAGTTGCCTATATCATTTTCGTATTCAGGTAAGAACTCTATGAGTTTTTGATTCACATTTTTAATATATCTTTTTTCTATAGCTATCCCTATAAGCAAGGAAATGATACTTTTAGTTATTGAATTCACAGGATTTAAAGTGTTTGCATCTGTACCGTTATAGTATTCTTCAAAAACTAAATACCCATTTCTAATTACTAGAAAGCTATTAACATGCTTCAAATTTTTAACTATCTCTCTATCAGCACTTATAAACTTATCATAATTCATTCCTACTTTTTGTGGTTCAAGTTTTATCCAGTCGTTTGTGGGCCAGTTATCTCTCATAATATAGCTAATCACTGCCTTCTTTATTGTTTTTTACTGTTTACTAGAATATGGACTGTTGGACTATCAAGCACCATTTTCGCAACCTCATACACTTCGTTTCCACTAATATGATCTAATGCTTTCATGTCCTCATTAAAAGCATAAATGTTTTTCCCTGTTAATTTTTGATGCAAGACATAATTACATAATCCTTCTGAATCTTCTAACATAGAGGCTATACCAGTTTTCATTACTTTCTTCATTAAAAGAATATTTCTATCATCAATTATTATTTCCCTATTAATTATCCCACTAATACATTTATCTATTGTCTCTTTCGCCTCGGCTACATCATTTTCTCCTACAGCAGTGTAAATATATAGTGTTTTTATCCAATCTGTTACATCCATCTCAGAGTATACGTCGTATGCTAATCCTTTATCTTCTCTCAAAGCTCTAAACAATATAGAGTTCGCGCTCTCTCCAAACTTATGATTAAGAATTTCTAAAGCTAGTTCCTCATCTCTATTGAGTCCATAAAATGTATAGAGATATACCAAGGTATTTTGCTCAATGTCTTTTCTATATGTTGTTTTTTCAACATGTCTATTCTTCTCTATTATTACTGGCTTTTCTACTACTGTCTTACTCTTCCAACTGTCAAAATACTTCTCCACCATTTCCTTCACTTCCTCATGACTAAAAGAAGACACAATACTAATAACACAATTATTAGGAACATAATGTGCTTTATAAAATTCTTCAAGCTGTTTCTTAGTAAGCTTTTTAACTGTTTTTTCAGTTCCTACAATATCATATTTTAAAGGACTATTTGAAAATGCAATATTGTTAGTCATATTGAAGCTATAGTGCTCTATGTCATCTGCACTATTTCTTATTTCAGCTAATATAACTCCACGTTCTTTTTCTATTTCATGTACAGGAAACGTCGAGTTTATAATAATATCTGATAGAAGTTCTACTGATGCTTCCAGTTCCTCACACAGTGCTGTAATAGCAAATACTGTTGCAGTATATGTAGTGTATGCGTTATACGACCCTGCTCTATCTTCAAAATCTTGATCTATTTTACTATTATCTCTTAATTCTGTACCCTTAAATAACATATGTTCAATGAAATGACAAATCCCTTTTTCTTCAAAATCTTCGTTTATAGCTCCAACATTTACACCTACATGAATAGAAGAAATTTCAGTATCTTTATGAATCGATACTAGTTTTAGTCCGTTTTCTAAAATATGTTCTTTCGAATTAAAAACCTGTTCCATCATTATGCCTACCCCTAATCTATTTATTAAATATTTTTTATCAATTTTAATACTATACTATCTTTTACTATTTACTATGACTATAAATAGTATATCATTAACTATTGTAGCATATATTGATGCCTTAGAAATACTTTTTTAATTATCGCAAAAAATCAGACACTAACTTTATCTCTGCGTTAATATTAAAGATAAGATTAGTGTCTGATATAAACATAATAATCGAATATATAATATTTTATGGATGAAACTACTTTAATTCTTCGTTAATATAGTCTATAACTTTTTCAGCATGCCCTTTTGCTCTAACATTTCTAAATTCTTTGACTAAAACTCCTTCTTTATCAATTAAAAATGTTGACCTTTCAGTACCTAAATATTCTTTTCCATATAACTTCTTTAGCTTAAGGACATCATACATTTTATGAACCTCTTGCTCTTCATCACTCAGTAAAATAAATGGCAAGCCTAGTTTTTCAATGAATTTTGTATGGGACTTTATGCCATCCCTGCTTATACCAATAACTATAGTATCAGTTGATTCTATTTTATCATAATTGTCTCTAAACTCTGAAGCTTCGACGGTACATCCAGGTGTATTATCTTTTGGATAAAAGTATAATACAACATTTTTATTGCCTTTATAATCAGCAAGAGAAATATGATTTCCATTGGCATCAGGAAGTCTAAAGATAGGAGCCTTGTCTCCTACTATTGATCTATTATTTTCAGTCATCTCTACCACCTCATAATTTAATATGTATTTTCTTTATACCCTTGTATAGCTGAATATAACATAATTATCTTTTATAAATATCACGTGTTAAATAAAAATATTTGGGTATAAATAAGTGGCAATAATATTTTTTATTCGAGGAGGTAATTAATATGAAGACTTTTTTATGCAAAGTATGCGGTCACACAGCAACAGGAGAAGAACCACCTATGTATTGTCCTATTTGTTATGCTTATAAGGATGAATTTGTAGAAATAGATAAAAATGATGCTCCTGGATACTAAAAACAGCTTCAAATGAAGCTGTTTTTTTATGAATTACAAAAATAATAAGACAACTCCTGTTACTGTAATTATAGCTCCTATTATCTCTTTAAGACTTACCTTTTCCTTAAATACTAATATTGACACAGGAATTATCATCACTGGTACCACAGATGTTATAGTTGAAGCAACACCTGTGGTAGTATGTTGTATAGCAATAAGTGAAAATGAAACCCCTAAGAAAGGACCGAAAATTGATCCTATTGTAATACTTGTCATAGCCCTCAAGTTAGTAAATGCAGTTTTTAATCCACTCCATTTCCTCATTACAATAAACAACACTGCAAATCCACACAATCCACTTATTATTCTAATTTGTGTAGCTGCAAAAGGATTTAAATTCTGCATACCAATTTTGCTAAATATCAATCCTAGTGATTGCCCTATAGCTCCTACAAACGCAAAAATTATTCCCTTTATAGAATGTGAAAATTCAAACCTCCTGCTATCTGATTTTCTTACTAATACAACAAGAGCTATGCCAGAAATAGTTATAGCCATACCGATCATATTAGTAATGCTAATCATCTCTCTCATAATAATATATCCAAGTAATGCTGTAATCGGTGGTGATAATGCCATTATAAGCATCGAAATCCTTGAACCAATTTCTACATAAGCTTGAAACAAGAACAAATCTCCAATAAAAAATCCTATAACTCCTGATATGCTAAGCCATATCCATGAATTAGTTGAAGCATCAAGTGGGAAAAGCATTCCTCTAGTAAAATAAGTGAATATACTAATTAGAACAAAGCCAATCATCAATCTTATAAAATTTACTGATAATGATCCTACCTTTTTCCCTGCCATTTCAAAAGCAGCTGCTGTAACAGTCCAAAATAAAGCTGTAATAAGTGCAGCCATTTCACCAATATGTGATTCTATCATGGTCTACCTCTCTTTATAATCTATATAATTTAATAATATGTATATAAAGATATAATACATTATTTATTTGTTTTTTGAAATAGGACTTATACTGTTTTAAAAACAGTACTATTCTATTAGTCTGATAATAAATTATAAGTGACATAGTCACTCCTCGTCTCATAATATATATTGACAATAAATAAAGGAGGTTATGAAAATGATGCCTTACTATGGATATATGCAACCTGAAATGTCTTACCCATATATGACATATCCTTTTGCTCCACCTAGTGCAGGTGACCCACCACCTATATTAAGCGATAGACCTACTGAGATAAGGATTACTGCATTCAAAGAGCTTACAGGTTATCCAAACTATGGAAATCCAAGTGGAAATGCAGATATTCTCTATACCGGAAATACTGGCCAATGGACATTACTAATACCACCTCAAATTTTTGTTACTGGCAACTACAGAGCACGCCTAATTATCCGTGCAGTATTAGATGATCATTCTAATGTACCTGAACGTCAATATTCAGCAACAATATCAATAAATGGCACAGTTGTACATCGGGGACGAGTTCCTCTAGAGCATGGTCGTCCTGCTGGACAAAAATTTACAAACTGGAAGGACTTAACGTTTAATGTTCCAAATTTGAGGAGAACTAATAGAGTACAAATCGTAAATACTTCAAACACAGGAAATTATGATTGGATTGGGCTAGACTGGATGGAAATGAGACTAATTCCTAGATAAGAGTAATGCTAAAAGGGTCTGTCGAACAACGAACTAAGCAGTTCGTTTGCAACAGGCCCTTTTTTATTTCCTTTTCTAAATATACATGTAAAATGTATAGACTACATAATAATGCAAATACTCAAATTAAGAATAAAGTTACTAAAATTAGCTATCATTTTCTATTCATTAATTGTATAATTTAATAGTAGGTTTTATTACCTAGTGCTAATATTGGATAATAATATATAGGAGGTATAAAAATATATGAATTTGCCAAATCTAAAAATCGGAAATCTCGTAGCAAGAGTTCCTATTGTTCAAGGTGGTATGGGTGTAGGAATTTCTTTATCAAACTTAGCTGGTCATGTCTCATTAAATGGTGGCATTGGAGTAATATCTGGTGTTGAAATTGGTTTTAACGAGCCAGATTACTTTAAAAATAAGAAAGAAGCTAATATTCGAGCATTAAAAGCTCATATAAGAAAAGCTAAAGAGATATGTAGCAATGGGATTATAGGCGTAAACTTGATGACCGTACTCAACAACTTCGAAGAAATGGTTAAAGAGTCGGTTAAAGAAAAAATAGATATCATATTTTCAGGGGCTGGACTTCCACTAAGTCTCCCTAAGTTCACAAAAGGAACTGAGACAAAAATAGTTCCGATTGTTTCTTCAGGAAGAACCGCATCAATAATATGTAAAAGTTGGGATAAGCATTATCAAGTTATTCCTGACGCAGTTGTTGTAGAGGGTCCTAAAGCAGGTGGACATCTTGGATTTTCTAAAGAAGAACTAAATGAACCAGCATATCAGTTAAACAAACTATTGCGTGATGTATTAAATGCAATAAAGCCTTATGAAGAAAAACATAGAAAGAAAATACCTGTTATAGCAGGTGGTGGTATTTTCAACGGAAAAGATATAGCTGAGCTAATAAAAGCTGGTGCATCTGGAGTTCAGATAGGAAGCAGATTCGTTGCTACTCATGAGTGTGATGCCTCAGAAGGGTTTAAGCAAGCATATATAGAGTGTAAATCTGAGGATATTGAAATAATTCAAAGTCCTGTTGGTATGATTGGTCGTGCGATATCAAATGATTTCTTAAACGAGGCTAAAGCAGGATTAAGAAAGCCAATAAAATGCATTACTAACTGTTTAAAGCCATGTAAACCTGCTGAAGTGCAGTATTGTATAGCTAGTGCATTGATTAATGCACAAAAAGGAAAATTAGCATCTGGGTTCGCTTTTGCCGGTGTAAATGCCTACCGAATAGATAGAATAGTTTCAGTAAAGGAGTTAATCGACGAACTAGTTACTGAAGCAGAGCTTAACTTAAAATAATATAGTTAACAATAATGGTAAAAATCAATTTAACCTAGTTTAGCATAATGCAAATAATATTCAATTTATAGTAAACAATCAATAAAGCCTTAATTCTAAAAGAGTTAAGGCTTTTATAATTGTTAGTACAGATAGCTATTTGTGCCAATTTTTTGAATTAGTTGACATAACATTGTCAAGTCTATATAATGTTACATATGCAAAGTCACTGCGCTTGCTGAATCCTGGAATACTCAGGTACGGAGGAACCATTATAGGGGTTAATCCATACATGTTATGGTAGGGAGCCTTCTATCCCGAACCCGTCAGCTAACTTCGGAAGCAATCAAAAGGAAGGAGTGTTTAGTGCATGAAAATATATTTAAAGAGGATAGTATCTTTATTCCTCGTACTATTATTAATCTCATTTAACATAGCAGGTGCATATGCTGCCCAAGGTCAAGCAAGTCCATATGTGACATTAAAGTTTGGTAGCAGAGGAAGCGAAGTATCAAAATTACAACAAGCTCTTAATAACAAAGGTTTTTCAGCTGGAGCTGTTGATGGAATCTATGGCCCAAAAACCGAAAAGTCAGTTATCAATTTTCAGAAAGCAAATAAAATCACTATCGATGGAATAGCTGGTAAGCAAACTCAATCTTTGCTATATGCAGTTAGTGCAACTCGAGAGACGACCCTAAGTAGAAATACTTCTTCAGTTGATATATACTGGCTTTCTCGAATAATTGAAGCTGAAGCTGGAGCTGAACCGTACAATGGAAAAGTATCAGTAGGAAATGTAATATTAAACAGAGTAATTTCAAGCGACTTCCCTAATACTGTAAAAGAGGTTATATTTGAAGATTACAAAGGAATTCCTCAGTTCAGCCCTGTTGCAGAAGGTACTATATATAATACTCCTTCTCAGGCAAGTGTAAACGCTGCAAATGACGCTTTAAATGGTGTAAGACCAGTTGGAAGTGCAACTTATTTTTTCAATCCCGATAAAGCAGAAGGAAAATGGATTGTAAATAATAAAGCTTATGTTATGAGAATTGGAAATCACGTGTTTTATAAATAAATAATATGAAAGTCCTTGAATAGATTTTATTCTAATCAAGGACTTTTTATATAGGATATTTCATATCATATAGCTCTAACAACAAGCTTACCAAACAGCTCCCTGTTCTCTATAATTTTATAATTAAGTATTTATAGTTTTAGTGTCAAAATAATATATTCATCAATATAATATACTGCATAAGAAGAAGAGATTAAATATGGTCGTATGATAAAAATTAAAAGCTTAATATGATCAAAAATATTAAAAAGGAGATGAAAGGTATGGCTACATCATTATTTAGACTTGTTATGACTGCTGAAACAACAACGACTACTACTAGCAATCCAGCTGTAGAGAAATATTTTTATAAATTTAATTCAGCTCATAGAACTAGTGGCACCATCACAATTCCAGCTGCCAATTTTACGGATGATTCAGGTAACACTATGACTGGAAATCTAACAACTATATCAACAGACAATGGATACTATTTATTAACTGTTAACGGTCAAATACAACAGTCCAGCTTATTTACAGTTGGCGCTAATGGTTCTCAAATTGTTATCACTCAAGCTTCTACAGTTCCTGTTAGTGCACCAATCACATTAGCTGTAAATAATTTTGCGCCAAATTCTACTTCTACAACTACAGTAACAACTTAATAATTAAATCAAAGGATGTGCTGTGATTTGCACATCCTTTTCATATTTATAAGCTACTTTGAAGTAAACACTCTTTAAAACTAATATTATTTATTCTCTGTTTTTCCATCATTATTAACTCGCTATATCGATATTGTTTAAATCCTTCATCTAATCTATACAAAGCATATCCTTTACAAATATAGAAAAATGATGATAAAAATTTAGCTGTTCTATTTTGTTCATCTAGCCATCTCTCTGCTTCTTCTTCCTTTCTCATAATCCATAAACTACTGATAATATAAGCATGAATCACTGAATAAATAGCCTCATCCTCTGATATTTTTAAGAAGAATGTCAACGCTTGATCGAATTGCTGATTCATGAAATGCATCAATCCAATAATATAATTAATAAAATCCTGTTTTTGATGAAACCTATTACCTTCTAATATCCAACTTTTTTCCTCTAAAAAAGCATTGAATTGGCTAGGATTTTCGTGAAACATATCTTTTATTTTTTCTTGTGCCAGATAATTTAATGGATCCCATTGTATTGCACGTAAATATGCAGATAGCGTCTCATTTCTTTTTTCTGCTTTTGCATAATAATTACCTATTTCCACATATATCTTAGTACATGTCAGATCGGTATCATTTTGAATGAAACTTCCTTCATTTTCCATGTTTTTGGTTAAACCTAAACTATGATAAAAGGCTAATAAAGCTTTATTTGGTTTAGCAGGTATTTGAAGAGTTAATGCATTAGATATAGTAACTCCTATATTCCTTTGATATATCTTCTTTATCCATTTTTTAAGTTTCTTTGTGAAGTTTTTTGACCACAACACATATTCTAATGCTTCCAATGGCTGTGGATCTCCCAGTTTCATTAGCTTTTGAGCTGATTCTATATGTTCACTGTACAATAGCCGTTCAATAATTTTTTGTTTAAATTTTAACTGCTCTTGTTTATTTGAAATGCACTGGAAAATCCTTTCAATAGTTTGATAATCATCTCGTTTCGCCCAATACTCAGCTAGTTTAATATATTGGTCCTCTTTCGTCTCTTGTAGTAATAAAGGTAGAAGCAATTGTGCTTTTTCAGTCTGCTCCAGCCATAAGAAATCTTCTAGCAGTGTACTGACAATTTCATATTCCTGCTCTCCTAATATAGGATAACATAACTCTTTTTTCATAAGTAAATTATGAAGTAAATGGTATAAACCTTTGATAGGACTTTCGATACTTTTAATGCGGTCCATTTCCTTTAAAAGAACCACAGCTTCTTTCCATTTATTATAAAGCCAATAGCTTTCGATTCTCTTTAATAGCATATGATTATATAAAAAGCTATTTTCATTTATTGCAGAAAAATGAAGCTCTGCTTCTTCCATTTCTCCTAACATCATATAACAAAAAGATTTAATGCTTTCTATTTGATCCCTTTTATCCAATAAAGCTTCTAAATACTCTAAATGAGTTAAAACTTGAGTATACTCTCGTTGTTGTAAAAGAATATCCATAAGCGTCGTCAGCTGATTAAGATTCTTATACTCCTTTGCTGTCTTTAGTAAATTTTCCAGTACTTCAACGGAATTTACTTTTTTTGCCAATTTGCCTATTTTGTATAAAAGAATGTAATTAGTTTTGTTTAATTCATAGGCTTGCTGATAACAAACTAGGGCTTGCTGATAATTAAATATTTCCTGATGAATTTCTCCTAGTGTTTCCAGAATAATAGGAATCCCAATCTCTGGTGCAGGTACCATAATGTCATACTTTTCTCTTGTTTTTAAGCTGATCTCTAAGTCTCGGATAGCTTCTTCGTACTGATATAACTGCATACGTATTTCACACCTCAAAACTAAAATATCTGTATAGAAAGGAAACACCTTTATTCCTTCCTCTAATACATCTAAAGCATCATTATATCTCTTAAGAGAAATAAGCGACCAGCTTAAACATTTATATAAATGAGGAGCAAATAAATAATCCAAGTTTAAGTTTTTACATGCTTTTTGAAAATATACTATACTTTCTTCGTATCTCTGTTGATTTAAAAGCTCTATTCCATACATATATTGCAGATAACAATTTTCTGGATATTCTTTAAGCTCCTCTTCTAGTAACAATACAGACGAATAAGCTTCCCTACATAAATTTTCATCATTTTGTTGAACAATTCGAATACTTGTATCTTTGACATTACTTAAAATTTCATCTGGAATTCGTTCAAATATTCTGTATTGATAACGGTATTCCTTGCGGTTTCGAAACAGACGTAATGACTGTACAGGAGAAGATATTTGATAGTTTTCCCATGGATGATCAATATATAGTAAGTATCCTTCTGCATTAGGATCATTCAATAGTGAATCAATCTCTTTTAATTGTTCTATAGAAATAGTTTCATTTGCCTGAAGAAATAGAACCCATCTTCCTTTAGCTCGATCTAAGCAAAAGTTTTTAGCTTCACTATAATTGTTATTCCACTCAATTTGATGAACATTAGCACCTGCTTGTCTAGCTATATTAATAGTTAAATCCGTTGAGCCTATATCTACAATTACTATTTCATCTACGATTTTTTTCATGTTTTCTAAACAATTAGAAATATGCTTTTCATTATTTTTCGTTATCATACATAAACTTAAGCGTTTTTTTTCAGTCATGAATCAAAATTTCTCCTCTCTACACTTTTTTAAGCTGTTCATACATCTTTGCTGCTAATTCATATTCTCCTAATTGATAATAACAGTCCCCCATCTTTTGAATGATTTCCACATCATCTATGTGAAACTCTAAATAAGCTTCATATATCGTAATAGCTTTTTGAAATTTGGCTCTTTGATATAATAATGAAGCGTAATTGTATAAAATATCACTATTTAATGCATTTAGTTCATAAGCTCTTTGCAAATACATTTCAGCATTTTCCCAATCTTTGACTTGATAAAGAAGTATGCCAATCTCGTTAAAGAGATGAGGATTAATAGGATCTTTCAATAACTGATCCAACTTTCTTTCTATTTCTTCCATATAATTTACAACCTCCCTATTCTTCTTTAATTTCTAACTCATTCAATATTCTCCTTAACGGTTCTATGGCATCTTCTAAATAAATTGATAAGCTTTGATAAACAATATTCAAATGATGAAAAAATCCATGCTGAATTTCAAAAATTTTAGTAATCTTCTGTGATGTATCGATTAATCCTAGACGATTCATTAGGTAATAATATACAAAAATAACTTGTTGAGAAAAACAACGATACAATTCATCTTCAATAAAAGTTTGATAAATGTTAATATTTTTTTGATAAGTCTCTTCAAGAATATTACGATATTTTATACTATCTTTTTCTTTAGACAAATGAATCATTTCCTGACAGACTAGCTTTCCTTTAGCGGTCTCTCGACTTAGATTGCGAAACAAACCAGCATATTCTTCTACGCTTTTTATAAATTTTGTTAGTCCCATTTTTCTTTCCATAATAGATATCTTATTTTTATTATCGGTAATCAATCCGTAGATATGATATGGTATTGTCTCAGCACAATATTTTTCAATAACATGAACTAACTGCTCACATTTAGTTCCTTTAATCTTTACACCACCTTCTGTAGCGTTTATGATAATTTTATCAGAATGAGCTGCAATTTTTCGCTCTAATCCTTGCTTAAAATCAAGCCACAGCTGATTAGACGGAATCATAGCTCCTTCATTACTTTCAACATAAACAATTGGTTTTGATTTTAAGATATCTCTCGCGCGTTTACCCTTCTCTTCTGAATAAACTGCATCTTTACTATGAGTAGCACCCTCAGGTCCGTAAGCATAATCCTGCCCTACAAAAACAATCGGATTTGCTCCCATGTATGCAGCTAATTCAAAAGCAAGATGAGAAACATTGGCTCCTGCATCAATAGCACTTCCATCTCCAATATATTTATTTATCCATTGATTTATTGCCTCTACATTACGAAATATTGGAATTTTAGCTCCAGGAAAAGAAGGAAAAACATTTTTATCAACCAGACCCAAGCAGAGTAGAGCCATATCTTCGGGGTATTCAATACCTTCAAAATGATAAGTATAGGTGTATTTTGTACGTTCGATAATAGTTAAAACATCAGGCTTAATATGATTCTTCATTAAAGGAACAATAGCAGATTCTGTACATATAATTAACCCTTTATCTTGGATCTCATTTAGATGATGGATATTTTTATCCAATGAAGGTCCATTAGCTATAATAAACGCTGGGACATTCTTATATTTATCTTTTAAACAACTAATATAGGGATTTTGTACAATCTCTCTCATATTAGCCAGCAAATTATGCAATCCTATTAAATTGTCTAAATGGTCATTTCCAATATAAAATATGAATAATCCTAACTGCGAAAAAATATATTGGTGAATTTTCATATATTGAACTTTAAAATTCCGCTGTGCAATAGGTGTAAAAGCTACAACAGGAAAAGTACAATTAGCAAAGATAATACTAAAAAATAAACTATCAAAAGCTTTAGCAAAATATTCCATATCACCAATAAGAAAAGTTATTTTTTGAGTTTTGATAATAGGCTCCAAATCAAAATAATAAAGCATAGCTGTAAAAAGAAAAATATTCTGTTCAAAAAGAACAACTAAGGTATGAGGTCGTTTTTGTGCAAATACTTCAAATAGAGAATAGCCAAAGCCGGAGCCGTACATAAAAATAGATCCAGCCCCCTGTATAGAAATGCTTTCACACCATTTTTTTGCTTCTTGTACTGGTTGTACACTAGTAATCTGAAAACTTCTATTCTCTTCACAATACCTACAGACAGGATAACCTTCGTCATTATAGCTAATCTTCACTTTCTCCCATAATTCAATTTCATCTATTTGCAGTACTGATTCCTTTAACCAGGGAGTTAATAATTGCAAGTTTTTCTGAAACATCTCCTTTATTTCATTTTTTTTAGCTATAAGCATTAATCGCCACACCTTTCATTCCATTCTTTTGTCAGAGAATAAACTGTAAATTCCAATACATCTGTCATCGCAGTCACATCTTGATTTCTTATACAATCATAGAGAATCTGAAGTACTGGCATTATTTCATCCAGTTTTATTTTTACATCTCCAGCATATTGCTGATATTCTAGTAGATTTTCCATATCATCGATACTATTTAAAAAATTATCTAATCCAAGATGATCATTGCCTTTTCTAAAATGCTCGATGGTATATAGCAAAGATTTTTGAAATCTATCACTTCTCTTTTTGAATGGAGTTAATTCTTTCATCACTATTTTCTCCTTCATCAATTAATTCTTTCCAGCCGCTTTGTTTATAGCCTTCTATATTTTTTAATGTATAATATACCGTTGCCTGCATCCTTGCATCAAAAAAACTTAGTGACTCTTTTCTTTTTTTTAACTCTTCTTCCGTCCAAAAAAGTTTTCGCAGGCTCAAAGATTCTTTTTTAATATCATATAACAATCTTTTTACTGTTGTAATTTGAGAAACATATTGGAATACTTCTGCAACCTGTTCTCGTAATGCACAAGAATAGGATTCATAGTCATCATAAATATTGCCTTTTATCCTCATTGATTTCCTCCTTAATTATTACCAAGCACTCAATCCACCATCTACAACTATGTTTTGTCCTGTAATATAACTAGATGCTTCCGATGCCAGAAAAATTAGAGCAGATACCATTTCGTCTGGCCTACCCATTCTACCTAGAGGTATTCTTGAAGAATATTTTTTAAGAAAAGTATCATTCTGTCCACTTTCATTTCCACCTGGAGTTAGCGTATTTACACGAATTTTTTTATTTGCCCAATAACTAGCCAAATATTTACTCAATCCTATCACTGCTGCCTTTGAAGCAGTATAGACAGCTGGAGTATTAATTTCCCTATCTAAATAAAATGAACCCTCATAAATTCGATGATCCGGTGCCAGTATTCCATATATTGAAGATGTTTGAATAATACTTCCACCTTTGCCCTGTTTAACCATTTGAGCACCAATAGCCTGAGCTACCAAAAACATTCCATCTAAATTTACAGACATAATTTTACGCCATTCATCTAGAGAATACTCCTCAAAAGGGGCGAAAAAAGCGTTTAAATCGTCTGATTTACTCGCAGCATTATTATGTAAAATATGAATTTCACCAAATTCCTCTATCACCTTAGAAACCATCACTTTTACATCTCTAACAGAAGAAACATCACAAGCAATACCCAAAGATTTTATTTGATAATTTTCCATTAATTCTTTGGCAAAAGCTTCTGTTTCCTTCTCATCTAAATCCACAACTACTACATTAGCTCCAAACTCTGCTAAACCTGAGCAGAAACGTTTGCCTAATATACCTATCCCTCCTGTAACTACAGCAACTTTTTTCTCTAAATTGAACAGTTCTTTATATGATGTTCTAGCCAATGTTTTCACACCTTCTTTTCATTAATAGTTCAACAATCTGAAAGTCTAGTTCTGAATCTATATCAAAAGAACGCTCCTCTGGCATGATATATAGTAGTGTATCTTGATTAAAAATAGTTTGACAATTCATTAAAGCTTCTCTTTGCCAAGCATAGATAGAAGCATTCAAATCATAACATTTTGGTGCATTTTGCCTACAAAAAATCGGTTTTGGTAAAGGTTTAGACAACTGTACAATTCCTTGATTATTTAGTTCTACAATATTAAAATAAGGAGAACGACGTGCAGGAGTACATGTGATTACATTGGATACCTGCTTTACTTCAAGCATATTAACTACATTATTTATATCAGATATAATCCGAAGGGGAGAAGTGGCATCTAAATCCACTATTACATCAAAATATTGTTGAATTAATTCTTCTACTGTTCGAAGAGCATGTTGAATAACAGGTATCTTAGGTGCTTCATCTGTAGCAAGATTAAGAGGTCTTTTAATTAAATAATCTACTCCCCATATATTTGCTATATCTAAAATTTCATCACTATTACTACTTACAGCAATAGCTTGAAACAGATTAGACTCTTTAGCTTGTAAAATGCTGTAGACCAAAAGAGGTTTACCTGCAAGTTCCCGACTATTTTTATTAGCAACTCCTTTTGAACCAGACCGTACACAAATTGTACATAACCTTTTCATTTATATACCCATTTCCTTTCCTTTACTGATTGTTCAGCCGCATCTATCATTTCTAATACCTTTAACCCTTCAACTAAAGTACATAAGTAATTACTCCTGCCATTTATAATCGCTTTGTGTTGCATATAATAGGTGTAATCACGGTTAATATCATATTTAATTAGCTCATCATTTATTTGCAAAGTTTGTTTTGCTAAGTCTGCTTTAATAGCATAATTTTCGGTAATAACAGTTATCTCTCTTCTGCTAATACGATCAAGATAATTTAAATGTATTTGTACCATCGGGCATTTTTCCATGGTGAGCATAATACTATACATATCATCGCTGTCTATTTGCAAAGAACTATACTTTCCTCCAATTGCTGCAATATTATTCCAATCTTTAAAAAATAGCCTAACATAGTCTAATTCATGACTAAGGTCAAGTAAAACTCCTCCACCATCAGCCCTTCTAGCTGAATAATTCATGCGATAATCTCTATTTGGTCTCCAATCAGGCAGATATTGTCCTGTATAAATCTGAGCATATAATGTTTGTTCTTTTTGGATAAGTTCGGATATTTTTTGAATTATTGGGTGGAATCTTAGATTATAGCCAACATATCCTTGTTTAAAGCTATTGTCTGGAATCTTTTGAACAATATGAAAAAGTGGTTTTTCTATGAGGACGATACCATTAAAACCATAGCCAGTCAGTTCTGTCAAGGAATGATAATGTTCATTTGTTTCATTAGCAACAACAATATAATCTGCCTTTTCATGTATGAGTGCACTGTATAAACTAGAATAACTTAAAGGAAAATCAATATTCCTTTGACTGACGACAGCTACCCTGCAATCAAGTTGCTCTAATATCCGTGCATGTCTCTGCCCAATTGAACCATAGCCTATGATAATACAATTCATATGAACACCTTATAAAAATCTAATTTAGCTTGATTAAAATCCTTGATTTCTCCAATATCCATCCAATATTCTCGAATAGGAAAAATAGATATTTTTTCCCCATTCACTAGCATAGTTTCCAATAATTGATTCATATCATAATATGAGTTTTTAGGAATTCTATTTATTATATCTGGATTAAACACATAAATTCCTGCATTTATAAAGTTTGTATACACAGGTTTTTCCTCAAATCCTATAAGTCTATCTTTATTTATTTTAACTACACCATAGGGAATTTGAAAATCATAGCTCCGTACGGCAATCGTAGCTTCAGCCTGATGCTCTAGATGAAAATTAATTAATTGTTCAAAATTAACTCTTGTCAAAACATCTCCATTCATTACAATAATTGGATTGTTTACTTTTATTGAAAACAAGCTTAATGAACCAGCTGTTCCCATCCTTATTTTTTCATGTATATAATGAATTTCTACTCCCCACTTAGAACCATCACCAAAATAGCTCTCAATTTGCTCTCCCTTGTAATTAATCGAAAAACAAAATTTATAAAATCCCAATTCTATAAAGTTATTTAATATGATCTCTAAAAGGGGTTTCTCTCCAATCGGTAACATTGGTTTAGGACAATTATCAGTTAATGGCTTAAGTCTACTTCCTAACCCTCCTAGCATTAAAACAATCCAATTTTCACATCTAGAAGAATGAAGCAAATCATCTAATCTTTCAATCCCTATTACACACCCCGAATCATCTACTACGAGAAGATGACGAAGCTTATTCTTCTTTAAAATATTTAATATGCTTTTTTTATCTTTGGTTCCAGTAATAGTAATAGGGGTTTTGCTCATAATTTGCGTAACAGGATCATCTAAAGATATACCATTTAATAATCCCCTTCGAATATCTCCATCAGTAACGGTACCTAATAATTTATTATCATTATCAACGACAATTGCAATTTGTAATGAATATAAATCAATAATTTTCATCGTTTCCTGGATCTTAGTATTAGGTAATATCAATATATTCTTCCATTCTTTCATGATGCGTCTGTCCCTTCCCATACAAACTTACTTTATATTATTTAGCTGGGCTCCCCTTTACTATTTTATGATCCGAGATATTTTTTGTTACAACAGCACCTGCACCTACGATTGAATTTTTACCTATAATCATTTTTTCAGTAATAGATTTACCTTGGAGGATACATGCATTGGAACCGATATAGGAACCTGATGAGAGTTTTACATTCCCCGATATATTAGCTCCTGGCGAAATTGTGACAAAGTCTTCAATAATGCATTCATGTCCAATAGTGCAATTTAAATTATATATTCCAAAATTCCCAATTTTGATATTATTAGTCATTCTTACTCCTGCACAAATGATATTCCCAATACTCTTTTGAACCTCTTCTAATTGTCCATAGCCAAAGGTTGCCGTGGGATGAATAAGATTGACATAATTCAAATCAGGATATCTTTCTCTTATATCCTTACGTATCTTTGGATTTCCAATACCAATTGCAAATTTATAACCAGTTTTAACAAGAGTATACACTTCACCCTCAGCAACTACAGGAAAATCTCCTAATTTTTCTTGTTTCGTTTTATCGATAAATACGATTTCTTTATAACCTAAAATAAAAGCTATATCACGCACCTCCTGCGGAAATCCAGAGATGCCAAAAATAGCAATCTTCATTTAATCACCTCATCTTTCAGATAATCCCTCTGTGCTGTCTCTCCTAACAGATTCCAAAATTGTAGAGGAGATAGGCCTTCTTCTGGCCTTTTTACTGTTAAATTTTCTTGTGTGAACAACTCTCCCTTGTAAATGTTACATGCTGCTACAATACTTTTTCGGACTATTTTTTGATTTTTAAATTCGGAAGGTACTGGTATTTTATAGGAGTTCCCAACAGCTTTCTCTGTTTGTCGTATCCCTTGAACCATTTGGAATAATTCTTCAGGCTCTAAAGACGCCTTATGATCAGGACCAGGTAATTTCCTATCTAAAGTAATATGTTTCTCTATGATAACAGCACCTAAAGCTACTGCTGCTATAGGCAAAGCTATTCCTAAAGTGTGGTCTGAATATCCAACTGGTAGTCCAAAGCATTGATGCAAAGTGTTTAATACACGCAAATTAATTTCTTCAAAGGGTGCAGGATATTCAGTCGTACAGTGAAGTAAGCTTACATTTTGACGCAAAAGCATCTGTCCCTTTTCAGAACAATAAGCTTCTTTAAAAGCAGTATGTGAAGGATTCTTATTTCTTTCCATTCCCTCTATATATCCAAAGGCAAGAACACCTAATGCTTCTTCAATATCTCCTAAAGTAGACATCCCTGTAGAAAGAATTATTTTTTTGCCATACCGACCTGCTTTCAGCAATAGAGGGGCGTTAGTAATTTCGCCAGAGGCGATTTTTATTATTGGCAGATTTAACGAATGAACTAAAAAATCAAGACTCTGTAAATCAAAAGGTGTTGATAGAAATCGAATATTTTTACTAACACAATATTCCATTAAGGTAAAATGTATTTTCTGACTTAATTCTAATTTCTTTACCATTTCATATTGAGTTTCTATTAAGCCTGTATTCTTAACTTGATAAGCAGCTTTTGGTGCATGTGGAGATATATTCTGTTCTGTATTGAAGGTTTGAAATTTGACTGCATCAGCCCCTGCTTCAGCTGCAACATCAATTAAACTCTTCGCAATTGCAAGAGAACCGTTATGGTTTACTCCTATCTCAGCAATAATAAAAACTTTATCTATGTTTTTCATATTTCACCTGCTTTATGAAAATGTTTTTTTAATAGAACTTTATAATCTTTAATAGATTTAATGATATGAATGATTTTTTTAGAGCTATTCCCTTCACCATATGGATTAACTACATCAGAACAATCTTTAACAAATGCATTCATTATTGCTTTTTTAATTTCTGTCTTTTCAGGGACACAATTAATTACTGAGGAAGCTAAAAGTCTTCCTTTTTGTCTATCTCCAATATTAACTGTAGGCTTTTTAAAGGATGGAACTTCATATATTCCACTAGATGAGTTGCCTACCACTGCATCCACTTGAGCAATGATACTGAAATAACATAATTGCCCTAAAGAAGTATAAATAATTGCATTAGAATGACGATCAGCAAAATTACTTAATAGACGTATAATTTCTCGTCCTCCCGGATCTGCATTAGGCTTAGTGAATATCAATCCAACTTCTGGACCAAGATTATGTAGTGCTTCTAATAATTCATTGAACTGTTGACTAGACGACTGTTGAGATAACGTTACAGGATGAAAGGTTATGAGTAAATTCTTCTTTAAGAATGTAAATTGAAGCAAATCTTCTAATTGATAACGGTTCATTCGTTTTAAGCTAATAATACGGTCTATTCCAGGACTTCCAACGTTATAAATATAGTTAGGATTCTCCCCTAGCTGTCTCACTATTTGTAAGGAATTCTCATTAGTTACAAAGTGAAGATGAGACATTTTTGTTATACTGTGCCTAATAGATTCGTCAAAAGCTCCCTCTGTCATATCACCTCCAGCAATGTGAGCAATGGGAATTTTAGCTATTAATGCAGCTTGAGCAGCAGCTAAGATTTCATATCGATCACCAAGTAACACTAAAAGGTTAGGCTGTAATTGAGCAAATACATCTGCAAATCCTATTACCCCTAAACCAATTGATTTAGTAACTCCTATAACAGTATCGCTAGATAAAAGCATCTCTACTTTACTGTAAATTTCAAAGCCATCTCGTTCTATTTCTTGGTAAGTCAACCCAAATTCAGGAGATAAGTGCATTCCTGTAACAACCACTTGTAACTGTAGGTCTTGATCTTTATCTATTTCTCTCATTAATGTGTAAAGTAATCCGTATTCGGCACGCGTTCCTGTAATTACACAAATTTTACGTTTCACTGGCATCTCCTCCTAAACAAGCACTGCTAGGAATATTAATAATGCGTTGCTCCAAGCTTTCAGCTATAGATAAATCCATACATGGACAGTTTTCAAACATTACAAGTTTATTCAATAATATCCATGAAGGACGAGTCAATATTTCCTGTTCATGAGTTGCTAAAAGAAGAGAATCACGCAATACTGCATATTCTTTATCAAGAAGTAATACATTAAGCCAGTAATTACTTTGTGCATATTCAGGCTCTATAAAAAAAGAAACTCCTTGTATTTCCTTAAAAGCTTGTCGATATTTATCTGCTAGCATTCGTTTATTTTGGATAAAGACATCAATCTGTTCTATTTGAGCACAGCCTAAAGCTGCATTAATATTTGGTAAACGATAATTATATCCTATCTGATCATGAACAAAAGCCCAACGATGAGAAATCTTTGCTGTTGTACTTAGATGCTTTGCTAGTTTGGCTAAACTTGAATCATTAGTAAGGATAGCACCTCCCCCACCAGTTGTAATGATTTTATTTCCATTAAAACTAAGTGCAGAAAGCTTTCCCCAGTTTCCTACATGTCTCTTTTTATAAAAAGAACCTAATGCTTCGGCTGCATCTTCAATTAATGTCAATTTATATTTTTGACATACTTCTAAAAGTGTGTCTAAATCCACAGGATGACCAAATGTATGCATTGCAACAACAGCCTTGATAGGTCTTATTGTATGTTTGTTATAGCAAACATCATTTTTTATGATAGCTATTTCTTTCAAATAATCATTAAGCTTTTCAGAATTAATTCCAAGGCTTCGAAAATCACTGTCAATAAAATGTGGAATAGCTCCACAATAGTGTATCGCATTAGCTGTTGCAACAAATGTAAGCGCAGGGAGAAGTATTTCATCCCCTTGCTCAACTCCAGCAAGCTTCAAACAAATATGCAGGGCAGCTGTACCATTGACTATAGCTACAGCATGATTTACACCAGTATATCGAGCTAATGCCTGCTCAAACTTATCTACGTATTTTCCTACAGAAGATACCCAACCTGTATCCAAACAATCCTTTACGTATACCCATTCATTCCCTTTAAATAATGGTTCGTGTAGAGAAATTGGCTTATTTGTTTTATTTAAAATATTTTTTATCACAGAAACTATGTAATAAATATCTAAGTCCTTATTCATATATTATATCTGTCTCCTTTATACATCTTAAGATGCTCAGGATTTATAAACCACTCTACAGTTTCCTGCAATCCTCGCTTAAATCCGTCTTTCCCACCGTAATTAGGCTGCCAATTAAATAACCTTTTGGCCTTTGAGATGTCTGCTCTAAGTCGCTCCACTTCACTTCTCTTTGGACGAATCCGGTTGATATCTGTTACAATCTCAATTTTTACGCCCATAATTTCTGCAATAGTCTGAGCTGTTTCTTCTATAGAAACCTCAAAATCACTTCCTATATTTACTACCTCACCAATTGTTTCAATAGACTCTGCAACCTTAATAAATCCTCGCACTGTATCCTTAATATAATTAAAATCCCTTGTAGGAGTTAGAGAACCTAACTTAATTTCTTGTTCTCCTTGGGCGATCTGAGTAATAATTGTTGGTATAACTGCTCTAGCTGATTGTCTTGGACCATATGTATTAAAAGGCCGGATAATAGAGACTGGTGTACAAAAAGAGTGATAAAAAGAGGATGCCAGTTGATCTGCTCCAATCTTTGATGCAGCATAAGGGGATTGACCTTGCAAAGGGTGTTCTTCTGGTATAGGAACATATTGAGCTGTCCCATAAACCTCACTAGTAGACGTGTGTATAATCTTTTCTACTTCCAATTCTCGAGCTGCCTGTAAAATATTTAATGTTCCTTTTACATTTGTCTCAATATATGTATTAGGAGAGTGATAAGAGTATGGAATAGAAACTAATGCAGCTAAATGAAAGACCACATCACACCCTTTCATTGCTTCTCTAACTCTATAAGTATCTCTAATATCTCCATGGAATATTTCTACATTATTTTTTATGCTCAGTGGAGAATAATCAAGCCATCCCCATGAATTAAGTGAATTATAACAAACAAAAGCACGAACACTATATCCTATTCTAACTAACTCCTCTGTTAGGTGAGAGCCAATAAAGCCGTCTGCTCCAGTAATAAGAATCTTCTTCTCTCTTAAAATCATTTTATCACCTCAAGTATGATTATTATCTCTATATATTTTATTTAATATTTCATGAAATAGAACCTACATAATAATATAAGTACATCCTTAGTACTTAACATTTTTCTTGAGTAACATATTATTTATTTTGCACATAAAATAATATAAGGAAGAAGTATATTCTTATTTTGACTAGACTGTTTTAATAAGTAAATAAATAACAAATTTTGATTAAAACATTATAATTCGATAAAAATTATCAATATTAAGTATTTAATTTTTTGGAAGTGATAATTATGATTAAAAATAACTCAACTAATATCATTTATAATTCAATAGATAAAAATACTAAAAAAGCAAAATTAAGAGCTGAAGTTTATCAATATAACGCTTTATCTAAAAGCGGAAAAAATGTCTATACTAATAAAGATGAATTAAGTGAATATGGCAATCAAGGTATTCTTGATCCTAATGAGGTCTCTTATTATAACCTTTTCATCAATGGTATATTACAACCAATGACAAACTATAGAATTGAAAAAGGACTACTTTTACTAGAAACTGACGATGTTCCGCTAGAAGGGTCTCCTATTATTATTACTTTCATCACCTTTAACAAAGAAACAACCAAACTTAATATAGCCTGTGTAAAAGGCAATATACCATCAGGTCCTATCTCTGATGAACCTGTAACAGATGCTGACATTATAATTCATAGTACTGCACAACCTATATTGCCATATTTAAAACTTGATAAAAATATTACCTATGGTCCTGTAGTTACTTTAACAGGTCATATTAACACTTGGAAATTTGAACTAATAGTAACCAACATCGGAACTGTACCAATTAGCGATATTTCTGTGATAGACACTGTTCTTCTAGACGCTATTTCAAGTATCATAGACTTCCCTCCATCTCAAGGTGATATCGCCATAACTGATAATATAATTAACTGGAGTATAGGTACTCTAGACATAGGAAAATCTGCTACTGCAAGTTTTGAAGTAAAAGGTTATTTTAAAGCTAGCGGCATTCGTTTCCTCGATAGAGCTTTATCATCTGGAAATAGATTATTAGGATATATAAAATCAGACATTATCTCTGGAAAAGCAATAGAGGTTGTTAAAGGATTAGACATTACTAAAACTATTACCTCTGGACCAATAGAAGTTAATGTTGGAAAAATTAATACCTGGAGAGCAGAAATAAAAGTGGTGAATTCCAGTTATACTAATGTATCTGATGTTCTTATTACAGATACCTTATTTATAGAGAATATTAGTGAAATTAAAATTATTAGTATTGCTAAAGGTAACATTGATATATCAGAGAATAAGATTCTATGGAAAATTGATGCACTAAAAGAATTAGAAACCGTTGTTCTAGTTATTGACATAACAGGTTACTTTACTAAAGAAGGATTTAAAAGTTTAGATAGTGCTTCAGTAGTAGGAAATATATCTGCCGGCAAGATCTTTGCAGGACCTTCAGAAGATATAAGAATAATAATATTTCCAGATGCAGAGCCGGCAGAGAGACAGCTGGTATTACAAAAATACGTCACTAGAGGACCATTGGTCACATTTTTAGGTACATCTAAAACTTGGCGTTTTACTTTTGAGCTTATCAACTTAACAAATGATACTTTGCAAAGCATTATCGTCACAGACCATATTCTACTAGATGAATTTGATAATATACGTACTCTATTTGTATCCTCAGGAAACATTCTCATATCTCATAACTCTATTACTTGGGAAATTCGTGAGCTTACACCTAGAGAAACAGTGACAGCTATTTTTGAAGTCACAGGATGTTTCAATTCTACTGGTATACGCTCTATTAACAGAGTCATTGCCTTTGCTATGAATAATACTTCAGATAGCTTTACAATATCAAATATAGTTTCTGGCCCATCAATTAGAGTTCTAGGCAATACAGATCTAAAAAGTGATTGCATCATTACTGACAAAATTTATTCTCAATGTAAGCAGAAAAGCTGTTTTGAAAACGTCACAATAGATATAGAAGATAATATCTTTAAAAGCATAGTATTTAAGCCAGGATTCATCATAAAAAACAGTCTATTTATAACTAATATAGAGAATAAACCAAACTATAAAAGAGTTCAATTTCTTTTAAAAATACCCTTCGACATAATAACTGAAGATGGAGTTATAATTAGAGGTTATTTGCCAGATATATCTAAAGATATTGTTTTATTTATACCAGAGTTAAGAGACGAATTTTCTTTTAAAATTGTAGTTGAAACTAGTTCAAGGCTTCTAACAGAACCTACTATATTAAATAGTCAAATTTGCTTTTCAGCAGGTTCTTTTATAATTATTAAGGCAGTTGGGAAAACACAGCTATTAATACCTTCTTATGGATTCTGTCAAATGCCTCTAGTATGTAAAGAATTTACGCAGAATTTAACTTGTGATATCTTTCAGTTTGAAGGTTTTCCTAACTTTTACCCACTACAAAGCAAGGTTGATGACAAAAGTTTGATTTTGACCTCACTATGTTCCGATAATCCATCAATACGACGTAGATGGCAAATAAAAAATCAAAACAATTTTCCAATTGACTATTATTACCAAATCATTGATACAACACAATCAGGTAAACATACAGCTCCACCTGGGACTTCTACATTTTTTACTGATACAGTACCTGGAATTAACACTCTTAAAATAACTTGGCAAAACAAATTAGGCATAAAAAAAAGGATAGTTAAGACCAGTATAGATACACAGTGTCCCCCTATATTTGGCAATCTAACTATTAATAAGTACATCGTTTCTGGTCCTCTAGAAGTTAGAGCTCATGAATCTAATACATGGAAAATAGAAATCAAAGTAACCAATGATGGATATAGTCCAGTTAGTAATGTTATCGTAATAGATGATTTGTTTTTAGCTAATATAGATAATATTCATCTTATTAGTATTACCCAAGGTGACTTTTCTCAAGAATACAATAGGCTTATCTGGGATATAGGAATCTTAAATTCTGCTATTACAGTAGTACTTGTGGTTGAAATCACTGGTTCCTTCGGTATCATAGATAGGACTATTAGTGTGGAAAATTACCAGTATAACACTGTTTCAAATGGAGTAAAGAAAAAGTATACAGATAGTGATGAATTATTAATGTATGGTAATAAAGGAATACCTAATCCTAGTAAAGTATCTCTTTTTAATCTTTTTATTAATGGAGTACTCCAGCCACAAGCAAATTACGTGGTAAGTAAAGGAGTTTTGACATTAACAACATTAGATGTACCTCAGAACGGAGTCCCGATTATTCTTCAATATTTATTGATAAAAGATAAAGGCAGTCAACTATTAAGAGGAGAAACATATCAGTATAATGCTCTTGCTGACCAGAAAAGAACATATACTGATAAAGATGAATTAACTATGTATAGTGATAAAGGAATATTTGATCCTAAAGATGTTTCCTACCAGCACCTTTATGTAAATGGGGTTATCCAACCAAGTATAAACTATATAATAAGAAAAGGCATCCTAATATTGAAAACAAAAGATATACCTTTAAAGAATTCACCAATTACAATACAATCTATTGATATATTTTCTTAATATTATTTTATCTATCTTTTTGAACGCATAATTATAAAGAAATAAAAATTACAAAAGAATAATATCAAAACCATTCATAGCGTTATAAGAAATATTTATATCTAAAACTCAAGAGATAGAAATATCCTATTTGATTGGCATTCTCAAAGTATGATAGACTTCCAATAAGATAGTATTTTGCACTGCTGTGTACTATCTTATATCACATTGATTCAGCGTATAAGGAGTGAGGATATGAGGGATATCATACTTTCAACTGCTGCATTTTGTTTATGGAACATTGAAGCACCAGAAAAACTTAAAATAAGCAAGGATTTAAAGTTTGAAAATATACAAATAGCCTTAAGTACTGAAAAGATGCTTCGTAAATTACTAAAATATTTAAACTGTTCCTTGGAAATGCACTCATTTCAAAAAATTTCAATTCATGCTCCCTGGTGTGGTGTAGTTTATGCGGAAAATAGCAGAACACAACGAATACTAAAAGATATTATTCAAGTTTCAAAGATAATTCATGTAGATAAAGTAATATTTAGAATAGATTGTATAGAAGATATAACCCCTATATTAGAATCAGGACTACCTATATGTCTTGAGAATTCAAATAAGATTGGTTGCTGGGAGAAACTTAGAAGCATAGCTCAAAAATATGACTTTCCATTAGCATTAAATGTAAACAGAGCTTTAAGAGGATATAATTATTTAGATGATTTTATTGCTAAATTCAGCTCTAGAGTTGACAGGATCTTAGTCAGTGGCTATGATGCTAACAACGGAAGAATGCCGCTATTATCAGCAAACCAGCTCTATTTATTAGAAAAAGTAAGAAAAATTGAAGCTCCACTAGTTTTAGAAGGTCTTTTTGAACCTGGAGATATAGATGCCATTGTAACAGAAAGATGTGAAGTAAAAAAATTTGTTTATGGATTATGAACATATAGTGAAACTTCCAAAAAAATCAAACAGACAAACTCAGCTTGATGTCCTCTATATCTAGAAAGTAGTGGACATCAAGATAATTAATTCTTCTAATGTATATCTATCTTATGTTCATTAAATATATCTTTTGTTCTAATTTATTTACTTATTGCAATTCATACATAGGTGGTAAAAAATCAATATGTTGTCATTCACCATCTATTTTGACAGCAATCTTATATGTCTCCTTACCTTTATATGAGAAATCTAGCTTAGCAGCTTCTGAACCATGCCCAGGACCTGTTTCAAGACCAGCTAGTTCAAAAACTAGTTTAAACGCTAGATACCCATCCTGAAGAATTAGAAAGCCTTTCAACAAGTACGTTATATGCACTATGAAAATTGCTCCCTCCAATATTATCCATGATTATCCATAGCCTTCTTAATAGTTTATACTTCTTCACTATCACTCATATTAGGCTTAATAATATCAGTTGCAACTTTTCTAGTCTCTTCCTGATGTAACTTTTGGTATAGTTAATTATTTATATGGATATACTGCCTAATGTTTCGAATTATTTCTCTGGTAATTTCACAATAAAAGATGTATCAACTCCCAAATTGCTTCTAGCATAGATTTTGCCATCATATTTTTCAACAATTGATTTTGCTATAGCTAGCCCTAATCCATAGCCTCCACTTTCTCCAGTACGAGAAGAATCTTCACGATAAAATCTTTCGAATACTCTATCAATGTTTTCTGGAAAAATACCTTTTCCTGTATTTTTTATTTCTATTTCTATAGTATTTTTTTCAAGATTAAACTTGCAGAAATTACCCCATTACAAGGTGTATTCTTTATCGCATTATCTACTAATATGTTAAATAATCGCTCTAAACTATCTTTGTCACCAGAAAACAATATATCCTCTTGAATATTCATATATAATGGAGATTACTAAGAAGCAAGGGTGAATGGTAATAAGAACTAAAAAGAATACTTATATTGTGCCATTGTTAATATAAAATATCTTTTGTTATTTTGCGTTCTTTTTATTTTCTTGCTGTCTATCGTGAAAATAAACCTGCGATTATGACTTCCGCACTGGTCTGATATACTTAAAAAACCGTTCCGGATTATGATAAAAGTAAATTATTCTACCGGGAGAAGTATCAAAGCAGTAACCGGTGCCTGCAAAATCAAAAGTTGCCATTGCCTTTTCAATCTTTTCCTCTACACTACGATTTTCCTGCTCATAATCGAATGACCCATGTTCAAAAACAATATACTCGGCTTCGGGAACATCAATCATAAGCATTTGTGGTGGTACTTCGCCTTTATAATCAAAAGGAAGACGTGCACCATAACACTCTGTACGTGGAATACCCCAATCGCAGAGTCTGCCGTCCGGTTCATTGACGTATGCCATAATCTGACCGCTGCCGCTGTTAGATTCGCTCCCACCATCGTCATCCAATTTGCCCTTGATACTATCGAGTAAGCCGCAAATTGTTTCACAGTCCTGCCCCGGAATAAGACTTTGCTTTTGCCAAAAATCCCAATACCCATTACTCTCATAGTTTTTAATGTGCAAAAATTTGTGTGCGGGAATGGTTACAAAATAAATTTTAACATCATCTGTAGATTTCATCATACTAATCTCTCCCAATCCTAAAAAGTAGCGGTCGAAAGGGTTTATTTTTGTACGAAGAACGACAGGCTTAGACTTTTTTCGGTATTCACTTGGAGTTACACCATATGATCCCTTGAAAGATCTGGTAAAAGCTTCATGTGATGAAAAACCATAATCAAAAGCAATGTCCAAAATGTTTTTTTCACTATCCCGAACCTCTTTAGTGCAAAGGCTAACTTTCTAAGCCGCAAATAATCTCTAAACTGCATACCCAATATTTCCTTAAATTTTCTGGTAGTATGAAATTCAGAATAACCCAATTTGTGAGAAAGAAATCGTAGCGTTAGTGCTTCATCGTGATGATGTCTGATACACTCGTCAATTTCATCAACGATTATTTGGATTTGCTTATGCCACTCGTACATTCGTCTGCTCACCTCGTTTCAATCACCCTATAACAATTATAGCGTAATGGAAATTACATTGCTTGATTTTACTTGCGGAAATCAATGTTTTCTTTTGCGCCAAAGATTATATAAATAATCTGAAATTCAAATGTTCTCTTGTCTAATTGTTTTTAGTATAACATAAACAATCAGGCTAAAACAGATACATTCCGTATCCATTTTAGCCTGATAACTTTGGTGGAGACGGTGGGAGTCGAACCCACGTCCGAAAGCACTTCATAAAGAGCTTCTCCGAGTGCAGTTACTGATTTGTAATTCGCCTCATAAAGCGTCCAGCAACAGACTCTCTAATCAGCTATCCCCAATTTATCCACTCTAGGTCGGAGAACCCCTAAAGTAGTTCCCTGCTTACTTGACGCCTAGCTTCCAGCGGGCAGGACCGTTAGAGTAGACGAGCTGCGCTTAGGCAGCTAATGCGTAATTATCGTTTGCGTTTAATTTTTGTTGCCACTTTTAGCGTTGTTTGGCGACAACGACTCGCTACTCTTTACTCTATACCCCCGTCGAAACCATTTTCGCCCCCGAGATATATTAATTAAGAATTAGAAATTCATAATTATAATTACAATTTTATTGCTAGTAATATTATCAGTACTTTTCACTTAGATGTTTTTGCATTCTTCTTTCAGCATCTTTTTTAGCTATATCCTGTCTCTTATCATATAGTTTCTTACCTTTTGCTATAGATAATTCAATTTTCACCTTACCATTCTTCAAATATGCACTTAATGGCACCAATGAGTAACCTTGTTGAGTAATATATCCTATCAGTTTCCTAATTTCTCTTTTATGGAGTAATAGCTTTCTTTTTCTTAAAGGATCAACATTGTATATGTTTCCTTGTTCATAAGGGCTTACATGCATTCCACAGACATAAACCTCTCCATCTTCAATCACAGCATAGCTTTCTTTTAGATTAACCTTACCTTGTCTAAAAGATTTAACCTCAGTTCCAGTCAATGCTATTCCTGTCTCAAAAGCCTCTTCTATGAAAAAGTCATGTCTCGCTTTTCTATTAGTAGCTAATATCTTACCTTCATGTTTACCTTTGCTCATAATATCACCATCATCCTTATTAAGTGCAAATCTAATTATAACAAAAAATGCTGATTATGTCAACTTTAAAGTTGAATCGTCAAGCATCATTTGTTCTAGTATAACGATAATCCTTTCTACAGTCAAGTCTATAGTTTTTTCAATACTATCTATATGTTCTATTCTGATATATATTCCATTTTCATTCAATAACCATCTATCTATAATATGAGCTTCATCAACATCTTCTTTTGCAACTCCATCAACTGATATTGCCGCCTCTCTTAATCCTGCATAGTATTTATTCATAAATTCTTTGATTTCTTTATTAAAACCATGGTTATTTTTACTTAGACTCTTCAAATGAAATTTTCCTAGAACTTTACCATTGCGTATATAAAATAAATAATTAATACTGTTTTCGTCAGTTAAAAAAGCTATTATATCACTATCTATAGTTGCATGCGTTATAGCTCTCTGCTTTATCACCATGTGTTTTATCATAGAATTCTTATCTCTATAAAGTGCAGCCTTTTCAAACTGCATGTTTTTTGATGCATCTATCATCTTTTTCTCAGTTATTTTGATTAGTTCTTCATTTTTCCCATCAAGAAGTAGAATCACTTCATTTACTATTTCATTATACTCTTTTACAGTAATATTCCCACTACATGGGCCTATACATTTCTTTATGTAATAATTAAGACATGGTTTATTTTTATCATTATTTAAATTTCTATTACATCTTCTTATAGGAAAAATATCTTTTATAAACTCTAATGCTTCAGTTATAAAATGAGTCTTAGAAAATGGTCCGTAGTATCTCCCATCAGTATCTAAATCCATTTCCATTATAATCCTTGGAAATTTTTCGTCAGTTATCTTAATATATTTATAGTTTTCGAAGTTCTTAAGCATTGCATTATATCTAGGTTTATATTTTTTAATAAGCTTATTCTCTAGTATAAGGGCTTCAAGTTCAGTATCCGTTACTATATAGTCAAAATCATTTAGAACAACTTTCATTTCTTCTATCTTTGGAGGATGCTTTCTAGATTTTTGAAAGTATTGCCTTACTCTTTTAGTTAAGTTTTTTGCTTTACCTACATAAATAATATTGCCGTTTACATCCTTCATCAAATATATACCAGGATTTGTAGGTACTTTTTTCAATTTATCTTTAAAGTCTTTCATATTATTCCCCTCTTATTCGTATATTACAATTATATCAAATAAGCTGAGGCTATTCACTCACCAAAGTATAGAAAAATATTTACTTATCATTGTTCAATTTGCTGCTGCTTTATCTAGCTTATATTGATTAACAACTAGTTCTTTAATATTGACTAATTTTCCATAAACCGTAACTCTATCCCCTTGCATAAATACAGAGCTTCCTTTTGGAAAATGTATTATATATGATCCTCTATCAATATTTAATACTTGTATATCTATGCGCGTCAGCTTTGCTTCACCTAGAGACATCCCTATTAGTCTATTACCCTCTTCAATAACGAACTCTGCTACACCATATTCTTCATTTAAGTTCAATACTTCTTCAACTGTTCTATATTTTCTCATTTTCTTCATTTTAGTACGAAGCTGTTTTTCAATCAAAGATTCTAATCTTCTAACCAGCCATTTATTTCTTATAAAAACTAGTATAACAGTTAGAATTATAATAACAGTTATAGCCATATAAAGAAGCTTATTATCACTTTGAAGTATATTAACTACTAAGCCTATAATAGTAGCATATCCTACATAACTTATTAACATAAGCATCTGGGCAATACTTCTTCTAGTTTGATGTTGTGCTATAAGCTCGGACTCTTTAGTGGTAAATCCAGTATTAGTTATAATAGATATAACTTGAAACCTTGCTTTCTCAATATTTAAACCTGTTAGCTTTAATGCAATAGACAAAACTTCAACTATAAATACTAAAATGGCAAGTATCAAAAAACCTGTGATTATACTCATCCGCCTCTCCCCCTCAAAAGCAAATAAAAAAACAAGGCTAACTATATGAGACAATCAGAATGCATTTGTTTATGACTGTTTCTGTATAATAGTTACCCTTAACTGCGCACTAATCTTCAATTATAATAAAATCAATTTGTTTATTAATTACATCAGTCTTTACAACTCTTATCTTTACAATATCGCCTATTCTGTATGTTTTCTTAGTTCTTTCACCAATAAAGCAGTAATTTAGTTGGTCATGTTGATAATAGTCATCTACAAGTGTGCTTACATGTACTAAACCTTCTATGGTATTGTCAAGCTCAACAAATATTCCAAATGGCATTACACCTGAGATTATTCCTTCGTGTTCTTCGCCGATTCTCTCAGACATATATTCCACTTTCTTTAAATCATCTGTCTCTCGTTCAGCTTCATCTGCAACTCTTTCTCTCACTGAGGTTTGTTCAGCTACCCTCGGCAAATTCAATCTTAACTTCTCAATTTTTTCCTCTGTCATTTTACCACTGATAAATTCTTTGATAATTCTATGTATCTGTAAGTCAGGATATCTTCTTATTGGCGAAGTAAAATGACAATAGTATTGAGCAGCTAAACCAAAGTGGCCTTCCGCCTCTGCACTGTATCTAGCTTTCTTAAGTGATCTAAGCATCAGAGTATTAATGACTGTTTCTTCTCTAGTACCCTCGATTTTCTTAAGTAATGCTTGAAGCTCCTTTGGGTGGATTTCTTGGGAACCCTTTAAGTGATACCCAAAGTTATGAATAAATTTATTAAAATCGTTTATTCTATCTAGATCAGGATCCTCATGTATTCTATACAAAAAAGGAATGTCAGCCCAATACATGTATTCTGCAATTGTTTCATTACTTATCAGCATAAATTCTTCTATCATTCTATTAGCTATTCTTCTATCATATTTCTTTACTTCAATTGGCTTTCCATTTTCATCTAGAATTATTTTGGATTCTGGGAAGTCAAAATCAATGCTTCCTCGCTCTTCACGTCTTGCAGTTAGTACCTTACAAAGCTGTTCCATATGTGTTAAGTCATCTAATATGTGACTATATCTTCCTTTAATTTCTACATCATCTTTTTCGAGTAGATCTGAAATATCATCATACACAAGTCTCTCTTTACTTTGTATGACAGTTTCTGCTACTTTATGATCTACTACCTTACCTACTTTATTAATTTCCATAAAAATGCTCAGTGTAAGTCTAGGAACATTTGGATGCAAACTACATACTCCATTTGACAGCTTTTTAGGAAGCATAGGTATTACTCTATCTACTAAGTATACACTTGTTCCTCTTTTTAGAGCTTCTTTATCTAGTGGCGCATTTTCTTTTACATAATGTGTAACATCAGCTATATGAACTCCTAGCATATAATTACCATTATCCAGCTTTTCAATAGATACTGCATCATCTAAATCCTTTGCATCTGCACCATCTATTGTAAATATCATTTTATCTCTTAAGTCCATTCTACGACTAATTTCTTTTTTTGGTATCTCATCAGGTATTCGTTCTGCTTCTGCTATTACATTGTCTGGAAATTCTTCTGGTAATCCATATTTTTTTATTATAGCTAATATGTCGTTGCCTACTTCGTTTTTATGTCCAAGTATATCAATTATTTTTCCTTCTGGATTACGTCTTTTTTCTGGCCATTTAGCTATTTCTACAATAACTATTTGGTCAGTTTTTGCTTTTCCTATTTCTGATTTAGGTATAAATATATCCATGTTAAGCCTAGTGTCGTTTGGAACAACAAATCCAAAGTTTCTACTGTTTTCAAATATACCAACTATAGTTTTATTTACTCTTTCTAATATCCTGATAACTTCTCCTTCTTGTCTTCTTCCTTCATTACTCTTGGATATAATTCTAGCTACAACCTTATCTCCATGAAGGGCTCCATTCATATCCTGCGCTGAAATAAATACATCGTTGAGTTCTTTATTTTCAGGGACAACAAATCCAAATCCTCTTTGATGTCCTTGTAGTCTTCCTACTACTAAATTCATTCTTTCTGGAATGCCATATCTATTTTTATGAGTTTTTATTATAAAGCCTTCATTTTCCATTTCATCAAGTATCTTAAAGAAATCTTTATAATCGCTACTCTCAATATTAAATGCTTGTGCAAGTTCTTCGCTTAGCATTGGCTTATACGCCTGCTCTTTCATAAATTCAACTATTTTTTCCTTAGTTTTCATAACATGCCTCCATTTAACTATTAAAGTCCCAAATCATCTTTTATTTTTCTCATTGAGTCCAACCCTATATGAATGAATTCTTCTAAGGTTAATCCAAATTCTTTACATGCATTGATTTGTTCTCTATTCGCACCTCTTGCAAAAGTCTTTTCTTTAAATCTGTTTAACACAAATTGCTCATCAATTAAATCTAGCTTCTTTTCAGGAGAAATCAATGCAGCAGCTACAATTAATCCTGTTAGTGGATCACAACTATATAACGCCTTATCAATCAAATCTTTTCGTTCTAGACCATGAACCTCATTATGAGCTTTTACAGCATATACTATATCCTCAGAGTATCCAAGCTTCTTAAGAATTTCACCTCCAACTATACTATGTCTCTGTGGGTCATCTACAGTTTTATCATAGTCTATGTCATGAACCAACCCTGCAATACCCCATGTATCAGCATCTTCTTCAAATCTTTCAGCTAATCCTCTCATGATTGCTTCAGTTGCATACATATGCTTTAATAGGTTTTTATTCTTTATATTCTCTTTAACATGTTTTAAAGCAATGTCCCTATTCATAGAATTACCTCCTTTGTGTTTTTTTATTAATGCTCATTTGATTTTTTTGAATTTCAATTTGACTCTGCATAACTGATTAAATATTCTGTGTTCTATGTCTTATTCCATATTATAGCATAATATAAGGTTATAAAAAAAGACACGAATTAGAAATATTAGAACCTCCTAAAGTAAATTTTTATCACAGCCATTTTGCTGCATCTACTTTAGGAGGCTCATTTCGTAATATTCATGTCTTTTCGCTCTAAAATTAGTTATTATACTTTTTTAGCTTTTCCGCCAAATTCAATTCTCTTAAACAAATCAACATCATAAGAGTACATATTTTCATTCTTTTCTTTATGAGCTTCAATAGCTATTTCTAGCATTTCAGTTATAAGTTCTTTAAAAGATATTCCCATAGGTTCCCATAAGTAATATGCAATTGAACCTGGAAGAGTATTTATTTCATTCACATACACGTTGCCAGCATCATCAAGTAAAAAATCTATTCTAGCATTTCCTCTACAATCAATAGACATAAAAGCTTTTTTTGCAAGGTCTTGTATCTTTTCTGTTATATCTGCTGGCAAATCAGCTGGTATGTTTCTTCCTCCGATTTTGCTTCCTTTAGTATTACTATTAACATATTTATCTTCATATGTTAATAGATCTTTCCAACCAACTGGTTCTTCACATAACGATGCTTTCACTTTATCTTCATATCCTATTACTGCACAGTTTATTTCTCTAGGGTTTTCTATACTTTGTTCAACTATAATCTTTCTATCGTACCTAATAGCTATTTCAATAGCATCAATTAACTTCTCTCTATCTTTTGCTTTTGATATACCAACACTAGAACCAAGATTAGCTGGTTTTACAAACACAGGGTACCCTAGCTTGCTTTCAATTTCATTTATTATGCTATCCTTCTCACTATACCATCTTTTTCTGAAAAACCACATATAGTCAACTATTGGAAGATTGTACGATTTAAATACATCCTTCATCAATATCTTATCCATACCTACTGATGAGGCTAATACTCCACCACCTACATATGGTAAGTTAAGTAGTTCAAATACTCCTTGTAGTGAACCATCTTCACCATTTGTTCCATGAAGTGCTGGAAATATGACATCAATATCTTCTACAAGCTTCTTCCCTAAGAAACCTATAGTCTCAGGATGAGAATATATCTTATTATCATTATATACAGGAGTTAATATGACTTCTTTCAGATTTTTTAGGTTATTATTCTTAAAGTTTTTAAAGTTCATTAATGCTTCACCAGTATACCATTTACCTTCTTTATCTATATACACTGGTACAACCTCATATTTTGTTTTATCAATGTTTTCAATTATCTGCATACCTGTAATAACCGATACTTCATGCTCAACACTACGTCCACCGAAAAACACACCTACTTTTTTCTTCATACAGATCCTCCATTCTTCATTTAAATTAAATATGCTTTATCATATCAGGTACGAATATTGCTTTTTATTCATTATAGGTATCTGGTAGATCATTTTCAAATAATACTACATCTTTAGGTTTTACTATTGTCTGTAATACTTTTGATGCTTCATCTAAGCTACTCACAACAAAAATATTATCATTATTAAATCCTTTTTCAACTATTCCTTCATATATTGGCTTAGTTCTATTCTTGCCTACCAATATTACATAATCACATGCTTCTGATATATATCTTCCAAATTGTCTATTAGCTTCTTCTTCTTGCTCGCCAAGCTCTACCATTCCAGGAGTTACTATTATTTTTCTTCCATCTTTAAATTGGCTTATTACCTCTAATGCTGCTTTTGAGCTTACTGGATTGGAATTAAATGCATCATCAATAATTATAACACCTGTACCTGGATTAATTAACTGCAATCTGTGAGGCACTGGCTCAACCTTTTCTATACCTTTAGATATCTGCTCTAAGCTCAAACCTAATGCTTTTCCTACTGCAGCACCCGCTAATAAATTTGCTATATTATGCCTCCCTAGTAACTTTGTTCTACATTCAATAGAATTTCCTTCTTTATCTTTTAATATGAATGTTGAACCAGTTTCATTTACCTGAATATCTAACGCGAACAGGTCTAGGCTCTCTACTTCCTCCATACCATACAGTATCTTTTCTTTAAAAGTTTTGTCAGCAAGCTTTTTAACGTATTGATTATCATAGTTGAATATTGCAATTCCATCAGCAGGTAATTCCTCTATCAACTCATATTTTGTCTTCATAATATTATCTATATTTATAAATGTATCTAAATGTGTAGGTCCAATTGAAGTAATGATTCCTATCTGTGGATTAGCTAGCTCAGCCATCTCCTTAATATCACCTACATTTCTAGCGCCCATTTCTACGACAAATGCCTCATACTCATCGTTTAGAGTATTGTTTATTACTTTACTAACTCCCATTGGTGTATTATAGCTTTCTGGGGTTTTAAGTACATTATATTTTTCCTCTAATATCTTTGCAGTTACAAACTTTGTACTAGTCTTACCGTAACTTCCGGTTATACCTACTATTTTTAAGTCTTCAAAGCTTCTTACTTTATTATAAGCCATATCAAAGAAATGTTTATTTACACTTTTCTCAACAGGGGCAACTGCTATATTCCCTAGATATAACACATACGGTATAAAATAATATAATAATGCTGCAAACATAAGAATTATTGCATAGTATTCAACAAATCTACTAACTATCAGACTGTATACAGTCAAGAATATTCCAAGAAAAACTAAACATACTATAATCAATGAAGCTAAAAGTCTTTGCGCTCTTTTTGTATATATCAAATCTTTTTTAGCTTTTTCTTTTTTAAAATCTATAGATAAAATAATCAATATAGACCACAAAACAGGATAAATTAATTTTGCCATAATCCCATTAGTAGCTAAAGTTACAATACCTAGAACTAATGAAACTGCAACAATTAAATTCATTTTACTTGTGAAAACCCTATATCTAAATTCCTTTATCCAATTCAAATAATTGTTATTTTTATATCCTTCAAGTTGCATCATATGAAGCATAAATCTACTTCTTAAGTAAAATGCAGTTCCCCACACTAAAATGGTTAATATTGCAACTCCTGCCGTCATTAAGCCGCTAATTCCACTCATTTATTTCACTCTCCCTAATTGCCTACTTTTTTATACTTCTCATTATTAATGATATAATTTTATTTTGAACTTAAAAAGCTATCAATAATAACTTTAAATCTACTGTATTGATCTAGATAAGAATAATGTCCAGCATTATCAAGTACTACAAGACCACTTCCTTTTATCTCTTTTTCCATGATTTCTCCCATATATAAAGGTGTTGCATCATCGTCTCTTCCCCATATCAATAAAGTAGAAGCTTTTATTCCACCTAACAATGGTCTTAAGTTGTCGTTAACTACTCTTACCATTATCTTTCTCATTATACCTGAAGCCTCCCTATAATCAGTTGATCCAAACTTTTTATAAAACTTCTCCATCCGCTCCTTGCTATCTGTCCAGAAAAACATATTGTTATACAGAAACTTCAATGTCTTAAATGTATAGACCTTAGAATAGTATTTTATAGTCCTTTTAGGGATAAGACCTGCACTATCTATTAAGATCATTTTTTTTATAAGTTCATGATATTTATTCGCTAATATAATAGATACTCTACCACCATGTGAATGTCCTATAAGAATTACTTCTTTCATATTCATAGCATCAATAAATTTTTTTGTTATATCAGCAAAGTCATATGAATTCCATACGTCTTTAGGTTGATCGCTCTTTCCGTGGCCAGGTAAATCAATAGCGTATACTTTAAATCGATCTTTCAAGTGGTTAAATATAGGCATAACAGTATCTATATTAGCACCCCATCCATGTACTATAAGGATATTTTCTCCTTCTCCTTCACATATGTAGTTAACGCCTATATCATCAATATCTATTTTCATATGTACCATCCTATCTAATTATTATCTTATTTACTCTATTATTATATTTAACATATACTAAGTATGACTATACTTAACTAAAAAAACTATGCATTTTTCATATAAGATTATATCAGAACTCTAATAATTATACCACAACTCGTGAAGTTAGCATATCCTATTATAAAATTATACTGTAATTTAAAAGAGACAATTCATCTGAATTGTCTCTCTCTTAATGTAATTTATGTTCTAGAATAGGTTTACTAGTAATCCACCAACTTTTAAGAATAATGGCGCAAATACTAGAGCAACTATTGTCATAAGCTTAATAAGAATATTAATAGATGGTCCTGATGTATCTTTGAATGGGTCCCCTACTGTATCACCAACAACTGCTGCTTTGTGAGCTTCGCTACCTTTTCCACCGTGATTGCCTTCTTCGATGTACTTCTTAGCATTATCCCATGCTCCACCAGCGTTAGCCATAAATATAGCCATAAGAACTCCAGTTACTAGTGCACCAGCTAACAGTCCACCTAAAGCTTCTGTTCCTAAGATTATACCAGTAGCTACAGGTGCTAACACTGCAATTAATCCTGGTATCATCATTTCTTTTAACGCTGCTGTTGTACTTATATCAACACAGTTTCTATAGTCTGGCTTAGCTTTTCCTTCCATTAATCCAGGAATAGTTTTAAATTGTCTTCTTACTTCTTCAATCATACTAAATGCTGCTTTTCCAACAGCTTTCATAGTAATAGCTGAGAATAGGAATGGTAACATACCACCTATTAATAAACCTGCTATTACAGTTGGTCTTGTTAAATCTATGCTTGATAGATTTACTGCTTGTGTATAAGAAGCAAATAATGCTAAAGCTGTTAATGCAGCTGAACCTATAGCAAATCCTTTACCTATAGCTGCAGTTGTATTACCAACAGCATCTAATTTATCAGTTACTTTACGAACTTCTTTAGGTAATTCACTCATTTCTGCGATACCACCAGCGTTATCAGCAATAGGACCATAAGCATCTACTGCTATTGTCATACCTGCTGTTGATAACATACCTACTGCTGCAAGTGCTATACCGTATAATCCTTGCGTAGTATCTGCTGCTCCTCCAGCAGCATAGAATGCAACTAATATGCCTGCTGCAATAACTATAATAGGCCATGCAGTAGACATCATCCCCACTGATAATCCACCTATTATGTTTGTAGAGCTTCCAGTTTCAGAGTCATCTGCAATCCCTTGAACTGGTTTATAATCTCCTGAAGTATAATACTCAGTAAATCTAGCTATAATTAAACCTACTGCTAAACCTGCAACTATTGCAATAAATGGTTTGTATGAACCTAATAAAGAATTACTTAAGAAAAATGCAACTACTATTGTTAAAAGTGCACTAGCCATAGTACCCATGTTTAGTGCTTTATGTGGGTCTGAACCTTCTTTTCCTTTAACAAAAAATGTACCTATTATTGATGCTACAATACCTGTAGCAGCCAATAATAATGGGAATATTGCTCCATTAACATCAAAAGCTACTATACCTAATGTTATAGCAGAAATAATTGAACCAACATATGATTCAAATAAGTCAGCTCCCATACCAGCAACGTCTCCAACATTGTCTCCAACGTTATCAGCAATAACTGCTGGGTTCCTTGGGTCATCTTCTGGAATACCAGCTTCAACCTTACCAACTAAGTCAGCTCCGACGTCAGCAGCTTTTGTATATATGCCTCCACCAACACGTCCAAAAAGAGCTATTGATGAAGCACCAAGTCCAAAACCAGTTATGATAGCTGGATCGCCTATTATCATATATAATGTTCCAATTCCTAATAGACCTAATCCAACAACAGACATTCCCATTACTGCTCCACCTGAAAACGCAACGTTTAATGCTTGATTCATTCCTGATTCTTTAGCTGCGTTAGCAGTTCTTACGTTAGCTTTAGTAGCCACTTTCATGCCGAAAAATCCTGCTAGTGCTGAGAATACAGCTCCGATTAAGAAACATACTGCAGTCAATATATCTATACCTATTGCAAGAACAATAAATAATACAACAACAAAAATTGCTAATGTCTTATATTCTCTTGATAAGAAAGCCATAGCTCCGTCTTGAATGTAAGATGAAATCTCTTTCATTCTTTCGGTACCTACATCAACTTTGTTAATTACCGATGCTTTATACAGCGCAAATAACAAAGCAATAACACCAACTATTGGTGCTAATATTACGAATGTGTTCATCTGATTACCTCCTTGGTGATATTGAGTTTTATTGTAATGCTGTAAGAACTAATGCAGATATTACAAATACTATTGCTGAGATAGTTGTAAGCTTACTAAGTAATCCTTCGTAGCTTCTGCCTTTGTTTTTCCCCCATATGCTCTCTGCGCCACCACCTATAGTTCCTGATAGACCTGCGCTTTTTCCTGATTGCAATAATATACTAGCTATAAGTGCTAAACTTGATAGGACAATAAGTACTGTAAATAATATATTCATATTTCCACCTCCCGTCTTGTAATAAACAAAATTATTTTAACATAGTAATATTATAAAATCAACAAGTATTTACTTCTTTACAATTAATAACCGAATAATATAGGTCTTACTATACCTATATTATTCGGTTTATGTCCAAATATCATACGTTTATGCTTAATTTATCTTTCTTTAATATTATAAAAAACTTCTTTGCCTCTATACTGACTTACTTCACCTAGCATATCTTCTATTCTAAGTAATTGGTTATATTTAGCAACTCTATCGGATCTAGATGGTGCACCAGTTTTTATTTGTCCTGAATTTACTGCAACAACTAGATCAGCTATAGTTGAGTCTTCAGTTTCACCTGATCTATGTGATATAACTGCCGTATATCCTGCTCTTTTAGCCATTTCTATAGCGTCAAGAGTTTCTGTGATAGTTCCTATTTGATTTAGCTTAATAAGTATTGAGTTAGCTACTCCTTTTTTAATACCACTTTCTAATCTATTAGTATTAGTAACAAATAAATCATCACCTACTAGCTGAACTCTAGCTCCTAGTCTTTCAGTTATAAGCTTCCATCCTTCCCAATCTTCTTCATCAAGCCCATCTTCTATTGAAATTATAGGATATTTATCAACTAAACTTGTATAGAATTCTATTAACTGTATTGATGTAAGCTCTTTACCTTCTCCAGCCAATTTATATATCTTAGTATTCTTGTCATAAAGCTCAGTAGCTGCAACATCTAAAGCTAGATATACATCTTCTCCTGGCTTGTAGCCTGCCTTTTCAATTGCTTCAACAATAGTAGCTAATGCTTCTTCATTTGATTTTAAGTTTGGTGCGAATCCACCTTCATCTCCTACTGCAGTATTTAGACCTTTATCTTTTAAAACCTTCTTAAGATTATGGAATATTTCTGCCCCCATTCTTAATGCTTCTCTAAAGTTTGAAGCACCAACTGGCATTACCATAAATTCTTGTATGTCTACGTTATTATCGGCATGCTTTCCGCCATTTAGTATGTTCATCATAGGAACTGGTAAGGTTTTTGAATTAACCCCACCTAAGTATTGATATAACGGTAAACCAAGTGCATCTGCCGCAGCTTTTGCTACTGCCATAGAAACACCTAATATTGCATTAGCTCCTAACTTTCCTTTGTTCTCTGTTCCATCTAATTCTATCATTCTCATGTCTATACCTACTTGATCTAATGCATCCATTCCAATTATTTCAGGTGCAATTATTTCATTTACATTATCTACAGCCTTCATTACACCTTTTCCTAAATATCTATTTTTATCATCGTCTCTTAACTCTACTGCTTCAAATGCTCCTGTAGAAGCTCCTGAAGGCACTGCTGCTCTACCATAAGCATCACTTTCGGTCCAAACCTCAACTTCAATAGTTGGATTTCCTCTTGAATCAAGTATCTCTCTTGCATATATGTCAGTTATCATAGTCATAGTATTTACCTCCTCGTATTTTTCAAACATACAAATTTTTAAGTTATTTTCTTATAATTAGCGAATTTCCTGTCATTTCCCGGGGAATTTCAATGTTCATCATGTTTAAAAGCGTTGGGGCTATATCTGCTAGTATACCTTCCCTTAATTTAATATCACCTTCACCAATGATAATACAAGGTACTTTATGAGTAGTATGAGCTGTAAGTTTGTCACCTGTATCTTCGTCTTTCATCTCTTCTGCATTTCCATGATCAGCAGTAACTAGAGCCTTACCACCTATGTTTTGAATTTCTTTAACTATTTCTCCGAGACAAGCATCTACTGTTTCAATAGCTTTAATAGTAGCTTCTATATCTCCAGTATGCCCTACCATATCTGGATTTGCAAAATTAAGCACCATAAAATCATACTGTTTACTTCTAAGTCTATTAAGCACTTCATCTTTTACTTCAATAGCACTCATTTCGGGTTTCAAGTCATATGTTGCAACTTTGGGAGAAGGTATGAGCACTCTGTCCTCACCATCGCTAGGTTTTTCCACTCCACCATTAAAAAAGAAGGTAACATGAGCGTATTTTTCTGTTTCCGCTATTCTAAGCTGTTTCATTCCTTGAGAGCTTAAATACTCACCTAGTGTGTTTCGATACATTTGAGGCTTAAATGCTATTATAACATTTTCAATAGTTTTGTCATATTGTGTCATGCATACATAATGAGTTTTTACTTTTTTCGATCTTTCAAATCCATCAAATTCTTTATCAACAAATGCTCTTGTAATTTCTCTCGCTCTATCAGGCCTGAAATTAAAAAATATTATTGAGTCTTTATCTTCAACGGTTGCGATAGGCTTGTTATTTTTTACAATTACTGAAGGTAAAACAAATTCATCAGTTGTATTATCTGAATAAGAGCTATTAATAATCTCTGCCGATGAACCACCCGTTACACCTTTACCAAGTGTCATAGCATCATATGCTTTCTGAACTCTGTCCCATCTTTTGTCTCTATCCATAGCATAATATCTTCCTGATATTGAAGCTATATGACCAATGCCAATCTCATTAAGTTTATCTTCAAGCTGTTTTAGATATCCTTTTGCACTTTGTGGTGGAACATCCCTTCCATCAAGAAAACAGTGAATATATACATCCTTTAGTCTATGTTTTTTTGCTAACTCAATTAGTGCATATAGATGGGTATTGTGACTATGAACTCCTCCATCAGATAACAGGCCCATTAAATGTAGCTTCGAATTATTTCTCTTACATTTTTCTATAGCATCTAAGAATTCCTGCTTAGAGAAAAATTCTTCATTCTCTATAGATTTGCTTATTCTAGTCAATTCTTGATATACTATCCTTCCAGCTCCTATATTCAGATGACCTACCTCAGAATTGCCCATCTGACCACTTGGAAGTCCTACTGATAACCCACTTGCTTCTAAAGAAGTACTTGGATAGTTTTCTAGTAGTCTTTTATAATTAGGTGTCTTTGCTTTAATTATAGCATTACCATCATAATTTTTTCCTAAACCCCAGCCATCTAATATAATAATTGCTACTAAGTTCTTTGACATTATTACCTCTCCTTATAAGTGAAACTTAATTCAGATAGAGCTTTTTCTTTGCACAAATTTACACTCTGTGTAAGTAACTAACTAGAAATCGAAGATTTCTGTTGTCTGTCTATAATTGTATCTATCCATAAGCTGTACAATTCTTAACTCTCATTTATAGAAGTTAGAGTGCAAGAATCGTAAGCGGTGGGACTAAAACTTGATAAGTTCAACAAAATCCTCAGACTTTAAGCTAGCTCCACCTACTAAAGCGCCATCTATGTCAGACTGATTCATGATTTCTGTTATATTTGCTGGTTTTACACTGCCGCCATATTGAATTCTTATTTCTTCTGATATGTCAACTCCGTATATATCTTCTACTATCTGCCTTATATAAGAAACCATTTCGTTTGCATCTTCGCTTGAAGCTGTTTTACCAGTTCCTATTGCCCATATCGGTTCATAAGCTATCACTATATTAGTCATGTCTTTTGCTTCTATATCTTTAAAGCCTTTTACTATCTGCTTCTTAACAACTTCTTTTTCATTACCTGATTCTCTTTGATCTAGTGCTTCTCCCACACATACTATTGGCTTTATATGGTGAGCCAATGCTGTTTTTATCTTGTTATTTACTGTTTCATCTGTCTCGTTGAAATATTGTCTTCTTTCAGAATGTCCAATTATACAATAGTCAACTCCTATTTCATTAAGCATATCAGCAGATATTTCGCCAGTAAAAGCTCCACTTTCTTCCCAATGCATATTCTGTGCGCCAAGCTTAAGTTTTGTACCATCTATTTGCTTTTTTATTTGGCTTAAAGCAGTATATGGAGCACAAACTACTACCTCAACATCTGTTTCGTTTGTTATATCTTTAATCTTATTCACCAATTCAACAGCTTCTTTAATAGTCTTATTCATTTTCCAGTTACCAGCTATAATTGGTATTCTCATAAGATACCCTCCTTATTTATCATCTATAGCAGCAATCCCTGGTAAAGTTTTACCTTCAAAAAATTCTAATGATGCTCCTCCTCCGGTAGATATGTGTGTAATCTTGCTATCAAGTCCAGTCTGTTCAACTGCAGCAGCACTATCGCCTCCACCTATTATTGTAACACCACTTGCTTCAGCCATTGCTTTTGCTATAGCTTCTGTCCCTTTCGCAAAGTTAGACATTTCAAAAACACCCATAGGTCCATTCCAAACAATAGTCTTTCCATCAGCTATTATTTTAGAAAACTTCTCTATAGTTTTTTCTCCTATATCTAATCCCATCATATCTGACGGAATGTTATTTACATCAACCATCTCATGCTCTGCTTCATTTTTAAATTCTTTAGCTACAACTGTATCAACTGGTAATACAAGAGAAACACCCTTTTGTTGTGCTTTTTCTAATAAACTTTTTGCTAACTCTATCTTGTCCTCTTCAACTAATGAATTTCCTATTTCTAAACCTTGAGCTTTTAGGAAGGTAAACATCATACCTCCACCTATAAGTAAGCTATCAACCTTGTCTAAAAGGTTCTCAATAACACCTATTTTATCTGATACCTTTGCGCCGCCTAATATAGCAATAAAAGGCTTCTCTGGGTTTGACATAGCCTTACCCATAACTTCTATCTCTTTCTTAACTAAATAACCAGCTGCAGAAGGTAAGTGGCTGCTAACCCCTACATTTGATGCGTGGGCTCTATGTGCAGTTCCAAATGCATCATTTATGAAAACATCACCTAGTGATGCTAATTCTCTAGAAAAATCTTCTCCATTTTTTTCTTCTTCTTTTCTATATCTAGTATTTTGAAGTAAAACTACATCTGAATCTTTCATACTATTTACTATTTCTATTGTTTTTTCACTTACTACTAAATCGTCATCTGCGAATGTAACTTCTTGATTTAAAAGATCACTTAATCTTTTTGCTATTGGCTTAAGGCTATATTTTTGATTTGGCTCTCCTTTTGGTCTCCCAAAATGCGACATTACTATCGCTTTTCCACCATTCTCTATTATGTATTTAATTGTAGGTAGTGCACCTGTTATTCTTCTATCATCAGTAATTTCACCATTCCCATCCATAGGAACATTAAAATCACATCTTACTAAAACTCTCTTCCCTCTAATATCCATATCTTCAATAGTCTTTTTATTAAGCATATTTACCCTCCTTACTGCTTGCGTCAGTTTCTGATAAATAGTTTAAAATTCCGGATTAATAGCTAAGCCATTAATCCGGTTTTTAGTCAATTACATACCTTTATTTGCTATATATCTTGCAAGATCAACAACTCTTGCTGAATATCCCCACTCATTATCATACCATGAAACTATTTTTACCATATTGTCTATAGCCATAGTAGATAGTCCATCGATTATTGATGAATGTGGATCTTTTTTGTAGTCAACTGATACTAATGGTTCGTCTGAATAACCTAGTATTCCTTTTAATTCTCCTTCTGCTGCTTCTCTAAGTGCATTGTTAATTTCTTCGGCTGTTGCTGGTTTTTCAACTTCGAATACTACGTCTACAACTGATACAGTTGGTGTAGGAACTCTCATAGCAAAACCGTTTAATTTACCCTTAAGCTCTGGGATAACTAGAGCTACTGCTTTAGCAGCTCCTGTTGTTGTTGGTATAATTGATTCAGCTGCTGCTCTAGCTCTTCTTAGATCTTTATGGTTTCCGTCAAGTATTCTTTGATCATTTGTATATGAATGCACTGTTGTCATTAAACCCTTTACTATACCAAACTTATCTAATACAACCTTTGCAAATGGAGCTAGACAGTTAGTTGTGCATGAAGCATTTGAAATAATGTGATGATTTTGAGGGTCATAATCTTTTTCATTTACACCCATAACTATAGTTATGTCTTCATTTTTTGCAGGTGCAGTAATTAAAACTTTTTTAGCACCAGCTTTAATATGCTTTGAACAGCTTTCTTTATCTCTAAACTTACCTGTAGCCTCTACTACAAGATCTATTCCTAGTTCTGCCCATGGTAGTTTTTCAGGATCTCTATCGTTTACAATTTTTATTTCATGTCCATTTACTACTATGCTATTTTCTTTTGCTTCAACAGACCCTTCAAACTTACCAAAACAAGTATCATATTTGAATAGGTGTGCTATACTTGCAGGGTCTCCAGAATTATTTATTGCAACTACCTCGATTTCTTTAACATTATCCTCCATAGCAATTCTTAAAACATTTCTTCCAATTCTTCCAAAACCATTAATAGCAACTTTAATTGACATCATAATTCCTCCCTTAATTATATTTAGTATATTTAGCTACTTATTGTAGCATTATCAACCAATTCTAAAATCTTCTTTGCTGCTCCTTCGTCAGTTATAAGAACCATGTTTTTATGCAGTGTACTTATTGATATAATTGCTTCAGCTTTTTCTTCTCCACTTGCTACACCAATTACTGTCTCAATATTCTTAAAATCAAATAGAGAAAGTCCTACTGTACTAGTCTCACACACAATCTCACCTTTTGTATTAAAATAATAACCAAAAGCTTCTGCTACAGCCCCATTATTCTTTAAATCATTAATCTTTTCATTAGTTAAATGTCTTCTTTCTGCCATAACATCAGCCCTACCAATACCAAAAACTAGTATGTTTATATTTTTGATAATATCTACTACTTCTTTAATCTCTGGTATACTAAGCAATGTTGCTAAAGCGTCTTTTTCAATATTATCTGGAACATGAAGCAGTTTATAGTTACCTCCTAGTTTTTGAGCTAGTTTAGCAGCTATATTGTTTGCTTGAGTTTCAACATTTTTTCCTAGTCCTCCTCTGGCTGGTAGTACTAAAATATCCCTATTCCCTTTTTCTTGATCCATTTCATCCGCTACCTGAGCCATTGTAGTTCCACCTGTAATACCAATAATATTTCCATCTTTAATAATCTTTTTTATAAATGCTGAGGTAATTTTACCAATATCCTTTATTATTAGATTATCCATATCAGAGTTTCCAGGTACAATGAAGACATTGCTTATATTAAGTTCCTTCTCTAGAGCTTGTTCAAGAGAATTTAAGCCCTTTAATCTATGTATGTATTCTTTTAAATCATCTATAATCTGTTTACCTTCTTCTGTAACATTCATACCCATAGATTCGATTTCTAATAACCCGTGTTGCTTTAAGATATTTACTTCTGTCCTAATGACCCTTTCACCTACATTTAAACTATTAGCAAGTGCTCTACGTCCTATAGGCTGATTATAATATATGTTTCTCAATATATTGTATCTCTTTTCTAAGATTTCAGTCATTTCGGGTATAATCTTTTTTTGCAATTCTAGTAAATCTTTCATATAGAACACTCCTTATGGACATATTCTGTCCTAGATGTCAGAATTCGACCCGCACAAACCGTACATTAACCTACCCAACAACATTATTATGCACATTATGTTAGTAATTTATAATATAAACAATGCATGGTCATTTAAAGTCCCGGTTTATTGTTCTGCGTCCCACTACTTACATAAAAAATTCCTATACTTAGATTATAATTAATACAACTCAAAAATTCAATAGCTTATAGGTTTTTTTTTTATATTTTTAAAAAAATAGCCAACTTTTTCTTTCAATTTACCCTCTTAATTTAATAGAATAGTGCACTAAGAAAGTAAATTAAGTGTAAAAATTGACTATCTTTATATTACACTGTTAAAATCTTCTTCTTCCTGACGATGATGGTATACCAAGTTCATCCCTGTATTTTGCCACTGTTCTTCTAGATATATCTATACTTTTAGCCTTTAATATATTAACAATCTGTTGATCACTAAGTGGTTTTTTTTGATTTTCATTGTCAATTATTTCTTTAATCATGGATTTAATACTAGTTGATGAAATTCCGCCTTCATCACTTCCAACTCCACTTGAAAAGAAAAATTTGAGTTCAAAAATACCTCGTGGAGTTTGAATATACTTGCCATTAGTTGCTCTGCTTACAGTGGATTCATGTACTCCTATATCCTCAGCAACATCTTTTAAAGTAAGAGGTTTTAAAGATTTTTTACCTTTGTCAAAAAACTCTAGTTGAAACTTTAATATAGATTCAACAACCTTATATATAGTCGTTCTCCTTTGTTCAATGCTTTTAATTATCCACATTGCTGAATTAAGTTTACCATTTAGGAAGTTTGAAATATTCTCATCCTCAGTTCTAGTCAAAAGTTGCTTATAGAAGTTATTAATAATAAGTCTAGGTGCTGTTACATCATTTACACTTATCACATATTCACCATCAACATATTGTAAGACAACATCAGGAGTAACATATTTTATGTCGTCACTATCATGAGCAAATCCTCTTCCTGGTTTTGGTTCCAAAGATTTGATCAAGTCACATATCCATTGAACATTTTTCAGATTAATATTCAAGGTTTTAGAAATTTTAGACAACCTATTTTGTGCTACATCCTCTAAGTGGTTGTTTACTATTTCATACACATCAGGATCTGTAACTCCCCTAACTTTTAATTGTATTAAAAGACATTCTTTTAAATCTCTTGCCCCTACTCCAGCTGGATCAAATGTTTGGATTATTTGAAGTATTTTCTCAACCTCTGATACATCAATATCAAGTTGAGCAGCAATATCTTCTAATGAATTATTCAAATATCCGTTTTTATCAATACTTTCGATTATAAACTCTCCAACTCTTTTTGCACTATTTTCGAAAATTGATAAATGTAGTTGAAATAACAAATGCTCCTTTAAAGATGTCTGTGCAGATATATAGTTTTCAAATGAGGTTTCCTTATTCTCATTTTTACTTGTGTTTCTATAGCTGATATCATCATATTGACCTAAATATTCCTTCCAGTCAATTTCTTCAATCTTACTATTTATTTCTTCAATATTTTCCTCATTTCTTTGATCACCATCTATTTCAAGCAAAGGATTTATCTCAACTTGTCTATCTAGATATTGCCATAATTCTTGACTGGTGAACTGTAGCATTTGTATGGCTTGTCTCAATTCGGGGGTCATTATTAACTTTTGTGCCTGTTCTAATGTTAAGTCAAAACCTAGCCTCATATGGCTCACTCCCAGTTTTAAGATTTTTATTATATCATGCTTCTCATTCTATTATATCATAAGCCCTTATAATAACATTATAGCAGAAAACGATGTCAATCATCAAAACTATTGTAGTTATTTCGACTTTTTTTGATAAAATCCTCTTTTCGTTTTAAATCTTTCTTTAATTATATTATATTCTTTTATATTCAAAATATACTTTTCTTAACTAATGAAAAAAAGGCTTTAAATCATAAGATTTAAAACCTTTTAGAATTTACTTAATTCGTTATACTATTTTTCTCCTTTTTCATAAGGAATTCCACCTGATGCTGGTCCTACTGCCTTTCCAACTACTCCAACTAAAGCAAGTACAGTAGCAACATAAGGAATAGATTGCAAAAACTCTGAAGGTATAAAGCCTAATCCAATTGAAGAAGCTTGAATCTGAATAGCTTCTGTCAATCCAAAGAATAAACTTGCTAGTAAAGCTCCCACTGGATGCCATTTACCAAATATCATAGCAGCTATTGCAATGAAACCTTTACCTGCAGTCATACCTTCTCTAAACAAACTTATAGTACCTAATGATAACGCAGCTCCAGCCACGCCAGCAAGAGCACCACTTATCATCACACAGATATACCTAATTTTATATACGTCTATACCAACAGTATCTGCAGCTCTTGGATGCTCTCCTACAGCCCTAACTCTTAAACCAAATGGAGTTTTCCAAAGCACATAATATGAAACTGATACCATTACTAGCGCTAAGTAAACAAATGGTGTTAGCTCAGCAGCTATATTTCCGATGATAGGTATACTCTCTAAAAACTTAAATGGATTTTGAGTTAAAGAGTTCTTTATTGCATCTGTTTGACCAGATCTATGCCATACTAATTCTAATAAGTATGCTGCAAAGCTTGCTGCTAGAAGATTTATTGCAACTCCTGTTACTGTTTGATCTGCCCTTAAATGAATAGCTAAAACAGCAAGTATAAGTGACGTAAGAACACCTACAACTAATGCTCCTAATACACCTACCCATGGCATGCCAGTAAATTTTGTAATTAATATTGCAAAGAAAGCTCCCATTATCATTATACCTTCTAAAGCAATGTTAAACACTCCAGAACGTTCAGAAAAAACTCCACCTAATGATGCTAATATAAGAGGCGTTGCTAGTCTTAAGGCAGAAGCAATTATAGCTAATACTACTACCATCTATGCCACCTCCTCAGATTTGCTCTTTTTAGCTTTAATTTTAGATATATATTTTAATATTTGCTCACCTGCAATGAATATAATAATAACTCCTTGAATAATACCTACAACTTCCTGAGGAATACCTGCTATTTGCATTTTTCTTGCACCATTGCTTAGTATTCCAAAAAGTAATGCACTTATTAGTACTCCTAATGGATGGTTCTTACCTACTAATGCAACTGCTATTCCAGTAAACCCATATCCAGGTGATGCAGGAGCCATGTCAACCTTATATGTTAGCCCAGCTATCTGAGTAGCACCTGCTAGACCTGCAAATGCTCCTGAAATTAGCATAGAAAGCACCAAGTTCTTAGTAATACTAATTCCTCCATATTCAGCAGCAAGTGGACTTTGCCCAACAGATCTAATTTCATAGCCTAGGGTTGTTTTAAATAGTATAAGGTAAGCTATGAAAGCACAAATTATCGCTATAAATATACCTGTATGAACACTAGAGTGTCCGAATACGCTTATCCATTCATTAAGCTTTGTCAGCTTAGCGGTATCAGGAATCAATACTGTATGAGCCTTATTCGCAGCCCCTTGAAGTGTTGAAGGGTTCAAAGCAGTTCTAACGAAATAGTTACTTACATGTAAACTCGTGTAGTTTAACATTATGGATGTTATAACCTCGTGAACTCCTAATTTAGCTTTTAAAAATCCTGTAATCCCAGCCCAAACAGCACCACCAAGAGCACCAAATAACAAAACAATTAGTACTAATAAGAATGGCGGCAAGTCTCTAAATATATACGCAGCTGCTACAGTAGAAATTGCACCTATTACATATTGACCTTCTGCTCCTATATTAAACAGACCGCATCTAAAAGCAAATGAAATAGCTAGTCCAGTAAATATAAGAGGAGTAGTTTTCAATAGTGTTTCTCCTATTCTGCTAATACCACCTAAGCTTCCACTAAATAGCGCACCATATGCAACTATAGGATTATTTCCAGACAAAATTATAAAAATAGCTCCAATAATAAAAGATAAAAGTACAGCCAACATAGGAAATTTGACATTTTCTATAAATATCTTAAGTCTACTATCTTTTTCATTACTCATCATATCACCTCTTTCTATTGTTACTGACTATCTAATTTTCCTCCTGCCATCATGATACCAAGCTTCTTCTCAGTAGCATCTTCGGCATTGAGTATTCCTACTATTTTACCATCATATATTACGGCTATTCTATCAGCTAGAGCCATAACTTCATCAAGCTCTAATGAAACTAACAATACTCCTTTGCCACTGTTTCTCTGGTCAACAAGTCTCTTATGAACAAACTCTATGGCTCCTACATCTAAGCCTCTTGTTGGTTGTGATGCAATTAGAAGTGCTGGATCTCTGTTTAATTCCCTTGCAATAATAACTTTTTGTTGATTACCACCTGAAAGTGATTTCGCTGTAACTTCTTCGCTAGGTGTTCTAACATCAAACTCACTAATCAAATCTTTAGCATGTTCATGTATCATATTATAATCCATAATGCCATTTTTACTAAATGGTTCTTCATGGTGATTTCCTAGTATCATATTTTCGGCTAGAGAGTGGCTTAGTACAAGTCCTCTTTTATGTCTATCTTCTGGAATATGCCCTACCCCACTTTCAATAACTTCTCTAGTAGATGCTTTTGTAATATCTTTTCCGTTAATTTTTATGCTTCCTCCAACAGCAGGTCTTAAACTAGTAAGTACTTCTACAAGTTCAGTTTGCCCATTTCCATCTACTCCTGCAATCGCTAAAATTTCTCCTGCTTTAACCTCAAAATCAATGCCTTGTATAGCAGGAAGTCCTCTGTTATCTTTTGCCTTAAGTCCTTTAACTTCTAGTATTGTGTGTCCAGTTTCTACCTTTTCTTTTTCCACTACTAAATTTACCTTTCTTCCTACCATAAGCTCTGCCAGTTCATCAGTATTTGTGTCTACAGTATTAAGAGTATCAATAACTTTGCCTCTACGAACTACTGTTACCCTATCACTCATAGACATAACTTCTTTAAGTTTATGAGTTATTAGTATTATAGATTTTCCTTGACTTTTCAAGCTATCGAGTATTACCCCTAGTTCTTCAATTTCTTGAGGAGTAAGAACTGCTGTAGGCTCGTCTAATATTAGTATATCCGCACCTTTATAAAGAGCTTTTAATATTTCGACTCTTTGCTGCATTCCAACAGAGATATCTTGAATCTTGGCATTTGGATCTACTGCTAAACCAAATTCATCAGATATCTTCATAACATCTTTAATTGCTTTTTTCATATCTAATTTAAGACCTTTATGCTTAGATGGTTCAGTACCTAATATGATATTTTCAGCAATTGTAAAAGGAGGCACTAGCATAAAGTGCTGATGCACCATACCAATACCGTTTTCTATAGCAACATTTGGGTCCTTTATTTTATTAAGCTCACCGTTTATATATATTTCCCCAGAAGTAGGTTGATATAGACCGTATAATATATTCATTAAAGTTGTCTTGCCCGCTCCATTCTCTCCTAATAAAACATGTGTTTCGCCTTTTTTTAAAGAGAAGTTTACATTATCGTTAGCAACAACTCCAGGGAATATCTTAGTTATATTCTTCATTTCAACAACATGAGACAAAATTATTCCCTCCTTAGATATAATTAAGGCCAGATGGTATACATCTGACCCTAATATTATACCCGTAATATTTTATAGTTTCAACTCTTTCGCATATTTTACAGAATTAGGCTATTAATACATTATATTTGTGGTATTTCAAACGAATTAAATTCATCCTCTGTTGAAGGAACAGCTATCTTTCCATTAATAATAGCTTCTTTGTATTTGTCAGCAGCATCTTTTAAATCATCAGTTAAATTGCCAGCTTTATCACTATAGCCAACTCCATCATTTTTTAAGTCATAAACAAAGTTTTTGCCTTCAAATTTGTTTTCTTTAACTAATTCAGTTATAGCAAATGTTGATGTATCAACTCTCTTTATCATAGAACAAAGAACGTTTTCAGGTGCTAAATCAGATTGATCTTTATCAACACCTATAGCCCAGAAACCTTTTTCTTCAGCAGCCTGTATTAAACCAACTCCAACTGCACCAGCAGCATGATAAATAACATCAGCGCCCATTTGATTTTGTGCTAATGCGATTTCTTTTCCTTTTGCAGAATCCTCAAATGAATCTGCATAGTTTACTATAACTTCTGCATCTGGGTTTACAGCTTTTACACCAGCTCTAAATCCATACTCAAATTTTTGAATAGTAGGGAATTTCATTCCACCTATGTATCCAACTTTATTAGTTTTTGTTGTCATACCAGCTATTACGCCTACTAGGAATGAACCTTCATGCTCAGCAAAAGTCAATGAAGCCACGTTAGGAATTGGCTGTCCATTTTCGTCTAAAATAACTGCATCAACTACAGCGAATTTTTGCTCTGGGAATTGCTTTGCTGCATCCTTCATAGTTGTTTCAAACAAGAAACCTACACCTATTATTAGGTCTATCTTCTCTTCAGCAAAACTTGTTAGGTTTGGACCATAATCATCTGCAGTTTCAGATTCAAGAACTTTTCTTTCAATCTTTAAGTCTTTTTCAGCTTTTCCAAGTCCATCCCAAGCTGAATCATTGAATGATTGGTCTCCTAGTCCACCTGTATCAGTAATCATTCCAACTGTAAGCTTTTCCCCACTACCTGCACAGCCTACTGCTAGTGATAATACTAGAGTAGTCACTAATAATAAACTTAATATTTTCTTCAACATAAAGCTCCTCCTTTAGATTATATTGATGTACTACTGTAACATGTTATTACAGCAATAAATTATATATTCTATGCAAATCGTGAAAACCCTTCTTTAGAACTACTAAAATTTATTAATTTTACTTAACTTTACTATATAAACCTACTTTTATTAATATATTCAATTTAAGCACCCAACAGAACAAAAATCCTGGGTATATACCCAGGATTTTTAAGATCATTAACAAGGATCAGACTCTTTAGTTACATATCCTGCTTTTGCTAATACTTCTACTGCTTTATCAAGCTTGGATTCATTAACCATTACTATTGGTCCAGTACAACCCATTCCACTTTCAGCATATATACCATTTTTCCATAAAGCTAAAACTGCATCCTCAAGCTCCATGATATCTACACCAGATATTGAACCAGTAACTACTTCTTTTTCTGGTGCTGTAACTTCACCTTCATCTTCTTTGCTTTCTTTTTTTGTGTCTTTTTTGAGTCCTTTTAATATGTCGGCAAACTTTGCTTTATTTGCATTAGCAAATTCTGCTTTAGATATATTTATTACTTTTCCTTTAGCTAAATCAGCCGCAAAAGAAATTGCGTTTGCTACAACAGGCACTCCTGAAGCTCTAGAAAGAATCAATATAGTTCTTTCATATCCTTCACCTATACCAGGACCATATCCATAACCCATAGCTTCATAGTCGCCACCAGTTGTATATGAAGAAAATACCTTCATAAGTAGATTACCAGTCAATGAATCAGTAACCATTACATTTGGTGTTCCAGCTAATAAGTCATTTCCTCTCATTACAGAGCCACCATCTGCTCTCATAGATTCAGCAAACTCTAGGTCATAGCCATTAGCTTTTAATTCTTTAAGTGCTCTTTCTACCTGTCTTGCACCATCAACATTTAGAATACCTACGGTTGGTCTTTCTATACCCATTGCTTTAGCTGTTACTATACCATATAAAGCATTTTTAACCATACCTTCTACTCTATGTGCTGATGATGTTCCTGTAGTTGTTGCAATAAACATTTCCTGACCTTTTCCTGGAGTAACTACTCTACCTACTGTTGATACTCCGATAGGAAAGTTATAGTGCATTGTAACAGCACTTTGTATTTCTCCACTATCTAATAGCTCTTCCATTTTTCTATGCTGCTCATCTTCAGTGTTAGCTTCATATATTTTTAACTCAGTTTCAACCTTTGGTCCAATCAATACGACTTCAACAGAAGAGTCCCTTTTTTGAGCAGCTTCAGCGCCTTTAACGATGTTCTCAACACCATGCTCGCTGCCTAGTACAGTAATACCTACTCTTACTTTTTGTCCGAATTGACCAGTTTCAACTGCATCAGCTATGTCATTGAATACCTTACCAATGATATTTTTAATGTTTTCTGACATTGATATCACCTCTAATTTCCTAATAGATGTGACGCAAATTCTCTCATTGCCTCTGCTACTAGTTTTTTAACTTCTTCTTCAGATACTCCTTTGCCATCATCTACTTTACCGCTATTTTTCTCTATTACGATAGAAACACCGTCAAATAGATTTGTCATACGTCCTAAGAATAAGCTTCCTTTACCAACAATCATAGCTTTATTTATTTCATCATTTAACATAGCTTCTCTAGCAAATCCTACATATGGAACTCCTGATGGAATATGTCCTTGTGTTGGAGCCCATCCTGGTAAACCGTGCTTATCTCCAAATGTTGCAACATCAGCTCTTTCTAACTCGCCTCTTTTTACTCCTAGTGCTGCAATCATTTTGTAGTTAGAAGCTGGAACGTCTCCTGCTCCTGCTGGTTTAGTTATATCAGGATTTTGCATTTCAACAGAGTATTTATCTATATCAGTTATTTTTAAGTTTCCTTTATCTAAAGGCATTGTTATAAGTGAAGTTATAACAGCTTGTGGTGATGAACCAGTTCCTACAGTGTGACGTCCTACTAAGTCAGTTCTTAGTACTGGGTTTACTCCGTCATTTTTGCTTACAAGTATTGCAAATCCACCAAGTGCATCCTCTAGTATAGGTAAACCCTTTTTAACATGGTCTTTACCATTCATACCTAATTTAGCTGATGCCCCTCCTGCTACAAGAACAACATTGTCATAAACACCTGCTTGTACTAACGCAGAAGCTTCAATCAATGAATGTGTTGGTGCAGCACAGAAGCCTCTTGTGTCTGAACCTGTAGCGTTATTACATCCAGCAATTTCTGCTATTGATTTTGCAAAGTTACCGCCACCTCTTTGGTTCATATCTCCACATGCTTCTTCTGAACATTCAATTACATATTCTACTGAATTTGCATCAATATTATTCTTATCAAGTAAATTTAATAACGCTAAAACTCCTGATGCTTTAACAACTAGATTTTCAAAAATTGTATGAGCATTCAAATTGATATCTATTTCATGAGCTCTTTTAACGCAACCAATTAATTCATTGTTATGATATATTGGCTCAGCATGTTGTTCTTCAACTAATTTTTTAATATCTGCAACTTCTTCGCCATCTTTTATCTTAGCTACTAACTCATCACTAATAAGTGGATGACTAGTTAATTTCTCTTTTACTGTTTCAGTAAATGCTTTTTCAAGTTTTACAAGATCAAAAGCATCACAAATTTTCATTAGACCTATAAATTCATCTTGTGGCATTATTTCACCATATTTACCAAATCTATCAGCGCCTTCAATTTTTCTTTCACACCAAGGCATTTCATATTTAGCTAAATCTTGTGGTGTTAATGAACCTATATAAGTTTGGTTAGGTGGATAACTTACTACATCTTCAAAGCTACGAAGATGTTTTGGTAACTCTTTTAAATAATCTGAATTTGGATTGATGATTCTCTCTGAAGTTTGTGTTGTACCATTATGAATCACCATATCCGGTGTATGAACTAATATATAACCTGCACCTTTTACTACTGGGAATGACATAATATTCACCTCCAAATATTTTAAAAAATATTCTTAATCTATAATTAAGAATAAAAATATACATGCATAAAAACAATCTCAAACAAGTCGCAGCTCGCAGCTACAGACAACATAGTCTATATCTGCATATAGCTATCATACCTTATAAATGGGTGATGAATGAACATCACCCATTTTTATCTTTGCAGCTGCCAGCTGCGAATCGCAGCTAGCAAAGAATTACTGTTCAAAAACAGTTTGACCGTCTACTTCAGTTTCAAGAGCTTTAAGTGCTTTTTCAACAAGCTTTCTTCTTAAAGCTTTTTCTTCTGTTTTGTCTAAACTTGGATTTCCAAGTGGGTGTGGTATAGCTATAGTTGGAACTATTCTATTCGCACCTACTGTTAATGATATTGGCACTACTGTACACATATGAACAACTGGAATACCAGCTCTTTCAATTTCTTTAACCATTGTTGCACCGCAACGTGTACAAGTACCTCAGGTAGATGTTAGTATAACTGCATCTACTCCATCAGCTTTTAACTCTTTTGCAAACTCTGCAGCAAAAGCCTTTGAACTAGCAACAGCTGTACCATTCCCAGTTGTTGTATAGAAGTATCTGTGAAGTTCACCAATTCTTCCTTCTTTTTCAAGATCTCTTAAAACATCAACTGGTATAACTCTATCAGCATCATCATTTGCATATGTTGGGTCATATCCACCATGTGCAGTTTCATGAGTTTCAGATGTTAAATCGTTGAACCCTGCTATATCATATTTTCCATATTTAGAAGCACTTGATGATTCGATATGATCTGGATTACCTTTTGGCACAATACCACCAGAAGTAACTATAGCTATTTTAGCTTTAGATAAATCCTTAACTGCTGGGTTAGGATCTACTCTATCAAAATCTGGCATAGGGAACTCAGTAACATATTCTTCTCCTTTAAGCTTCTTGATAATCATCTCAACAGCTCTTTCAGAACCTCTCTTATCAGCGAAAAGATTCTTTCTGATCCCTCTTGAAATATATCCTGCTTCTTCTGGAGTTCCTATTTCTTCACCCCTAGTTAATTTTAATGCAAGACTAGCCATTGTTTTAACTGCTGGTCTCATACCTGCAGCATTGTTTTTAGTAGAAACAATGTGAACGCTCTTCTTGAACATATCAGCACCAGGATTTTCTATATACATACCTGTTAATACAGGGATTCCTAATTCATTTTTTACAGCTTCAGTAATTGTTCCGCATGCAACTCCATATCTTCCTGCATTAAATGCTGGGCCTGCTATGAATAAATCTGGGTTGTATTTTTTAACCATGTCAATTACTTCCGCTTTAGCTTGTTCTAAGTTTTCATTAAAGTAAGAGTCACCACAGATTATAGTAGCAACTATTTCAGCCTCATCACCGAAATTCTTGCTAAACTCAAGTCCTGGTCCTACAACGCCTTCTCTTACTTCTGGTTTGTAGTCAGCTTTTTCTTCTCCACCTATACCAGCGAAGAATTGGTTTATATAATGAACAACTTTTATTTTACTCATTAGTTTCCCCCCTCTCGTATTTTTGGGTTTTTTTTAGTCATTAAATTTACAGAATTCGCTTCTTATTCCGCTTACTTCACTAATTATATCATCAACATCAAGAACCATTTCCATCATACCGATTTGCTCGTCATATACTTCAGCATCTACTTCGTTTTTGAATTCTGGTTCTACAACATGGTATACTCTAAGTCCTAACTGGACTCCTGCTAATGGACCTGCAAACGTTGGGTCTCCAGCTGTAACTGTTTCAGCTGCTAATCCTGCAGCTTCACCTTCAGCAGCGCCTAATAATACAACCATATTTTCAGCGCCGTGCTTTTCAGTTAAATCCTTAACCCTTTGTTGATTTTCTAAGTCCATTGCTCCTGCAGCAGTTCAGACAAAACACTCAGTTGATGCAAAAACTATTTCTGCACCAGTTGACTTAAGACATTCTTCAACCGCTGGAGCTGGAATACCATCTCTATCGCCTATCACGATAACTTTTTTACCGTCAAATAGTCCCATCATTACACTTCCTTTCACATATTTATTCTGTTATATTTCATACTATATTATTAGAATCCTCTAGCTGTTAGTTTATTGAAGCCCATTTCATTTGTTGCACCAGTTATAGCTTGTAACTCAACAACAATTGAACCGTCTTCTTGTAAACTTCCATCGAATCCACCAGCAATAGTATTAACTGGCTCAAGGTATCCTATTACTTTATCTAATTTAGGTAATACGATAACTTCATTTGCATTACCACCTGTAACAACTGCATCTGCTAACGGATCAGCATCTGCTAATGATTGAGATGCTCCATCTCTTCCAGCATATTCATCTGTTACAATTACAGTTTTTATACCTTTTTGTTCAATTTTCTTACAGTTCATTATTAAGTCAGTATCAGGGTTACCAAAACCTTCTTGAGATATGATAACTCCATCTACTCCAAGGTATTCCGCTAATTTAGCTGACCAGTTTGATGATCTCTCTTTATCAGCTAGATAAACGTTCTCATTTGTAATTATTACACCAACAAAATTTAATTCTTTACCATGCTTTTCAAATAAATCATGGATTATTGGGTTGTTTAAGTGGTGATATGTTGTATTCTTGTCACAAGAAGATACACAGTTACCACTGATTATTGCTCCATCCATTAATTCAGTTGGGTTAATTAGTGTAGATATTGTTTGCTTTGCATCAACGCCATATACATAAGTATCATGCATTAAGCCTTGACTTTGAAGCATTAACACATAAGCTACCTTTGGAAGATTTGGATACTTCTCAACGCTTTTTAATAATGGTAAAGACTCATAAGTTTTTACTTCGTCTGGTGTTACATTTTTTGCTGCGTTTCCTAAATAAGTTGCAGCTTTAAGTCCTGCCATTCTCAATGCTTTCTCATGCTCATGTTGTTTTAATCCATCTTTTGGTTGACAAACTAAAACCACATTGTTAGTTTTTGAAAATGGTGTGTAATCTGCTCCTGTTCCAGTCATATCAATGATACCTTCTTGGAACGCAACTACTTTACCTGTTGTTACAACTGCAGCGCCTTTTAGTACGTGAGTTCTACCCGTACCAACTGTTTCAACCTTTGATAGTACTCCTGGGAAAATCCCTCCAGGTCCTTCTACCTTAACTCTTGGCTCGATTACATCCTTAACTGGAGTAATCCTTACGCTCTCACCTGGTCTTGCTAACTCTACATCGACACTCTTTATGTTTTCGTCGTCACTTACTTGTGCAATAAGTTCTTCTTTATTAACATATAAAGTGCCATTTTCTACTTTTGTCTCACTACCAAATTGTACATCTTTGATAAAAACATTACCTAATTCTAGGCGCATAGAGTTCACCTCCTCTTAATATTCCACTTATGTTTTTCAAAACATATATTTATTGTAACCCTAGATAATAGAATTTATAATCTCTATTATCTAGGTGAGTTACCAATTCAAATACTAAATGTATTTTTGAATCATTGCTTCAATATTTGCTGGTGTAGCATCATCTTTAACTAATTCTTCTACTTTTGCACCATCTTTGTATATAGCTATTACAGGTAATCCTAATATTTTTTGTGATATAGCTAATCTTCTAGCTTTTCCTGTATCCAGCTTAGTAAATTTCATTTTGTCACCATATTTTTCTGAAAGCTCAGCAACATGTGGCATTAAAGCTTTACATGGCTCACAGCCTTCACTCCAAAAATCAACCAATACATAACCTTCTGCCTTTAAAACTTCTTGTTCAAAAGTATCTTTATCAACTGCTAACATCGAAATCCCTCCAGAATATTATTTTTTTATTTTAAACTTAAATTAATTAAAATTAACTTATCTTACTATTATTCATGAAATGCATTTTCAATATATTTTTCAGCTTGAACAGCTGCTATTGCACCATCAGCAGTAGCTGTTACAACTTGTCTCAAAGATTTTACCCTACAGTCTCCTGCTGCAAAAACTCCAGGTATATTTGTCTTCATATTGTCATCAGTTATAACATAACCATTTTCCATATCTATAACACCATTGAATAAATCTGTCACAGGCTTATATCCAACAAAGACAAAGATTCCAAAAGTACCATCGTTCTCATCTGCAACAATCTCAGTTTCTTCACCAGTTTTACGATTTTTTAAGATCATTGATTCAACTACACCATCACCTTTGATTTCTTTAACTTCAGAATCCCAGATGAAGCTCATTTTCTCATTCTTGAAAGCTTTTTCCTGGATTGATTTAGCTGCTCTTAATTCATCTCTTCTATGTACTATAGTAACTTTTCTTGCGAATTTAGTTAAGTACATAGCTTCTTCAACTGCTGAGTCTCCACCACCTATTACATATACTTCGAAGTCTGTAAAGAAGTCAGCATCACAAGTTGCACAGTAAGATACGCCTTTTCCTGTAAGTTCTTTCTCACCTGGACATCCTATTGGTCTTGGTTTTGCACCAGTAGCTATGATAACACTTTTTGCTTTATATTCGCCTTTTGCGCCTTTTAAAACTTTAACTTTGTCATTTAATTGTATTTCTTTTATTTCATCAAGAACTCTTTCTGCACCAAATTCTTCAGCTTGTTCAACCATTCTAGCTATTAATGATGGTCCAGTTGCATGCTCTACTGAACCTGGATAATTTGCAACTTCTTCTGTAGTAACAATCTGTCCGCCTGCTTTTTCTTTTTCAAGAATTAACGTTTTCATTTTTGCCCTTGCTGCATATAAACCTGCTGCTAAACCTGCTGGGCCTGAACCAATTATTACAACGTCATAGATATTTTCCATTTTCACCACTCCTTAGCATTTTTTAGTTGTATTATACCCATATAATCGAGTATTTAACAAGTATATGTTATTTTTAAAAATATATATCAATCTAAATTTAACCAGTAGATAGTGTTTTTATACTATATGTCTCTACTTAAAGTGTTTTGAATTAGTGAATAATCAACAGCTTGAAAATCATCTAAAGCTTTTTGATTCCAGTTTGGAGTTTTCATATCTTTAATGAATTTATTAGCTGTCTGTATACTGCTTTCAATTATCATAACTGAATCAACATCTAAACTACCTTTATCTTTTGATACGATTATTGTCTTATATGGAGTTTCATTAGGTTTTAAACTGCTTGATAGAGGATGTGATAATAATTTATGTCCAACATGTATCCTATCTCTTACAATTTCAAGAATTTTCAAGTAACCCACTTCATGAAATTCCACTTGATATTCAGCTGAGTAATTTTTAAAGACTAAAGGATTATTTGTAATCAAAATCTTAGACAAATACTTCACTCCTTATTTTAATGAAAACGTATTTTTAAACACAAAAAAACAGAATAGAGATGACATTATTATGTGCCTCTCTACTCTGTTCTAAACCTGAGAGATTCTTCTTTTTCAAGAGTTGCTCCTTCGGTGCTTTTGGCTTTCCAGAGTACTGTCAAAACACGGTCCTTTTGCCTGAGAGTTTCACTATATGTGGCAAGCATATAATTTACTCCTTCGGCGCCAAATTAAATTGGTCTCTTCCGCATCTTTCACCCAGCTATATTCATATTATGTTTTGTTAAATAAAAATCAAAGTTGTTTCTTACCCATATTATAATATATTATTTTTCTATATACAATAGCTAATTTATTTTTTTTATCTATATTTCGATAATTTTTTTATTAGCATTTGTTAATTATACATATTGACATGAATAAACTCATTTTTTTGTACTATTCTATAGCGTCTAAAATATATAATGCAATATTAGATGAATGGTCTGCAACTCTCTCTAAGTTGCTTATGACATCTAAAAATACAATACCTGAACTTGGTTGACAAGTCTGTGAATTTAGCCTTTCAATGTGATGTGCTCTGTATTGTTTTTCCATTATGTCTATTTCGTCTTCAGAACCAATAACTTTTCTTGCTATATTTGGATCAGCCGTTTTAAAAGCAAGCAAAGCATTCTTGTATATGTTTTCTACTTTATCAAACATGATTTTTAACTCATCTAATGCTGTATCAGTAAACCAAAGCTTGTTATCGATCCTATATTGAGCGAGTTCAGCAATATTGTCAGCGTGGTCACCGACACGCTCAATATCATTAATAGCATGAAACAATGTTGTAACAGTTGCATGCTGTTCATTAGTAAGAGGTGCATTTGAGAGCTGTATCAAATATTGAGTAATTTCTTTTTCTATCTCATTAATTCTTTTCTCTTCTTCGAAAACTTTCTTAGTTAGTTTCTCATCTTTAAAATAAAAGGAATCTATTGAATTTTTAAAGTTGTTTTGTACCATTTTTCCCATTCGTAATACTTCTTTTGATGCTTGACCTACTGCGATAGATGGTGTTTCAATGATTCTTGTATCAAGATACTTAAGTCCTTGCACGTCTTCATCGTCATCACCTTTTATAAGCTTATTAGCTGCAATAACAAGAAAACCTGCAAATGGGAACTGAATAAAAACATTTGTTAAATTAAAGAAGGTATGAGCGTTTGCAATTTGTCTTTGTATGTCATTTGGAGAAAGATACCTTACTAATTCTTGTATTGGATATTTTAGAACTACCATAAAAAGTATTGTACCAACTAGATTGAATAAGAAATGCATAAGTGCTGCTTTTTTGGCTGTCTTGCTAGCTCCAATACTTGACAATAATGCAGTTGTTGTTGTTCCTATATTGTCACCAAACAGAATCGGAAAAGCCATATCAATAGTTATAAATCCTTGACTTGCCAATGCTAGTAACAATCCTATGGAAGCACTACTACTTTGAACTATAGTTGTCAAACCAAATCCTACTAAAATTCCTAAAAATGGATTGTTAAGACTCTTAAGTATGTCTGAAAATGTCTGGGATTTACTAAGAGGTTTTAAATGATTTGACATAAAATCCATACCAATAAATAATATACCAAATCCTATCATTATTTCTGCTATTTCCTTATATTTCTTTTTAGATGAAAATAACCAAATAGCTACTCCAATAGCTACAACTACAGGAGCAATATCTGTCAGTTTAAAAGCAATAAGCTGTGCTGTAATAGTTGTACCAAGATTGGCTCCCATTATTACTCCTACAGCTTGACTCAAATTCATTAAACCTGCATTAACAAAACCAATAACCATAACCGTAGTAGCACTACTACTCTGAACAACCATAGTAACTATAGTACCTACAATAACTCCCATGAATCTGTTGTTCGTTAGGACCTCAATAAGCTTCTTTAGCTTTTCACCAGCTGCTTTTTGAAGGCCTGTCCCCATTAGATTCATCCCATACAAGAAAAGTCCCAGTCCACCAAGAACACCAAAAGCTACTTGCATATTATTTATTCCTCCTAAAAAGTTATTTAGATTATCAATGAAAACACCATATAAATAATAATACATATTAGGACACATTTTGTTAAATCCATGTTAAATTTGTTAACATATAAATAAAATTGTAAAATCTATATTAAATATGCCAGTAAAAACAAGCAGTTAACTATATTTATTTCAAGTTAGGATAATTAATTTGTCTTAGAGCCTCATATAAAATAATAGCTACTGAATTTGAGAGATTTAAGGATCTAGCTCTTTCATTGTCAATCATAGGTACTCTCATTGTTTGCTCTTTATATTTGGCAAGTAGGTCCTTAGGCAATCCCGCTGTTTCTTTACCAAACACCAAAAAACAACCATCCTCAAACTTATGCTCTGAGTGATTTTTACTTCCCTTTGTGGTTGCAAAATAAAATTTGCTATCATCGTTTTTCTCAAGAAGTTCATAAATACTATCATAGTAATAAACCTCAAGAAGATCCCAATAGTCTAGTCCCGCTCTTTTTAAATGCTTATCATCTAGTGAAAAACCAAGTGGCTTTACTAAATGAAGTGATGCTCCAGTAGCAGCACAACTTCTTGCAATATTGCCAGTGTTTTGTGGGATTTCTGGTTCTACCAGCACAATATTTAAAGACATTTTCATTCCCCCTATTTTCCAATATTATTAATACAATTTACATTTTTCGTTAAGGCCAACGTTAATGATTTTACTAATCTTTCTTAATAAAGTCAATTATTAATCATCAACATACTTATCTTTACTATTTGATAATTGTAAATAAACTAGCATTTTACCGTGTTGCGCTTCAAATGGAATACAGATTATTTCCTGGTCAATACTTGAATACTCTATGTTCTCTCCATTAATGATACACATGGATACAATATTAACCGATACCCCGCTATCAAATAAACTAATACATGAATTGCCTATTATAAGTTTGCATAGCTCAAAGACAGACTTTTTTACCTGTTCATCTAATGTTACAACCATATTACCCAACATCTTAGAAGAAAAATACATGGCAAGATTCTGAGTAAATCCAACTATTATTTGACCCGATAGTATACCTGTTACTCCAATTACAACATTAATACAACTCCCTAGAATCAAGTTGTTTGTTACATAAGGCTTCATCTCACTCATATGTATATTTACTAATTGCCTAATCGTTTCTTTTGTGTTTTTTATAAGCGAATTTGTTAATTGTAAGGTAGTAATATTTATCCCTCCAGTTAAATTATAACATTAAGCTATAGCATAGTATAACTTAATGTCATTTTATCTATTACCATGCAAAGGCTTTATTCCACTCTTATCTAGTACAACCTCTTGACCATATGCTATTTGACTAAAAATCTTTTCAGCTTCTTTCAATTCTATTCCTTTCATCTCAACGTTTTCAAGCTGTGCTTCTCCAACTCCAATACGATATAGTTTATACAAATAGCTAATTGCTTGTGGTAAGAACCCCAGCAATCGTGCCGCAGTAGCATCACATGCAACAGGATCAGTACCAGATATAACTAGTCCAGGAGTATCTACTGCCTTTCCATCTGAAGGACCCGTTCCAATCATAGTCTTATCCACACTTATAATTGTCAGATCAATAGGTATTTTCTGAATAATAGCTGCAATAAATCCATGCAAGTCTTCATGTATACCTAGGTTTTTTTTAGGAAACCCATGAATTTCAGCTGGTGGCCATCCAAGAGCTATATTTTTTATCCCTGCACTCATAGTTGCCTCTTCATGTACCTTTAACTGTGTAAAAGAAATCAACACATCAAAATTGTTATACAATGAACTAATTTTTGTAAAAGAAGGATTTTCATGATCTAACTGTATTTCTACATAAGGTCCATAGTTTAAGTCAACAAATTTGACCTCATTATTTTTTATTACTTTATCATATCCTACATATTTCATCACTTTGTCTGTTGGGTCTCCTCCAGAACCAGTTGCTATCGTTATCTCAGATGGTTCATAGCCTTTTACTATTTTAATTAGCATATCAAGTGTTTCTGGACCTACTACAGTGCCAGTATATGCAGGCTTAGCCTTAACCCAATTAGGAGTTATTACGACTCTATCACCTTTTTTAATAATTCTATCCATAGGTATATTGTTTAAACATTCCTTAAGTGACATCTCTTCTCTAAGATTTTTAGTTATTGAAACTATTGGTTCATTAACTCTTCTGCTTCTCATTTACTCACCCTCCTAATAAAAATAGACCCTAAAGTATTACCTTTAGAATCTATTATTTATTATAGGTCATTTATTTATTCAGTTTAAAAACGTCAAAGTTATAAAACTAGATTCTCTATAGCTTTTCCGACCCCATCATTATCATTAGTATCTGTTACAAGGTCAGCAATTTCTTTGATTTCGATTTCTGCATTACCCATAGCTACAGAAACTCCTGAGTATTTGAACATAGACGCATCATTATAATTATCACCTATTGCTATTACTTCTTCACTTCTTATATCTAATATTTTGCACAAATTATATAATGCATTACCTTTTGAGACTTCTTTGTTCATTACTTCAACATTATTATGCCATGAACTTACAATTTCGATATTGTTATTATCCTGAATTATTTCTTTAAAGTTTGATAACTTTGATTTATCCTCGTCTATTAATACCATTTTATATATTTCAGGTTTTTTATCTTTTAACAATTGAGTTAGGTTCTTATCTATATGTATATTAATCCTGTCTTCCGGCTTTTGTCTATTATTCCATTCATAATATTTTCGAGAGCTATATTTTAGTTCTCTTACGTAAAAGTTCTGGTTATCATATAGATGACAATACATACCATGTTCTTCTGCTGCATTCAGTATCTCAATGCAATCATCTAATCTCATAGGATTATCATATAATACATTATTTTTGTTGTATTCGCTTATAAAAGCTCCATTACATGCAATTATAGGCGTTGTTATTCCTAACAGTTTAGCATAATACTTTGCGGAAGTAAATATTCTACCAGTAGTTATAACTATATTGACACCCTTTTCTGAAGCTGACTTTATAGCTACTTTATTTCTTTCTGATATTTCATGTTGGCTATTAAGTAATGTTCCATCCATATCAATTGCTATAAGTTTATATTTCATTAAATCACCTTTTCTTTAGATGTTTTTTATTTGCCTAAGAGTAATTATATATTTATATATAGTTAATTTCAACAGTCCTACGTTTTTCTTTATATATTTCTCAATTTCACAAACAATAGAATATGCAATATTAGCTTCTTCAGAAGTGACTTTTTCATTACTATAGCATGCTTTGTTAAATATATAGGTTAATTGATTCAATCTATCACTTAATTCTAATATATCAAACTTATTACAATATTCATAAGCAGTCTCACTTGCTAATCTTTTTTTATTAAGCTTGCTTAGTAGTTTTTCAATATAACTATAATATTTTATAACTCTATTGTTATTATCTAAATGTTTCTCACTTCGCTTCAATAATATTACAAAAATTATTATAATTGAAATTAATGATACAAGTAAAAAAACAACAGCAGTTTTAATATATGATTTATACCTTAAGCTTTTCTTGACTGAATTGATATCTTTATTATTATCTACATCAACCTCAGCTACTTCATAATCTTCTAATCCTTCTAAGCTTTTCCTTTTTCTTGTTGAAAGATTTACTGATGATGGCTTTTCCTCAACCTCATTTTCATCAATTATTTTCTGCTCACTTAGCCATGTATTTGAAAATCCTGATGTAGGCTCAAAGGTCATCCACCCGTATCCATCAATATATACCTCTGTCCAAGCATGTGCATTTGAGCTGTAAACATTATATATTCCATCTTCATCTTTTTCAATTACTCTATATCCTTCTACATACCTAGAAGGAATTCCAATACACCTTGTTAGTACTGCCATTGATGAAGCATAGTAAGTGCAATATCCTTCTTTTAAATCGAATAAAAAATAATCAACAAAGTCACTATTATATGGCGTTGTTGGTGGAGTTAGTGTATATTTAAATACAGTCTTAAGATAATCTTCTATGGCTCTTACTTTATCATAATCACTGTTTCGATATTTTGTAATATTCTCTGCAAGCTTATATGTTCTTTCAGTAATTGTTTCTGGTAGCTGTAAGTACTTATCAAATCTATCCCCATCATTCTGTTTGTATTTCGACTTAGAAATCAGCTCCCAATCTATTTTTGGATTAATATAAGATACTGTATACGGCTGTTCTTTTAAAATAATATTATTTGTATATAGTTCAAATTCCTCTGTTGAATAATAAAAGTCATCTTCAAGTACAACCATTCGAGGTATATATGGGCTAAAAATAGTTGAAGTTGTAAGGTTTTTGTGTTTTATAGTAATTCTTTCAGTATCAAATTTACTTTGTTGCTCAGTTATAAACGATATTCTAGATTTTGAATACTGTCTATGTCCAATGTTTTCTGTTGTTTTCCAATAAGATCCTGTATAAAAATCTTTTACTCTACCTCTTAAATATAACGAGTTATCACTTTTCACCTCCATAACTAGCTCATTACTATTGTGTACTGGTCCACCTAGACGCTTTGGATCGTCTTGGAACTGAGTAAACGACATATCAAACACATTTTTCATTCCATAATTTGATGAACCCTTCTGGGAGTTTCTCCAGTTCACAAGCCATGGGAACGCTTCCTGTGCCTTATCATCTAGCCACCGCCATGATACAGGCTCTATGTCTTTAGGAAGTATAGCAGAAAATAATATCACTATCATACAAACAGTAATAGAATTTATTAAAACTCTCTTAAACATATTTTTAGAGACTCTCTTATTCTGTGATGCCCAAAGATATTCATACTCTTTATATTGCCTTACGGTGTAAAGCACCATTACAAAGAATATATAGAATCCATAGTACATCATTGCACTGTCTATAAAGTTTAACCATTCGTACAAATAGAACAATGTACCTAACATTATCAAGGGATAAGTTTTTCTAATCTTTATAACAAGCAGGAAGGCTATGAAAGACATCAAAAATGTTATTAATACAATTAGTATTGATAAATAAACATCATGAACAAAGGTAAGCTCCGAAATAAATCTGACTGTCCAGTTAATAAAATCATTCATCATATATATAAATGAATTATATAATATTTCATAATAGTTTTTAATAATAAAAAGAGCAATTAAAAATATAAGAGCTAAAGCTGGAAAAATTATCGGCTTTTTAAATACAATACTCCACCATAAAATAGATGCTATTGATGATACGAAAACTATTGCTAATACTTTAATACTGCTATCTACATCTAAAGATTCTAATAAGACTAGCGTCATAAAAAAGCTTATAAAAATAGCTATTACTATTTCATACTTAAATCTTTTTTCATAGCTGCTGTTATTGTCCATATCATCACCTCAACACTCTTGCAATATCATCTTCTATTCTAACCTGATATGCTTCAATTGCTGACTTCTCTAACAAAGCTATATTATTATACCAAGATTGTATTTTTTTAAAGTCAGCTACGCTAATTACCGCTACACTATGTCCTCTTTTCTTTAATGAAATTGCCAGTGTTACTAGTCTGTCATCTACTCTAGGGGTTATCATGATTATTGTATCTGATAACGGAAGTATCTTTTTTTCAAAATCAATTACATCCTTTAAACTTATATTCTTCTGTGGGGATATTGTGGTCAATAATTCTAAAAAGCCTTTAAAATTATTTAAGTTTTTACCATACATACTAATTCTACCTTCTGTATAAGTTGTAAATTCAATAGGTATATCTCTTGTTAAAGTATATTTAATTATGCTTATAGCACATTCAACTATCTTCTCTTCTACTAACCCATCTGCATCATCACAATATTTATCAAGATCAAAATCTACATATAGTCTGATTTTTATATTATTGTAAATATCATAGTTCTTAATAAACAGCTCTCCTTTTCTTGCTGTTACCTTCCAATTAATTCTTTTTAAGCTATCACCAACATGGTATTTTCTAATATCTCTAATACTCGAGTAGTCTTCATCATGCCCGGTGTTTGACTTTAATAACCCATAGCTTTCATTTCCCAAAAGCCTTAAATTACTTAGTTCATAAATTTTGGGATACACAGTTACCATAACATCATCTTTTAAACAAACAGTCTTATTGACTAAACTAAATATATCAGAAATAGTAATTTTAATATTGCCTAAATGGTAGATTCCTCTACGCTGACATTCTACTTCCTTTTTAACTTCAATCGTTTCAAATGGAAGCAAGGTTAATGCATCTTCATTTACTGTTCTTGAGAACAGCTTATGGGGAATATTATAATCAATCTCTACGTATGGTATAGGTAGCATACTGCTGTTATATATCTTATAACTTACTTCAACACTTGTATCCCGTTCAACTGTATTTGTGTTTATCCAGCACAGCCCTACTAGCTGATTGCTAACATTTTTAACTGAAAAATACGAATATGCGGCTATTGATGAAACTATGAAAAACATGAAATAAAAAAATCTTCCTCCAACTAATAATGCAAATACTAAACACAATATTAATATAATGACAAGTAATCTTTTATTCATCTCGTTTCACCATTGGAACAGGTGCTCTAGCAAGTATGTTGTTTAATACGCTTACCTCATCAACAGCTCTTATTCTTGATTCAGCTTTCATTATTATCCTGTGACTTAAAACAGGAATGGTCATTTCCTTTACATCATCAGGTATTACATATTTTCTATTATTAATGTACGCCAATCCTTTTGCAGCTTTATATAATGAAATAGACCCTCTTGGACTTACGCCTAAAGCAATATTTTCGTCACCTCTCGTTCTTGTGATAATATCTATAATGTAGTTCTCAATAGATTCATCTACATATATGTTTTCAATTTCTTCTTGCATTTCTAATATGTCTTCTACCGTTAAGACAGATTTAATATAGTTTAATAAATTTTCACCTTTGTATCTTCTAATTATCATTTTTTCACTCATTCTATCAGGATAACCTATAGATAGTCTCATCATGAATCTATCTAGTTGAGCCTCAGGCAGAGGAAATGTTCCTTCATATTCAATGGGATTTTGAGTTGCAAGCACTATAAACGGTCTTGGAAGAAGATATGTGTTTCCATCTACTGTTACTTTTCCTTCCTGCATAGCCTCTAATAGACTTGACTGGGTTTTCGGAGATGTTCTGTTAATCTCGTCTGCCAAGATGATATTATTAAATATAGGTCCGCTCTTAAATTCAAATTCACCATTCTTCTGGTTGTATATAGAAATCCCTGTAACATCTGATGGTAATAAATCTGGTGTAAATTGAATCCTATTAAATGACATATCAAGTGATTTTGCTAATGAATATACCATTGTTGTTTTGCCGACACCTGGAACATCTTCAAGTAGTATGTGTCCATTGCATAATACACAGATAATAATCTTCTTAGTAACATTCTCTTTTCCAATTATAGCTTTACTCATATTATGTATTAGGACGTCGATACTTTTCATGGTATTCCTCCTTGTTGTTTGCGAATATTTTTAATTTTCAGATTTATTTTATTTCTATATAAATACTCATAATTCCTCTTTAAAATTATTAAGATTGCGTAATATAACATATGAAAAATTTATCATTTTATTAAATAATAATCATCTTCTCATGTAATATTTTAATGTTTACTATATTAATTTATGGCATATTATGGTGCAGTAGATGTAATTAGTAAAACATTATGCTTTTAGAAGGTGATTTAATTAATAAAGAATTATAGAACTGCTACTTTATGCGTATTGATGTTTTTTTCTATTCATTAGCTACAATAAGGAGCAAAAGAATAGCAGCACTTATAAATTAGAGAGTATAGGCAAAAAAAAGATAGATTTACAATAGAGCAAGCTCAAAAACTGCTTTATGGCTACTCTTCAGAAGCTAAAGATATTTCATTAAATCTTTCACATTTAGGTAATGATGAAAACGGAGGGTATATGTTTGATACTAAGCCTAAAGAAAACATTAACATTCATGGTGATCATATTACTTGTGTGATAGCCCCTTACAATAGTACCGTCTATGACTATATTAGTAATCACTTGAAAACTAATTTATTTGTTGACAAAAATAATTTGAATATAATTAGAAGAGTCCAAAATTGCAGAGTTGTTAACGAAGTATCTTATAAAAGAAAATCCAGAACAAAGTATTATCAACTCATCAGGATATGCTTTTGGTTATTTAATTATGACTCATTGGATACCACAGCCAAATAATAAAAATAAAATTATAAGAGAGTACAAAGTTGATACTATTACAGGATATATATTTGATTATAGTACAGATGAATATTTGGGGATTATAAAAGAGGAAAAATAGATTTTTTATATAGAATGCTTCAATGGTTTCGCAAAATTATCTTAGCTATAATGCCTGCTTTATTTTACTACAATTCTCAGTAATCTTTTAATTTTATTTTTTTACATGTGCATATATAAACTTATATTTTTCACTAAGCTTTTTCATATCATTATAAAAATTTTCGTTTTCTATCTTATCTATATTGAAAGTATACTTTTCATCATTTATATATATGTACATATTTCTTTTTGATCCTAAAGCAGCACTAGTTATCCTAATTTCACCTATCTCAATTTTATCTATATCATCTAGCTTAATTACTTTTATTTTTCTAAATAAGCTATAAAACTCTATTTCTTCATCATAAATAACTATTTTATAATCATTAAATATAATAAAAGAACACACTATACCAAATAAATAGATAATCCAGAAATATTCTCCGAAAACAGATTTAATTATAGATGCAACAATAATGAGAAATACTATAAATAACACAAGGTCTTTAAATACAGTATATTTTTTATTCATAATTGATCAGAGGGATTACACCTAATTGTTATCTCTCTGAACATCCTCCTCTCTACTAAATTATATTTTTCAAAATAATGAATAGTTTTAATAACTACAACAGTTATTTCTATATTTCATTTTAAATACCTTTTGATTATAATCAATAACAGAATAATCTAATGACTGTAATACTATATCTATTTTCTTACTAGCTTATTGAATTTACCTAGTCGACTTTTTCCTCAGTCTATCTTGTAAATCATTGTAGTACAGACCTATGATTATGATTTGAAGTCTTATATAATCTGCAAAGATTGTTAGAATAGTTAACATCCGCATTATATCATCATTTTTTACAGGGTTCAATCCACTATAACCTTCACTGCACTTTCCCATTATAGACAGTGGACCTATTTGCCTAATCCATTTTCCATAAAATCAATATAATGCAAGTAATATTCTTTTATAACATGGTTATTTTCACTGGATATCTCAATGCCTTGAGAATAAACATAATCTAAAAAAATCGGAATCATATAGGTTACTATTGATACAACGAATTCTTCTGGAAGGTCTTTTCTTATGATACCCTTTTTAATATTATTTTTTATTAGATTCACGTAATACTCGTTTGTCGTATATTCCATCTTTTCATATACTTTTTTCTTGATGCCTTCATTAGTACCTTTTCTTGCCTGAATACAAAACATGGTAAATTCAGGATAAACTAAAGAAAAATCTAGTGATTTATCAATTTGCTGTCTTAGTAAAGAGAAAATTGAGTCTGCTTTAGGTTGTTCTTGTAGTTTTTCTCTTTTCTTGAAAAATCTTATTTTTTCATCTATAATTAAATCCACAATATGAAAATAGAGTTCTTCTTTATTTTTAAAATAATGGTAAAATACACCCTTACTGGTTTTTGATTCCTTTATAATCGTATTAATGGATACATGGTCATAATCATTATGACAAAACTCCTTTAACGCCACTTGAACAATATCATCTTTTCTCATATCAACCTTCCTTTTTTAGTTAAGCTTATTGCACCAATAAGATATTGAATGCTTTACATAATATAGTCATTATACTATAATGAAACAATTATTCTCCTCTATAATTCCACATTTTTATCGTCACTAATAGAAATAATGCTGCATTTCCTTTATTAATGGCACCTGGTGTTAGATATACAAATAGACCCGGAGCAATTTTCAAACCGATCATGCCTATAATTAAGAATACTAAAGGATTCAAAAAAGCTGTCCAACGCTTTAATTGTGTTTTGCCTCTTATTATATGTACAAACAAAATACTAGGTGCAATGAACCATGTTACAGTGTAATGAATCAAGAATACCGGTAAAATTGTTTTGGTAATTTCTCCTTCTATGAGCAACTTCATTAATTCATGATTGAATCCATTGGCTATACCAAATTTATAGATAATGGCATTCATGCTCATTAAGCCATGGATTAAAGGTGATCCCATGATAACCCCATAAGAAAATAATATAAAAAGTATCAAAGCTGTTTTTTTGTTGGTCTTGCTTAATACTTTATATAAAAGCCAAAAACCCAGTATATAGAGGGGGATTAGAAAAGCGCAGAGATAAATGGATGTAGAAAACCTCCAATGAGCCATGTTCACCCAGCCTGTTTCTATAATTGAACTGGTAGAAACACCGTATTCCTCATTAAATTCCAGTATAAAATCGGCAAAAGAAATAAGTAATGCAGCAATAAATGAACTGATTCCCATAAATCGATATAGGTATCTTTTATTGTTGATAAGACTTGTTAAACACATAAAATCATCTCCTTCATTTCAATTAGACCACTAAGTCTAGTCCACGTGGTCTATTTTACTATGATTATCTGCTTTTGTCAATAATTATTTTTTCGCTAAATTGAGTAGAAGGTAGCTGATTAGTTCAGTTACCGACCTCTCAGTCAAGTAAGTAAGAGGAATTTGACCTCGAACTACAAAACCGTATGTAAAAATATCCCTTCATACAACCCTATCATTCACCTTTTAAACTCACCTAAAGTTACACATAGCCACTTCACAATCCATCTTTCTATAACCTCATCATGTATCTCATAGTGGATGGTCATATCTTCGAAAATAGTTAATCAAACCTCTAATAACCATACTTCTGAAATTATCTGAATTGTACTTCCACGTTCTTTCTCTTGCTGTTCCTATCGCATCGAGTGCTGATTTCTCTGAGCAATATCCATATGAATCTTCATGAAATATCGGTTCAACTTTTCTTTATACATACATTCTGGCTACCATTTGAGCCACTCTGTCAGCTATTGTTGGTACACCCAGTCTCATGACTCCACCATTTTTCTTAGGTTTCTCTACTGTCAAAACTGTTGCTGGCAGTAGCTGCCTGAACTCACTCGATTCTAGGTTTTGTACAAGTCTTCTTCAAACTTATGGAAAGTGATTCCATATTTCCATTACAGAAACTTCATCACTACTATGAATGTCTCAGCCCCTGAAAAGTACCTCTCTACTTTCTACCTCTCCTTATATATATAGAATCCAAATCCTAGAATTTTTATTTTCCTATATATCCTACCGTCGTCTTTTCTTTGTTCACTCGTAGAAAACGACTACCCCCTAGTTTTGATGGAATTTCTACGCTTTCGACATTTCCGTAAGTGGTTCACTTAGTCATTCATCTGATTCTAAATTATTATCCAAATATGACTTTTAGATCGACCTTTAATCGCGATAACGTCGTTCAATTCTTTCATAATCATAAGTTCTCTATCGAAAATGGATACAATAACGCATTTAACATAGTTAATGTTTTCTCTCAATGGAGCGAGAGTGAAAAAGAAGAACTAAAAAAACAAGTGCACCTTTTAGGAGAATATTATATTGAACTAACTAGAAACGGAAGAAAAGTATCTTTTTCGCCTTTTAATGAAATATTTTATAAAATAAATCGTATTGAAGATGCTAGAAAAAAAGAAGATTTTAAAAGTAAAAAGGTTAATATATTAGGATTTTGCAGGTGTGGAATTGATGCTAGTAAATTTGCAAGTGTAGGGACTGATGATACTCTATGCAGTTGTAAAAAAATGGTAGGTAGTAAAGCAAAAGTGATATGTTTATTATTGGTGATATATATAATGGTGAGGATAACAATGCTAGACTAAATCTCATAAGAAAGTTTGATCAAAGAAAAGTGGTCTGTAGTGATAGGGCTGATAAATGTAGCAGCTGTAAATTTGACCCTGTATGTGATGGAGCTTGCTTAATTAATAATTATTTTGTAACAGGATATTTAAACGTTATGCCATAAGAAATATGCTATAATTATAGCATACTTCTTGATGAGACTTCTTGATAAAGCTATAAGAGTTAATGAGATATTAAAAAAAATAGGTATAAACCCAGCATACTCAAACAGGAAATAATGTAAATAGTGATCATCCGGTGCATCCATTTAATACATTATAAAGAAAAACACAATTATAAATGATGTACCGGATTTTTGTATTTTCAAATCTTCCATAGTTATATTACTTCTAGCAGTCTCTCTACACTATTAACTACAACAAGTCCCTTTTCCTTCATCATTTCTATCAGTTTCTTAGCATTTCCTTCAACATAATCAAATTGATCATATCTATCATATTGATCAATTAGAAGTACACTTTTCCCGAGCTCAAGACCATGTTGAGCAGCTTGAAGGTTTTTTATGTTTCCATTACCATAAGGAACACTTGTAAGCACAATTACATCACTTTTGCTTATTTCTTCAATATTCCTCGAATAAGATAATGGAGTTATTTCTGAAAATGGGGTCTCCTCTACTATCTTAAGCGATAGCTTTTTACTTAAATCCCAATCGCTATCCCCTATGTTTACAACTCCTACAGAAATATCATATCCTTTCATTTCCAATGTTGTGATGACTTCGCTTCCTGTACCCCCACCACATATTATATGCACTCTCTTATTTGATACTTTCTCATGAATATGTTTATTTGAACATAATGGTATTATATGAGGACTATTTGTAAATAGATTATGATTGATAAGCATATTCATTTCATATGCTTTTTCCATGTTTTCAGAAGTTATTACATCTTCAGGAGTTCCAATATCAAGTATTTCGCCATCCTTAAGCAGAACTAGCTTATCACTGTATCTTGCAGCTAGGTTGATATCATGTATTACTATCAATAGTGTCATCTTATTCTGCTTATTTAACTCTTTTAAGAAATTCAAGACTTCCATCTGATGATTAATATCTAAATGAGATGTAGGTTCATCTAGTAAAATTATGTCCGGCTGTTGTGCTAGTGCTCGTGCAATTATTACTCTTTGTCTTTCTCCACCACTTAGTTCGCTTATTTTTCTATCTCTTAACCCTAAAGTGTCAGTAAGCTTCAGTGCTTCTTTTGTAATTCTAAAATCTTCTTCTGTTTCCCTTTCAAATCTACTTAAATATGGACTTCTACCCATTAGTACAATATCAAAAACAGTAAAATCAAAATCTATAAATGTATCCTGAGGAACAACTGCAACCTTCTTAGCTAGTTCCTTTGTTTTATGATCATTTATTTTTTTGCCTTCTATAAAAATATCTCCACTCTTAGGCTTATTGATATTAGTAATACATTTTAACAAAGTAGACTTGCCAGAGCCATTAGGACCTATTATACTTACAAACTCTCCTTCTTTTACTTCAAAGGAAATGTCTTTTAAAATCAAGTTACTACTATATTCAAAGCTAAGGGCTTTTATCTCTAGTTTTGAATTCATCTAATTCACTCCTGACCCTAGATATTGTTTTTTGACTTTCTCAAAAGATAAATAAAAAATGGTCCTCCAAATAACGCGGTTATTATGCCTACCGGTACCTCCGTTGGAGATATTATAGTTCTAGCTATTGAATCTGCAAATATCATAAAAATCCCACCAACAAATATTGCTGAAGGCATTAAAATTCTGTGGTCAGGACCAACAATTAACCTAACTGTATGAGGTATAATGAGTCCCACAAAACCTATAATCCCGCTGACTGAAACTGCTATAGCTGTAATTGTCGAACAAACTAGTAGCATAAATATCTTAACCTTCTCTACCTCAATACCAAGGTTTTGGGCAGATTCTTCTCCAAGCAACAGTACATTTAAATCTCTTGAAAAAAAGTTTAAAACGATTAGCAAAGTAAGTATTGGGATAGCGATAGGAAGAAGCTCATCCCATCCTTTACCTGAGAAGCTTCCTAAAGTCCAATAAATTATCTTTTGCATATCTTTCGTATATATTACCATTAGGAATGAAAGAATCGCAGTTAAAAATTGTCCTATTGCTATTCCTGACAAAAGCAATGTTGTTACTGGAACCTTGTTTTTTACTCTAGATATTAAATAGACAATAAATGTTGTCACTACAGAACCAATAAAAGCACCTAAGGTAATCATAGAAACAGGTATGCTTTCAAATCTTGCTCCAGTGATTATTACTATACCTGCACCTAAGGCAGCACCAGATGATATTCCTATTACATATGGATCTGCCATTGGATTTTTAAACATCCCTTGAAAAACAGTACCTACACTTGATAGTGCAGCACCTACAATAACGCCTAATAATACTCTTGGTATTCTGATATTTAAAATGATAATTTGGTGGGTCTTTGGTATGTCACTTATATCAACAAATCTGTTTATAATCGGTATTTTAGACATAACAATTCTGATTGTATCTTTTACGGTAATATTAGCAGAACCAACAGTAGCAAAAAAGGCAACGCTTATGAATAATACAACAAAGAGAATTATTATAATAATATTCCACTTAGTTTTTCTACTTAGTTTTAAAATCATACCTATCCCTACTTTGCATATTAATTATGAATATTTTTATTAGCGGTTTATATATTAATTTTAGGGGTTCAAAAGACTGAACCCCTAAATATCTTAAAATAAGTTATTCTCTATTTTTTAAATAGCTCTGGATGAATACTTTTAGCTATTAATTCTAATCCATCAACTATTCTTGGACCAGGTCTAGATATAATGTTTGGTTCTAAAATATAAACTCTATCGTTTTTTATAGCATTTATTATGTCATACCCTTGCCTTGATTTAATAGACTCTACAGTTTTATTTTCACTGTCTTTGGCCGTTATATAAACGTCTGGGTTTCTTTCTATCATCTGCTCTACATCAAATTGAGCATACGCACTTTGAGCATCTTTTGCTATATTATCTCCGCCAGCTAAGGTAATAAGCTCGTCTAAAAATGATCCTGGACCCGCTGCCATTAATGGTTCATCCCATACTTCATAAAACACCTTTACCTTTTCGGCTTTACTAACCCTATTTACAATATATTCTTTTTTGCTCATCATATCTACAGTGACCATTGTAGCTGCTATTTTGCTATTAGTAATATCTCCTATTTTCTCAATTACTGATATGACTTCATCAATAGATTCAGGTTCATAACTTAAAAGAGTAATACCCGCATCACGTATTTTTTTATTTGACTCTTCACTTCCAGAACCATACTGAATAACTAAGTCAGGATTTAGTTCAATAATCTTTTCAACATTAACAGTCATTGAATCTCCTACTTTTTCCTTCGCCTTAGCTTCTTCAGGATAATCACAGTATGTAGTAACTCCAACCACACTATCTCCTAATCCTAATTTAAATAGTATCTCAGTGTGACTTGGAGCTAATGAAATAATTCTTGAAGGCTGTTTCTCTATTGTCGCTTTATATCCAAAATCGTCTTCAACCTCCAATGGATATAGCTGAGCACCTTCTTCTGTTATATTCTGATTTTCATCATTTTTAATAGGTTCTTCCTCTTCTTTTATACAGCCAGTAAAAGTTCCTATAATCAATGATAGAACTAATAACAACACAACTGATTTTTTTAAGCTATAGTTCATTTTCATGCTCCTTTCATCATTTTGACTTACTTTAGTAATTTTATAAAAAATATCATATGTCACATTTAATAATAGCAAATCCTTTTTTATTGTTCAAGCTTGCATAGTAATACATACTGAAATTTAATCTTACAAAGTCAAAACTAATTTACTTTTTATAGTTTTATCACTTATCTTAGTTATCTTATTATTTTTTTCTCCGCAAAGTATTAGTACATGAGACTCTTTATCTTTTTCAGGGTAAATTTTTAAATCTATTTCATTTTCAGTTATAGATTTAAGCATCACCCAATAAATATTCTCACCAACTTTGCGTACTATATAACTATCATTCACTGTAAATTTCCCTTTATTAATGCTTATTTTTTTATTATCGACAGCTATCTGTATTTCAGATATATTGTCAGCCAAAATACTGTATATTTTAGCCACCCTGTCTTTTTCTATCCGCATATTGCTTTCTTCAGTTTTGCGCATTAAAATATTTGCGATTATTTCCTTTGAATCCGTCAAAATATTCATATGATCACCATTAATATATTTAATTCTGCCTGCAAAACTTTGAGCGCTCTTACAAGTTACGGTTCCATCTCCATATAGCGTCTCAACTGAATGCAATGGTTTTCCGTCTTTCCAAGTATTACAGTTAGAGTTAAAGTTTTTAACATATATTTGATAATTAGTTTTTACACTTGATCCGACTATAAGATAGGTCTTTATTCCATATCTATATATTAGATTAGCTTTTTTATTGAGTGAGTTCAGTAAGTCGTTTCTGATACTCATTTTACTAATAGGAATGTATCTATCAAGTTTGTTATCTTCTTTTAAAATTAAATAGTCTCCATTTTCATAGCTAGGAAGTAGTTCTTCAACTACCGGAAAAAGCCCTCGAAGTATTTCTAGATTACACCTGGTCCCATGAATAAGCTTAAATATCCACAAAAATCCTGCTTTTAATAATCTGTAGAACACATTATTTTCTATCTTATCATATGGGAGCATTCCTCCACTCCAAAAATAGTAAGCATTTATTGAGCCACAATTAGGTGTTCCAATCATTATTAGTTTTTGTACATCATGTTTATATAATTGTGTTTGTATATATGATCTTGCTACAATTCCACCCATACTATGACATATCAAGTTTACCTTATGTTTTCCTGTAGTATCTTTTGCTTTTTTTATGACTGGTATCAGATATTTTTCTGCACTATATATATTCTTTTTTCTCCAATCATAGTGGGCAACAAACAAATCCTTTCCTTCTTTGTAACCCATATCTTCTAAATTGTCGATCAGCGGCCTATAAATATATTCTGACATACCAAAATCAAAATCCCCGGTACCAGGGATTATATCTCTTCCCATAGAACCAAAAAGGCCAGGAATAAATACAACAGGATTTTCATCTTTAACATTTAATTTTCTTCTATAAAACATATCTTCACTTCCCCAACTTTATATATTATTATTTTATGTAAAGCTCATATATTGGGGAACTACATAAAAAAACAGAAGACCTTTAAAATTGGCCTTCTGTACTAACTCACTTATTTATCTTTAGGTAGCACTGTATTTAACAACAATGCCGCAAATGTTCCAGTAGTGATTCCTGATTCTAGAATTGTTTTAACTGCTTGAGGAAAATGATCTAAAATCGCAGGTCTAAAAGCAACTGCAAGACCTAATCCTAGTGAAACTGCTATAACTAACATATTTCTTCTTGTCAATTCAACTTCTTTTAGTATCTTAATACCACCTACTGCTATTGTTCCAAACATTATAATCCCTGCTCCACCTAGTACAGGATTTGGCATAATTGCAACTAATGCACCTAATTTAGGGAAAATACCTGCTAACATTAAGATAATACCTGCAATTATTACAACAAATCTACTTGCTACTCCAGTAATAGGTATAATACCAACGTTTTGACTGAATGATGTATTTGGTCCAGCATTAAATATACCTGCAAAGAAGCTGCCAACACCATCTGCTAGTAAACCTCCTCCTAGCTCTTCACTAGTTATTTCATGTTCGCTTGCCTCTGCAACTGCCATTAAGTCTCCAACTGTCTCAACAGTTGTAACTAAATAAGCTGGTATAAATGCTATAATTGCTGGTATACTAAACTTAATTCCATATTTGAATGGCATAGGAATTGCTGCCCAAGAAGCATTACTCACTGCTGATAAGTCTAATAATCCCATTGGTATTGATATTAAATAACCACAAATAATACCGATTAAAATTGATGCTGAACTGATAAAACCTTTTCCCCATTGATTTAAAACTATTACAATAACCATTACAATACCTGCTAACAAAAGATTCTGTAAACTACCATATGTTGGTGAACCAAATCCTCCAGCTGCCCAGTCTACTGAAACCGGCAATATAGTTAATCCTATAAGAGTAACTACTGTACCTGTAACAACTGGTGGGAAGATTCTCATAAGAGGTTTTATAAATCTACTTAAAATAACTTCAACAAATGCAGCTATCATTGAAGCACCAAACATTCCTTGTAATCCAAACGCACTGCCTACTGCTATAGATGGTCCCACGAAAGTAAAGTCTGTACCCATGATACATGGTAGTCTTGAACCAACTGGCCCTATCCCGTAAGCTTGTATTATTGTAGCTAATCCAGCCATAAACAATGCGGCATTTACCAAAAATGTCATGTCATCGATCGGTAAACCTAGTGCACCACCTACTACTAAAGGAACTGCTACTATTCCACTAAAAGCAGCAACTATGTGCTGAATCGCTAGTGGAATCGCTACACCTAGAGAAGGCTTGTCATCAATCTTGTACCTTAATGAGCTTGTTTCTGTTTTTTTGATAGGTTCTTTAGCAATACTTGCCATACTATCCCTCCATTTTGGATTGCGTATTATTTTATAATTACTTCATATGAGTTCTATTTCCCTACTAATTTACCTTTGTATTTAATTTATGAACATTATTCATTGAAAATAATAATTTTTTTCTTTTATTTTACTTTATGTGGGTTGATGTTACTAATTTGTAAATTATTTGATTTACTGTTTGTGTTTTTTTTACAAATAAAACAAATACATCTTGATTCTTGAGAACGTTTTCCTGTTATTTTTTTATAATTTGTGTATATTTTACAATGTTTTTTAATAAGAATTCAGAATTTTAAAATAAAAAACCAAAGACTAAGCTTTGGTTATGCTCTTACTATTTTGTTTTGAAAAATCTTTATTCCTTCAAGTTCAAGTAGCTTTATCTTTATGTCTATTCCTCCACCATACCCAACTAAGTCACCATTGTTACCAACTACTCTATGGCATGGTATGATTATAGGAATAGGATTTCTATTGTTAGCCATTCCAACAGCCCTATATGCTTTATCTCTTCCAATAGCCTCAGCAATATCCTTATAGGATCTTACTTCCCCATATGGAATTTTCAATAATTCATTCCATACAGACATTTGGAACTCAGTTCCATGTAAGTCTAAAGACACATCAATTTTCTTAAGCCTGCCTGTTAAAAACAATTTAATTTGCTCACTATAGTTCGTTTCATCACCATTGTGCTCAATAATATCATCGTAAAATTTGCTAAGATACCTAGGATACTCCATTTTTTCATTGGTAAGAAAGCTTAAATTAACAATTCCCTTGTTACTAAATGCTACCATAACATCCCCAATATCTGTACTAAAGCTATGATAATATACTCTCATATAACTTTTCTCCTTTTATCTTCTTTGGCCATAAGCCATTGTTCTCTAACAAGTTTTTCAATTCTTGGATTTGTTTTTATTGAAGGGCTAGATACTATTTTCCCAAACCATGATATAGCTACACTGTTTTCCCCAATCCTCCTATACAGTTCACCTATTAAATAGCCTAAAGTCACTTCATCCATGACACTATTTGATAAGCTTTCACTGTAAAAGGCTTCTTCAAATAAAGCTACTGCATATTGTAAAAATCTTTGTTCTTCATTATCTTCATTCATTCTATAAAGCCATGCTATTCTTAAGCATATATTCCCAAGGTCCAGCTTTTTTAAGTCAATTAACTGTCCACAATATAATGCAAGTTTGTTGCATATAATTGCGTCATCTATTGACCTTACTCCTGCGTACTCCTTCTTATACCATCTAGCAGTTATATTTATCTTTATAATATCTTTCTTGCCTTGAGGTAAAGAATTAAAGTTTGCTTCTTGAGCTGCATAGCCACAATGCGGACAAACAAAGACACTATATTTGATAGGATTTTCTCCTTTATAATAAACTAAGAGGTCACTATCTCTTTTATCTACTCTTAGTCTAGAAGATTTTACTTTACTTGAAGTAAACTCCTTATTGCATGATGGGCATTGTATTTTCTTATTGTATAGTTCCTCCATTTTCAGCCTCCTCTTCGGTGTCAATTTCTATTGCTGGTCCTTTTTTAATTATGTATTTTTTAGGTTTATAATAATCATTTGTTATTAATTCTCTATCTATTTCTTTTCCCTTATGATATGTAATTTTATATGTTTTTACTTTATATCCATACCTGCCTTTTTGGACAACTATTTTCTCACCAGGACTCAATAAACTATCTATACTCTCTTCAATTTCTGGTTCTATTTTCTCAACAATATCCGATTCAATTTTTATTGCTTTACCATTTTCATCTTCTTTACTAAATATATCAATTATAAGGTTATTTGCGCTGGTTCTAGCACGTAAATATATAGGAACATCTAAGCTGTTTCTGAACTTTAAGTCTAAATAATTATACGCAACGGCAGCATCTCTTCCATGCTTAACATAGCTTGCAGGTATTGAATGGGGATGTCTTTCAACTATTTCTATATTCGACAACAGCAGTGCGTTATACAGAGTAGTAGAAACTTGGCATACACCTCCACCTACTCCCGATGTATAGTCACCATCTACTATTACTATAGACTCTTTATATCCTGCATCTGCATCCCTACTACCAGTTGTATTATTAAAAGAAAATGTTTCACCAGAAAGAATTATCCTTCCATCTATTGATTTTGATGCAAGATTAATGTTATGTATTCTACCAGCTGTACTGCCTTTAAATGATGATGAAAATGACCCTATTTTTGACGTTATCTTACTTAATGTAGCTTTTGTAAGTCTAGGTATATCTTCTATAACAGGAATTTCAACAATATCTGAATACATTAAGGAGTTAACAATTCTTTCCTTTAGAGCATCTTCTTGTACCTTTTTTCCTATAACTTCACGTGTTATAGCAGGTTTATCGTTGACAATCCTTATTTCAGCATCTTTACTTTCATCATTCACACCATATTTTACTATATCTATTATACTACTTATCTTCCGATTGTCATATATTATTTCCATATTTATATCTTTTCCATAGATTTTTGCACTCAAAATACTTTTCAGTCTTTCGCGTATATTTCCTTCACGACCTATTTGGTAAGCTTTTTTTGAAGCTAGATAATAATCATATTTAACACCTATATCTTCATACTTAACTGCTAATATATAATCTTTATATTTCAGATTAATTCTTCTATCCATAAGCTGTTTTTGAAATCTATTTTCTAGATATTTAGAAGCCTCTATAGCATTCTTGCCACTAACAGAAACTCCGTTAATAGCTACTCCTTTATGAATTGATGTTGTGTTTAATACAAAAAATAAAAATAATAATAGAGTTAATATCATACCTATTATAATAGCTATAATTACTTTTTTAAAACTATATTCTTTTAAATATTTCATATAACCCCCACCTACAATTACTATATATGTTTTATCTTTAATAAAGGATATTACTATAGCTATACAAATATACCCCTAATGTGATTACACATTATTTTTAGGTAGTACTTAACAATTTATTCAAAGAAAACATGTCTACATCTTGAAACTTTTGCATTATAGAAATATAATATGATAGACTAAGAAAATTACGATAGCCTACTTGCATAAAATCCTTTAGCAAAAAGTAAGAAAAAGTAAGAATTATGTAAGATGCATGTCAGAACAAAAAGATAAAATAATATATAATAAAATTAATATGTTATAGGGGGTATTCATTGATTATGGAAACTATATTATTGATATTGAAGTCTATTTTATTAGGAATTGTAGAAGGTATAACAGAGTTCTTGCCAGTATCTTCAACGGGTCACCTTGTTATTTTTCAAAATTTGATAGGGTTTGAGGGAATAACTCCTAATTATGTTGAAATGTATACATATGTAATACAACTCGGTGCTATACTTGCAGTAATTATACTTTATTGGAAAAAAATTAAAGACACTCTTATAAATTTCTTTCCTCAAAAAGTTGGGTATGAAAAATCTGGATTCAAGTTTTGGTTTATGATAGTTATTGCTTGTATTCCTGGGGGATTTTTCGGAATACTGTTAGACGACATAGCAGAAAAGTATTTATTTACACCTGTATCTGTAGCTATAACCTTATTTTTAGGCGGAATATGGATGATATATGCAGAAATGAAATTTAGAAATAATAATACTAGAGGACGGGAATTAAATGTTACAATGAAGCAGGCATGGATAATCGGATTGTTTCAATGTTTAGCTATAATCCCTGGAATGTCGCGTTCAGCTTCAACCATTATAGGGGGATGGGTATCAGGACTTTCTACTGTTGCAGCTGCAGAATTTTCATTTTTCTTGGCAATTCCAGTTATGGTAGGAATGAGCTTTTTGAAAATCTTAAAAATTGGCGGTCTATCTATACTTACTTCTCAAGAAATAATATCTCTTGCTATAGGTTTTATAGTATCGTTTTTAGTTGCTCTAGCTGTAATTAATAAGTTTATCTCATATTTGAAGAGAAAGCCAATGAGAATATTTGCAATATATAGAATGATATTTGCAGTTTTGGTTTTATTGGCTGGTTTTTAGATAGATATAAAGCCATACTACTAAATATTTAGTAGTATGGCTTTATTGTTGATTAACATCATTTTTCCCAGTAGATTTCTATATTGTCACCATCTTTTATGTCTTGTATGTATTCAGCTCTTTCTCCATTTACCTTAAGTGTTAAACTTCCTTGTGGCTTGGATAAATCAAAATCAATATATTCAAAAACATCTACAAAAATAAAGCTTTCTTTATTATGATTAATATTTACTTCCTTACCATTAATGAATAGTGTTATATTTTCTCCTGCACTATTATCATGATCATCAATACTAACACTTTTCAAGTTAGTAGTTAAAACATCCCCATCTTTTAATAAATAGTTATAGTCAATAGTTTTTCCTTCTTTAAGTACTGTATATTCAGATGGAGCTAGCTTTAAGTATGATAGCAATTGTTCTAAATTATCAATTTTATCAAATTCAATAAAATCGTTTTCATTAATATGTATATTATCTTTAACTTGATTTCCATTAATTCTGATATTGCTTATTAAGCTGACCTCCTTATCGTTACAGATTATTTTTTGTCCAATATTTACACAACTATATAAGTCTATCTTTGCATCTTTACCTTTAGTTGCGTCGATTATTTTGATATTATCACCATCATTAATTATCTGCTCTAAATTAGCTAAATGATTATTAACATATACTTTTGCAGACTCTCCTACTTCACCTAAAACCTTCTTCTTAATACCATTAATATAATAATTAAGCGCTTCTCCTCGTTTAGGTATAAGCTTTCGCGGATTGTATCCAATTAAAACTAAAACATCAGATATTTTTACTTGATTCGAATTGAATATTGAAACATTTTGATCATTCACTATGACATCTATGAAATCCTTATATTTTTTATTAGCAGCAGTAATGGCTATTCCTATAGGTGTTATTGCATGAGGTCCCCTTATTTGCTCAGGGATATCTAAAACATTCTCTATTATTTCTGTATCTTTAACTACTACTCTTTCTTTTGGCATTTCAAGATAATCAGATATGTATTCACTAATACGTGGTATCTGACTTCCTCCTCCTATAAGAAAAATAGCACTTGGAGCCTTCTCGTTATACTCTAATATTTTATCAGCTATTTCTTTTGCTAGCATTTTAATGGCTTCATCTATATTATCTAGTATCTGATCAGTTGTCAGCTCGTGCTCTATTCCTACAATATCAAAGAATTTGTGTGTATTATCTGAAGTTAACTTGACTTTTAATCTTTCTGCTTCATCATAATCTAGTAAATATGTTGTAGCAATTTTTTCTGTTATCTCATCTCCTGCTATAGAAGCCATTGCATAAGCAACAATAGTTCCACCCTTTGTTATTGCAATATCTGAAGTGCCGGCACCTATATCTACCAAAGCTAGATTCAATAACCTTAAATTCTTTTTGATTGCTACATTTATTGCAGCTATTGGCTCAAGTGTCAGGTTTACAACCTCTAATCCAGCTCTGCTCATGACAGTGTATAAGCTATCAATTACAGTATGCGGTAAAAATGTTGCCAATACATCTATTCCTATTTTATTGCCCCTATGCCATTCTAGATTTTCAATAAAGTTATCATCTAAATAATAATTAATAACAGTATATCCCACACAATAGTACCTTGTTTCATCTTTAGATATGCTCTTGTCCAAAGTATCTTGGGCGTGTTGGATCGCTTCCAGCTCAAGACTCTCAATCATTCTATGATTTATTTCCGTAGTAATATCAATTTCTCTATCAATTCTAGCTCGATATGTTCTTAAAGCCCTACCAGCAGCAGCTATTGCAACTTTACTAAGTTTTAAATTTAATTTATTCTCTAGATTTTCTTTAATTTCTTTAACAATTTCAGTTACTCCATTGATGTCATGAATTTGTCCATCATACATCGTTCTTTTCTGGTGTTCTAATATCTCACTAGCAATAATCTTAAACTTATTATTTTGATATGTGCCTACAACTCCTATAACAGTTCTTGTTCCTATATCTAAAGAAAATATAAGGTCATCTGTATTTGTATTTATCATATTATCGGGACCCATAGCTTCACCCCTTTTAAAAATTAGTAAGCAATTAAATAGTATTCTCCAAGAAAGTACCTTTTTCCTTTAATTATGACAAAAAAAAGGAGATTAATCTCCTTTTTTATTATATTTCTTAAAGTATGAACAATATTCAGTTATAGGGCATTCCTCGCATAGCGGTCTTCTCGCTTTACATATTCTTCTTCCATGAAAAATCAATAAATGGTGTGCCTTTGACCAATCTTTTTCATCAATATTCATCATCAAATCTTTTTCAGTATCATCAACGTTTTCACTGTCAGCTAATCCAATCCTATTAGATACTCTAAACACATGAGTATCAACAGCTATAGCATTTTTACCAAAAGCATTGCTGATTACAACATTTGCAGTTTTTCTTCCTACCCCTGGAAGCTTCACAAGCTCTTCTCTAGCATCAGGTACATTTGAACTATAATTATTAACTAATATCTCACAAGTTTTCAATATGTTCTTACTCTTTGTTCTATAGAAGCCTATGGTCTTTATAATTTCACCAAGCTTCTCCTCAGAAAGCTTTAAAAAATCTTCAGGTTTTTTAAAACTTTTAAATAAATCTTCTGTTACAATATTTACCCTCTTGTCTGTTGATTGAGCAGAAAGCATAGTGGCTATCAGCAGTTCAAATGGAGTTGTGTAGTTTAGCTCACACGCCGCATCTGGATAAAAATCATTAAGTATTTTTAGAACCTCATTTATCTCATATTTTTTTAACATTTTCCTCTCCTTTTATATTTCATTTTAAATGCTTCGCTATAACCTGTATATTTATAGTATCTCTATTTGGTGATTTACTATCTCAACTCTTCCGTCACCTTCAATAAATTTTAGTACATTTGAAACCATCTGTTGCGCATGTATAGTATCATTTGTTACACATGCAAATCCAATTATAGAGCTTCTCCACTTATCATTTAAATCAATCTCTGCAATAGAAACATTAAACCTCGACTGTATTTTTCCTATAATACTTTTAATAACATGTCTCTTATCTTTTAATGAGTTAGCTTCGTATATCATCAATTCAATTGTACAAGCACCTATAATCATTTATGACACCTCTCTTGATATCTTACTAAAAAACAATTTGTGGGTATTTATTTATACCACTAATTACTATTATACATTAATTTTATTTTTTTATCTTTCTTAAAGGAAAAACTCGTATCCACAACTCAAATCAGTGATACGAGTCTTTCTATTTTAAATAATTAAATACTATAATATGCAACAGCCTTATAGTTTTCAGGCAAATCATACTCATCAGAGCAGCAATCATATAAGCTCCAATTTCCTGTGATACCTTCCTCATGTGCTGCTTTCTCAAAGTATAACATTATGATTCCTGAGTCAAGTCCATTGCTTTCATTACTTTGCGATACAGTAAGAGCAACTTTATCATCACATAGTATAAACCTCCAAGGTTGTATGTTTCCCCAAGATGGTGCAAGTTTTGAATAATAGAATACGTTGCTTAATCCTCTACTGTCTATTTCTTCAAATGAGATTTTTTCTCCCCATTTATGTTTATATACTATGTCTTCGATACCTAACCTACTGCTTTTTTGGGATGTATCAGTTTTAAAAATACCTTTATATTGATAGCCAAGTGCTATAAAAGCTGTAATTACATTGTCAGTATCAATTTTTAAAACCTTCTTAAGTTCTTCTGAGTCTTCAATACTCAGCCAACATGAGCCTACACCAAGCTCCCAAGCCTTTAGCCTCATGGATTCCATAATATATCCGCTGTTTTCCATAAGTCCTTTAAACATCTTGGAGGTAATAACTAAATAATGAGGTGCTTCTATTATTTTACCAAAATATCCTGCACTGTTTTTTAGTCCAGTGAAAAGACTCTCCATATTATCAATAAATCTGATTGATATGTTATCTGATCCTAATAATCCAGAGCTGTTATAGCCGGTTTCTATTATTTGTTCAATAGTATCTCGAGAAACTGACTCCTTTTTAAAATCGCGAATTGTTTTTATGTTTTCAATTAATTCCATATACCTCATAACGTTTCCCCCTTACATAGTGATATCAACTTGCCTTAATATGTAATATATTTATATAGATATCCAATTAGTGGTCAATTAAACAAATAAAGGTGCAGATTTTCTCTGCACCTTGTTTAAAGCCTATTTAAGTATATTCATTTCCTTTCCAACCTTTTCAAATGCAGCTACTGCTCTATCTAATTGTTCTTCATTGTGGCCAGCAGTTACCATACATCTTACTCTTCCTGTTCCTCTAGGAACTGTTGGGAATACTATACCTGAAACAAATACACCATTATCAAACAATTTTTTACTGAATTCCATTGTTTTAGCCTCATCTCCAATAATTACTGGAGTAATAGGAGTTTCGCTGTGTCCAGTATTAAAGCCAAGGTTTCCTAGCTTTTGTTTGAAGTATTTAGCATTTCTCCAAAGCCTGTCTGTGTATTCTGTAGTTTCCATTAAAATTCTAATAGCTTCCATTATTGAACCAACTGCTGCTGGAGGTAAAGAAGTACTGAATAATATAGGTCTTCCTCTATGATTTAGCCACTCTTGCATAGTCTTGCTACCAGCTACATATCCTCCTACAACGCCTATAGCTTTTGATAATGTTCCAATTGAAAAGTCTACTCTGCCGTGAAGTCCAAAGTGGTCTACAGTACCTCTTCCACTTTCACCTAGAACTCCTGAGCCATGTGCATCATCAACATAGGTCATAGCTTCATACTTTTCAGCCAGTTCAACGATTTCTGGCAGTTTAGCTATATCTCCATCCATGCTGAACACACCATCAGTAATAACTAAGATGTTTCTATATTTGTCTCTACTCTCTTTTAAAACCTGCTCCAAGCTATTCATATCAGAGTGTTTGTAAATAGCTCTGTCTGCCTTACTAAGTCTTGTACCATCTATAATACTTGCATGGTTTAGTTCATCCGATATGATTATATCTCCTTTTTCTGTAATAGCTTGTATTGCACCAGCATTACAATTAAATCCAGATTGGAACACCATAGCTGCTTCTTCTCTTTTAAATTTTGCAAGAAGCCCCTCTAATTCTTCATGTATATCCATATTTCCTATAATAGTTCTAACTGCACCAGCACCTGCACCATATTTTTCAACAGCTTCAATTGCAGCTTTCTTTAATCTTGGATGATTTGCAAAACCAAGGTAGTTGTTAGATGATAGATTTATAACTTTTTTGCCATTTAATATAACCTCTGACTCATTAGGACCCTCTAATATCGGAAGCTTTCTGTAAACTCCTTGATCCTTTAACTCTTGAATTTTTTCTTTCAAGAAACTTAGTTCATGGACATTGCTCATTTTATACTCCTCCTTATGTATAGATATGGAACAAACTATTATTAAAATACTACTATTAAAATACTACATATATCTTTATTCTCCTTCATTTACTACTTTTTTTTAACATTTAAAATATTCTTTATTAGTCTTACCTATTTCAAAGGAATTATAATATATAACACTATGTTTTATTTATCAGAGAAATATCTTAGCAATCGTTTCATTTCTTCTATTACTTTGTCATCTTTTTCTTTATTTAGATGAGAATTAATTATTTCACATCCTATATTGTAATCAGTTTTTAAAATAGCCCATGCGGCATATTCCCTTACTAACGAACTTGGATCATTAATAGCTGCTTTTAGTAGATCTAATGAGGTTTTGTCTTTCATATTTCCTAAAGATATTAAACAATTTCTTTTTAAAATATTTTTTCCTCGCCAGCTACCAGACATATTTCCATATTTATCTCTATACTCTTTATTTGACATATTAAAAAGTTCTTCAATGTTTATATTGCCATTGGTTATATTTGGTATAAACTCATCTGTATTTCCAAGCTTGACTCCTTTATTTTTAGGGCAAACTAGTTGGCATACGTCACAGCCATATACCTTGGCTCCCATCTTCTCCCTTAGCTCATATGGTATCCATTCCTTTGTCTGAGTTAAATAAGATATACAGTGTTTTGCATTTATTCTATATCCCTCTTGTATCGCTTTTGTCGGACATGCTCTTACGCAAAGTGAACATTCTCCGCATTTTGATTCTGACTCCACATCATAACGCATTAATAAATCTGTTATAATGTGACCAATAAAAATAAATGAACCATAATCATCATTTATTATTGAGCAGTTTTTACCATACCAACCTATGCCAGCTTTTTTTGCAACCTCTCTGTCAATTATTGGTGATGTATCAACACTGATAACATATCTAAGATCTTTTACTTTTTTTATTTTCTCTACCAATAATTCCATTTTATTTTTTAATATATCATGATAATCCATACCCCATGATGACTTTGAAAGCTTTCCATGAGGAGTAGTATTAATATCTTTATTCCTAAATCCAGTATTATAAGATACTCCAATCACAATGATTGTCCTACATTCTGGCATAAGCATACTAGGAGTTATCCTATCAGATATAGAGCTATGTTCAAACTCTGTTTCATGATTTTGCTTTCGTCTATTTGTGAGCATCTCTTCTAAATGAGCAAACGGCTCACAGCTTGTAAATCCTATTATATCAATCCCAAGCTCTATTGAGCTATCTATAATATATTTCTTCAAATCCATTTATCCCAATCCTTTATTATTATTCATCATATTGAACTGCAAAGCTTTTTATTCCGTTCACTGGCCAAACCTTAGTAATTGCTTTTCCTTTAATATTTTCCATAGGAACTAATCCAAACATTCTGCTATCATTACTATTATTACGGTTGTCTCCCATAACAAAAACATATCCGTCGGGAACTATACCTTCAACTAGATTATAGTCTCTATCCTTAAAGTCATTATCTAATATATAGTTTTCATTAAGCAATAGGTCGTTTATGTATACTCTATTTTTTTCCACTTTAAAACTATCTCCTGGAACTGCAACCACTCTTTTAATAAACAGTTCCTGCTGCCTTTTTTCTATAGGAGGATTAAATACAACTATCTCTCCTCTTTTAGGATTATTATAAATATAGCATATCTTATTAATTAAAACTCTATCATTATTTTTAATTGTGTATAGCATCGATTCTCCACTTACTATAGTAAGTCCAATTATATAATTCTCGATTAAAATTGAGATAATTAATGCAATAATTATTACTTTGCCCACTTTTATTAAATCATATATAAGACCTTTTTTCATATCCACACTTCCTATCTATAGAAATATATTCGCTTATAATCCGCTATTATTTGTATTATTGCTATTTTTTTCGGATATTATATCTATTTTTAATATTTAATCATTACAAAAATAAAATAAGCTATTTCTAAATAATATTCTTTCAGATATGAAAAAATTCAATTTGATTTTTAAACATAAATAAAATTATTCACCTATAACTGTTCTAAATACTATCATAAGTATAAGTCCTAATATAAATCCATATGTTGCTATTAGCTCATTTCCATCGCAGTGACTCTCAGGGATTAGCTCGTGTGATACTACATAAAACATAGCTCCTGCTGTAAGTGATAAGATAAATGGCATATATTTAGATGTGAAGCCAATTGTAAGAAGACCAAATATTGCAGCGATAGGCTCCCCTAGTCCAGTTAAAAAAGAGAATAATATTGATTTTAACTTTGAATTTCCTTCTTCTATCATCGAGGCTGCTACCACCAGTCCTTCAGGGATATTTTGTACTCCAATTGCTAGCGCCAAGTTTAAACCAGTTGCTATTTTCCCTGTTCCGTATCCCACTCCAATTGCAAATCCTTCTGGGATATTGTGTATTGCAACTGCAATTCCTAGTAATAAAGTCTTGTAAAATGAACTTCTCTTTTTATCTTTTCTATAATCATCAGCATGCAAGTGAGGAACAGTAAACTCTATTATTGTTATTATCAATGTTCCAGTTATTATCCCTCCGATTACAGCTATAATACTTCCCTCTTTTAAAGCAGGCTGTATTAGATTAAAAGAGCTTGCAAATACCATGATTCCGCCAGCAAAGCCTAAGAGACCATTTTTTACAGCAGTAGGTATCGTTTTTACAAAAATAAGCGGCAATGATCCAAAACCAGCACATAGTCCTACAATAATACTGACCAAAATTCCATTCATGTATGTCCTCCTTATAATGTGAAGATATATATATTATTATTTCTTCAGTGTATGTTTATACTGTTTTAAGCTAAAGAAAAGTAGTGACAAAATGTCACTACTTCTTTAAAATATTTTATTATTTAGATATATCATCTGGATTATTGTTTGAGTTCAAATGTATTTTTGTATGTGTCAACCCTTTTTCACTCACTTCGACTTCCTTTTTAAATAAAACATCACCTTTCTCATCTAACAATGAAATATTATACTTGCCTGGGTTAATGTTTTTGAAAAGAAATACGCCTTTACCGATTACTTTTGTTTTATAATAGTTACTTTCATTATCAATGTAAACTGTCTTATCCATATAATCTTTATCTGATACTATTTACCCTTGTAAAACATTATATGCCGTTTTAAAATGTAGGTTCACATCTTGCTTATACATTTCGCCTTCTTTACTTTCAAGTGTAGATGCAGGGATAAATAGATTGTAATTAGTATTTAGCTTGAGCTGCTTTTTAGGAATAATTAAAAGATTAGTTTTTATTGTCACACCTGGCATAACTTTTTCTATAGACATCCTCTCACCAAAACAGTCCACAAGATATATATCTTCAATGTCTTTTATCCTTGTCATTTCTTTATCAAATACTAAGTCTAAATATCCCCAATGCAAAAAAGCATCTTCACTAAACTCTTGCGGAAAAGCATACACTATCTTTAGTTCATCGTTAACAGGTTCAACTATTGTTGCAGTATTTGTTTTTGAATCCCAGTTTATTTCTTTTTCAAGCATTTCTGCAACGGTTCGTAGAGGAACATATGTTGTATCTTTGTACATTATATTATCTGCTGTTATCTTCTGCCCATTTACGACAATATTAATTGAGTTGAAAATTACCTCAATATTTTCCTTCAAATCATCAGCATAAATAGTTATACTTGAAAAAATTATCAGGAAAATACCTAAAGAAATAAATAACTTTTTATACTTTTTTCTCACCCTATCACCCCATTTTTTAATCTAGTAATCAAATAATATTATACCATATATGTAAAAAATTTGAACGACAACTTCTTTTGCACAAGCAACTTCAGGTATTTAAATAATATTTTTATTACTGCAGCCTTACAATTAATTACTACAGACTCTACATTAGTATCTTTTTATGTGGATATATTTGATAACAATGGTTATTATTTTTCTTCATTCTTTTGATTTTTTAATTTTTTCTTCTAATTCTTTTACTTTCATTTTATCATCAAACATTGGAAAAGAGTTTCTATCGATGCTTATTTCATAATCATCACTAAAATCAGAGTATTTTTCACTCTTTACTTTTATTCCTCCTTGAATATTGCTTATGAAATAGTAGTATGAATCGCCATTATTATTTAGAAAAAGTACCTTTAAACGATTTGTCTAGTTTCACATCTATTCTCACAACTATTTTTTCAACAGGTATATCAGAATCTGTTTCTACTGGACGTACTTTAGGTTTATGAATTTTTTCAATTACACCTACAACTATAGCATCACTGTTTTTAACCAACTCATCTGTAGTACTAAACACACGCTCTAGGCTATAGGCACTATGCTTATTATTATCAATACTAAATCTTGTTATTAAAAAAACTGACCCTGCTAAAACTATAGCAATCAATAGTAAAATATGGATATGTTTTTTTAATTTCATAATATCCTCCTCATTCGAGTAACTCAAACAAATCTTAAGCTCTTACTTAACTAAATTATACCTCATTTCTATATATTGTAAACTTCATATGCTATATCTAGTGATTTAGTGTTATATCATAATAATAAAGTTTTTGCTTTTCATTATTGATTTTCTCATTGTTATAATACATAACACAGATAATGGTAAATATTTAATGCTAGTGAAAGTATATTATAAAACTTACATCAAAAAATATTTAAGACGGCAAGTAATTCTCGCCGCCTTAAATGTATCTCTTTATCATTTCAATTTCATGTTTGTGTCCTTCAGGTTCATAAGGAGTTTCCAAAAAGAAAGGTAAATTTTTTAGCTGAGGATGACTAACGAAGTTTATTATCGCTTCAAGTCCTATTGTCCCTTCCCCAATACCTGCATGCCTGTCCTTTTTACTATTAAACTCTGTCATACTATCATTAAGATGTATTGCTTTTAGTTTGTCTATTCCTATTACTTTGTCAAACTTCTCTAGAACATTATCCAAATCATTTACAATATCATAACCAGCACTGTATACATGACAGGTATCTAGACATACTCCTATTAGTTCTGAATGTTTTACTTTATCGATTATTCTTCTTAATTCTTCAAAAGTACTTCCTATTTCTGTTCCTTTTCCTGACATGGTTTCTAATAAAATCATAGTGCTCTCATTTCCAGTTATTATTTCATTTAATACAGCTGCTATCCTATCTATTCCGTAATCTATACCTTTGCCAGTATGGCTTCCTGGATGGAAATTGTATAATGAGCATGGTATAATCTCTAATCTTTTCAAATCATCTTTAAATGCCATTTTTGCAAAATCCCATGTATCTTCTTTATGTGAGGCCATGTTAAGTGTGTAAGGTGCATGAGCTAATAATGGTCCAAAATTATTTTCAGACATTAGCTCCTTGAACTTTTCTATATCCTTCATATCTAATGCCTTAGCATTTCCTCCTCTAGGGTTCCTAGTGAAAAACTGGAATGTATTTGCATTAATACTAACAGCTACTTTCCCAGCTTTAAAAAACCCTTGAGAAATTGATAAATGACTTCCTATATACATATATAATCACTCCTTAAAATATTACCTTTAGTAAAAAGCTAATTATTATTATTAGTGAAATAGTGCTATTGGCAACTACACCTAAAAGATACCCTATAAACGTAGCAAAACCAACCTTTATAGATGCGCCTAAATCACGGCTGCGTAGCAACTCTCCAACAATTGCTCCTGCAGATTGCCCAATTATGAGTCCAATTATATTAAATATGATGAATCCTATTATTCCTCCTATAATTGCACCCATAACTCCATATCTTGATGCTCCAACTTTTTTGGTGGTTATAAGTGAAGCAGAATAATCCAGTATTATTGCAACTACTGTAAGCACCCCAAATACTATAGTCATAGTAACAGTAATATCATTAAACTTCGTAATGATACCATAAACAAGTGCAGAAACAAAAACTAATCCTGTCCCTGGAATAGCCGGTATGAACGTTCCAATAAATCCAATAATCATAACAACCACAGTTACAACTTCTAGCAAATTATAGCCTCCTTTATCCTCACTATTTATCTATTATACCCACATTTGACCATCGAAACCAACTATTAATAAAGGTTATTGTGTCAAAAAAAAACAAACTACATATTCTAATAGTATATATACTATTTATCTTTAGGGGGATAACCATGTTGTTTAAAAACAATTATACAATAAACAACATAAGAAGAAATGTAGTAGGCATAGACAAAAAGATTTTTTTAAGAGATGGTAAAAAAGTCAATTATATAAATTTTGATAATGCTGCAAGCACTCCTACTCTATCACCAGTTTTAAATAAGGTAAATGAGTTTTTGGAATGGTACTCTAGTATACATAGAGGCACAGGTTATAAGTCAAAAATATCTACAGCTGCTTACGAAAGAGCACGAGAAATAGTTTCTGACTTTTTTAATTCTGATCCTAATAAAAATACTGTGATATTTGTTAAGAACACTACTGAAGCTATAAACAAGCTTTCTTATAGGTTAAATTTAACTAAAGATGATATAGTTATTACTTCGTTGATGGAGCATCACTCTAATGATCTTCCTTGGAGAAATAAGGCTAAGACTTTGCATGCAAAAGTAATGATGGATGGAAGATTAGACCTAGAGGATCTGGAAAGCAAGTTAAAATTCAATAGAGGAAAAGTTAAGCTAGTGGCTATAACTGGATGCTCTAATGTAACTGGTATAGTTAACGATATTCACTATGTTGCTTCTTTAGCACACAAGCATGATACTAAAATACTAGTCGATGGAGCCCAGCTTGCTCCTCACCGTAGGATAAATATGAAAGGCTTTAAAGATGATGATTATATAGATTTTTTAGCTATATCTGGTCATAAAATGTACGCACCATTTGGTACAGGTGCTCTAATTGGGCCAAAGTCAGTTTTTCAAAAAGGTGATCCAGAATATGTTGGTGGAGGAACAATTATCAGCGTTACACAGCACAATTGCTATTGGACAGATCCTCCAGATAGAGAAGAAGCTGGATCTCCAAATGTTGTAGGAGCAATAGCTTTAGCAGAAGTAATTAAAGTACTAGAACAAATAGGATTAGATCAAATAAAAGAACATGAAATAGAGATGACAAAATATCTTATTAACAAGCTTAATCAGATTCCTAATATCATAATATATTCCAAAACTGACAAAAGAGATTTTGAAAAGATTGTTGGTGTCATAACATTTAATGTTAAAGATATAAACCATGCACTTCTAGCTTCAATGCTCTCATATGAAGGCGGAATAGGCGTCAGAAATGGATGCTTCTGTGCACATCCTTATGTTCATAGATTGTTAGGTCTTTCAACAAGCGAAATATTGAAATTACAACAGGATTTAATATTTCATAGACTTTCAGATATTCCTGGATTAGTTAGGGTAAGCTTTGGAATGTATAATACCATCCAAGAAATTGATATATTTGTTGACTTGCTTAATAAGATCTGTAGAAATAGTAAAGATATAGCTAGCCAGTATAATTTCAACCAAGAAACTGGAGAATACACCCCAGAATTACTGCCCAATAAAATGTTTAGCGATTTCTTATTGTAGCATATATAGTGAAAAAATTGCACTAATTTACTACTACTCATATTACTTTATTCAGTTTATAATATAGAATGTATATGTTATAATTGTAATAGTTTAGTATGAGAGAGGTTTTATAAATGGCTAACAAGCGAAAAAAATTTTGGAAGAAATTTGATTTTGTACTGTTTTTTACTGTTATTTTACTCAGCATATACGGGTTAGTCATACTATCAAGTGCAACAGCTGGTGAAAACAGTATGCAGGATTTGAAAACTCAAGGTATAGCGTTTGTTTTAGGTATAGTTACAGTAGTAATTTTAGTTATGATTAATTACGAAACCTTTGGTAAACTTTATATGGTTATTTATGTATTCTGTAATTTACTATTACTCGCTGTTTTAGTATTCGGAATTGGTGAAGATACTTGGGGTGCAAAAAGTTGGTTAGTAATAGGACCAGTAAGATTTCAACCAGCCGAGTTTGTTAAAATAGGTATAATAGTGTCGGTAGCTAAATATATTGAAAAAAATCAAGATAAAATAAATCAGCTGTTTACTTTAGCTAAGATTTTAGTATTCGCCTTTATTCCAGTTGGATTAGTTCTTATGCAGCCTGATTTTGGAACAGCTTTAGTTTTTATTTTCTTCATAGTTACTATGCTTTTTATAGCTGGACTTGATTTTAAATATATTTTATACGCAGCTATTGCTGGAATAATCAGTCTCCCAATTTTGTGGTTTTCTCTTGCTCCATATCAAAAGGATAGAATTTTAGTTTTTGTTGATCCGGCCCGTGATGCTATGGGATCTGGATATCAAGTTATACAATCTAAAATTGCTATTGGATCAGGCAAGCTATTGGGCATGGGTCTATATAATGGAAACCAAACTCAATTTGGCTATCTACCTGAAAAGCAGACTGACTTCATTTTTGCAGTTATTGGTGAAGAATTAGGTTTAGTTGGAGGAGTAATTCTACTTGTACTATATTTTATCATGATATACAGACTGATTAAAATAGCAAGAAATTCAAAGGACTTGTTTGGATCTCTGATAGTAATTGGAATTGCTTCAATGATGGTATTTCATATACTTGAAAACGTAGGGATGACTATGGGATTGATGCCTGTTACCGGTATTCCACTTCCATTTATAAGCAAAGGTGGTACCTTTATGCTTTCTAATATGATAAGTATCGGTTTGACGTTAAGCGTAGCAGTAAAAAAAGATGGATTAAGTTTTTAATAAGGATGTTTAAACATCCTTATTTCTTTTTTTGATGCAATTTTCATGTAATAATATTTTATACATTTTGGAAAACTAATTCTAATTCATATTGATAAGGTGGTGAACTTATGAAGAAAAATGTAGGTGACTTAGATGCGTACATAAGACTTACAGGTGGATTAACAATGTTTGGAGTAGGTATTGTAAAAAAATCTACTCCTGCCATAGCATTTGGAGCTATGAAGGTAGCAGAAGGTGTCACACGTTTTTGTCCTATACTTTACATGTTAGGACTTTCGACTAATGATAATAGTATAAATTTAAAATTTACAAAGGATTTTAGTGAGGATATAAGTACTGACTAATTGAAGATAGCGGCTATAAGCAGCCGCTATCTATTTTTTCAATGTATTCTAGAACAATTTTATAGACATCATCCTTGTATGATATGTCTCCAGGTAATTCTTCAAAAAGCTTTACAATGTCCGTTTCACTCCAATGAGGCTTTGGCTCAAATTTTTCAACCCTCGACATAAAGACTGCTGTTTTAAATACATTGTTATGTTTACTTACTAAATAATAACCTAAAGGAATAACATCTACTAAAATTGCTCCTGTTTCTTCAAAGGTTTCCCTTATGGCACATTCAGCAGCCGTTTCTCCTTCTTCTCTTCTTCCAGCTGGGAACTCCCATCCCTTTCTCTTTGAATGATAAGACATAACATACTTTCCTTCATAGAATGTAAATACTATACTACCATCTGAATCTTTGAGTTTGTTAGTTGAATCTTTTCCAAGATAAATCTCTATATTCCCATTGGTACCATCAATCTTCAATTTTAAATCCATATTATCACCCACTATTTCATAGTATCATGTCTACAATATATTATGTAACTTTTGCTCAATGGTACCATTTGATTAAAATATACTGAGATTAAGCTCTTTAGATAAGTCCTTCAATAAACTATATCCAGCTATAGAGTTTCCCTTACTATCAAGTGCTGGTCCATATACACCTATGCCCATTCTATGTGGTACAGTAGACATTATTCCACCACCTACGCCACTTTTTGACGGTATACCAACATTGATAGCAAACTCTCCTGATTCATTATACATACCGCATGTAACCATAAATGTTTTTATAGTCCTTGCAACAGCTTCTGTTGTTATTTTCTCTCCTGTTTTTGGTACTATTCCTTTATTTGCTAAGAATAGCCCTATTCGTGCTATATCAATACAATCTACTTCTATTGAACACTGCTTGAAATATACATCAAGAACCTCTTCGACATCTCCTTCAATTATTCCTACATCTTTCATGAAGTAAGCCAAAGCGCGGTTTCTGTGTCCAGTAGATTTCTCTGATTGATAAACTTCTGTATTAATGTCTAGGTTCTCATTATCACATATTTTCTTGAAAAGATTAAGAAGTCTATCAAATTTTTCTTTATTATCTTTTCCCTTTATCATTGAAGCCACTGCTATTGCTCCAGCATTAATCATAGGATTTAATGGCTTTGACGGTGAAATGGTTTCAAGCTTGATTATAGAATTAAATGCATCCCCAGTTGGCTCCATTCCAACTTTATTAAAAACATAATCCATACCATTATCCATAATAGCTAGCATCAAAGAAATTGTTTTTGATATACTCTGCAAAGTAAATTTATGGTTATAATCACCTGCTGTATACATATTTCCATCAATATCAGCCACACATATTCCTAGAAGATTTGGATTAGTCCTTGCTAAAGCTGGTATATAACATGCAACTTTACCATTAGCAGTAAATGCTCTGTTTTTTTCAACAATTCTGTCTAAAAGATTATTCATCCCTATCACCTATTCCTTTCTAAAGCAGCTTCCTCCTATAAATTCTTTAATAATAGAAGTACATGGTATGCTTTCTTCTTGACTTATATCTTTAAAATAGCTCATAAATTTTAGAAGTCTTTTGCTTTCCTTATAAAATTCATTTGATTCATCTATTTTCTCAAGCAAAGGCTCTACATATTTTTTTAACACTGCTAATTCATAGACTAGTGCAGAATTGAACATTACATCTGCTTCTTCTTGAAACGGAAAAATATTTCGCTCTTCTCCTCTTCTAACAGAATCCCATCGTTTTAATGTCGTAGCTCCATCATAACCTCTATATTTACTGTCTCTAACCATTCTTCGTATAAGTCTGGTATCCGTGGTATGTATTCTGTTATGTGAATCAACGTTTAATTGAGTTAAAGCACTAATATATATTTTAAATTTATTCTTTTGAGGTATAGACGAAGTTAACATTTCATTTAATCCATGTATCCCTTCGATGATTATAGGGTGTGTTTTATCTATCTTTATTTTATTTCCAACATACTCTCTTTTGCCAGTAACAAAGTTAAATCTTGGTATTTCAACTTCTTTACCTGATAATAGCTTTATTAAATCCATATTAAAAAGTTCTAAGTCTATAGAGTAGATAGATTCAAAATCATATTCTCCATTTTCATCTAACGGAGTGTCTTCTCTATTTACAAAATAGTCATCTAATGAAATAGAAATAGGTTTTTTACCATTAACCTTTAGCTGCGTTGACAATCTCTCAGCAAAAGTAGTTTTTCCCGAAGAAGAAGGACCAGCAATAAGTATAATTCTGACATCTTCATTTTCACATATCTTATCAGCAATATAGGCTATCTTCTTTTCGTGTAGTGCTTCAGATATACGAATTATATCTTCAATTGAGCCATCATCAATTTTATCATTCAGTGAACCTACATATCCTACATCAAGTATATCTCCCCAACGCTCAGACTCTCTAAATATTTTTGATAATTTTTCCTGTTCTTCAAATTTCGGAATCAGATAATTTGTTTCTTTTATAGGAAACTGTATTATAATCCCCGGTGGATAATATACTAGTTCAAATCTATCTATATATCCTGTCGATGGTGCCAGAAATCCATAGAACGTATCATAGTATTTATCAAGCTTATATATGTGTACATTTTCCTTATTGGTGTGATTTAGTAACCTAACTTTATCGTTCATATTTTGGGCTGTAAAAATATCCTTCGCCTGTTCTACCGATACTAATTCTCTTGTAATATCAATATCTGAAGCAATGATTTCCTTCATTTTTTGCTTGATTTTATCAATATCATCTAGTGTCAATTTTGATTCCTTATGTACCTCTGAATATATACCTTTGCTAATAGAGTGTTCAATAGTAACATCTACGTCATTAAACAAATCCTTACAAGCTTTTATATAGATTAAGGATAAAGTTCTTATATATATTCTTAAACCATCTTTGTCTGTAATATCGATAAACCTTATATTACTATCCTCACTAACTTCATAATTTAAATGCCTGATCTGATTATTAACTACGGCTGCTAAAAACTGCTTTGTCTTTCCTAAGCCGATACTATTTAATATACTACTTAGCTTAGTGCCCTTCTCTATTGAAAGTGCTTCATAATTGTGTACTTTAGCAGTGATTTTATCGAAGTTGCTATTCACCACAACCCCTCCTAATGTTTTAATAATATTCCTCACTAACCTCTATTCTATATCACATACTGCATGTCCTACAAGTACAAATCAAAAAAATTAGTTCCTGAAATTCAGGAACTAATTTTACTACATCATAGGCTTACTTGGTTCTGATATATTAGATAAAGCGTCTCCGGCTTCGTTTATATAGATATCTCTTACGGCTAAATCTCCAATAGATAGTATACCTACTATAGTATTATTCTCAACAACAGGTAATCTTCTAATCTGATTTTGAGCCATTATCCTAGCTGCTTCATGTATTCCTGTATCTGGTGATACTGATACTATATTTTTAGTCATTACATTACTAACAGGCATACTCGACTCTATTCCTGTAGATAGTCCTCTAATAACCATATCTCTATCAGTTACAATACCAATTGGTTTGTTTGAGCTATCACATACTGGAATAGAACCTACATTTAAGCTTTGCATCTTACTAGCTACTTCTTTAAGTGTATTGCTTTCATTAACAGTAGATACGTTTGTAGTCATAACGTCTTTTACTTTCAAAACTATCACCCTCCTAAATCATTTTCATATTTAGGATATGTAGTTTTGTTTTTTTTAAACATAGTTATAAATATAAACTATAAGCCATATTCTAATATACTATATATCTAGCCTAAGAGTTTTGTTAACTTCCTTAAAACCTAGTTTTTCATAAAATCTTATAGCTCTTAAATTCTCTGAATTTACATTTAATCGTATAGAATCCGCATCTTTAGACTTAACCCAAGAAATAGCTTTTTCCATTAAGGTTAGAGCTAACCCGTTTCCCCTATATTTTTCTTCAATAAACAATTCACTGATATATCCTGATCTTGATCCTCCAAAAATTTCAGGTGCAGTTCTAATCTCAGCTTTGATGAATCCAGCATAAATGTTATCGTTTTTGGCTATAAAGGTTATTTTATTTTGCTTATCCATATCATTTGCAAAATAATCTCTCATATATTCTTTCCAATAACTTGAAGGCATAATATAGTCATCAAAATTTTTATGATAGTTTGAAAGTTTTCCCCACAATCTTACTAATGAGTTGATTTCTTTTCTTTTTAACTCAACTACTTCCACTCATAAGCCCCCTTATACGCAGAATGATATACATTTTTCTTATATTAAATTATATACTTTTAGTATCATTTGTGTTAAATAAATCATTTTCTATAATAGATATTTTTTCACTAGCCTGGGCTTTGAACTCCTTATTGTTTAAATAATCTAATGACTCAGTTAATCCATTAAAGATAATTCTATAAGCATGTAGATATTGGCTATTTAAACCATATTTCTCACTAAATATTTTATTTATTCTTTTATCCCCATATTTTGTATCACCTAGAATTGGATGCCCTATGGAAGCTAAATGCGCTCTAATTTGATGCGTTCTTCCTGTTATAAGGTCAACTTCTAAAAGACTATAGTTATCATTATATGATATTACCTTTATAACAGTGTTTATCTCTTTTGAGTTTTCTTTAGAACTGTTAGTTATATATACTCTATTGTTTCTTTCATCCTTAGTTAGATACCCTTTTAAGTCTAAATCTTTTCTCACTCTTCCTTTAACTATACATCTATAGTATTTCTTTATATATCCTAACCTTATTGCCTCATTTATCTGCTGCAAGGCTACATAGTTTTTTGCACCAATTATCAAGCCACTAGTATTTCTATCTAATCTATTGCATATTGAAGGAGTAAAAGTCTTCTCCAATCTAGGTATATACTCTTTCTTTTCATGTAAATAGCTTACTAGTTGATCTACTACATTTATTTCATATTCTTTATTTACTGCATGAGATAATATTCCTTTTGGCTTATTTATAAGAACAATATTTGAATCTTCATAAACTATATCAAGACCTATAGCTTTGTTTATTTTCTTTGGCTCTGATTTGAACTTATCAATAGTATCATCAGAAAGATATAACTGGATTTTATCCCCTTCTTTTATGATATCTTCAGGGTTAGCCTTACTTCCATTTAGTTTTATATTTTTCTTTCTCAGCATTTTATAAATAAACCCAGATGAAGCCTTCGTCAAATATTTTTTTAAAAATCTATCTATTCTTTGATTATGTTCATTTTTATCTATTAGTAATTCCTTCAACTATAACACACCTTTCTATGTATATCATAAATTTACTGCTTATTTTAATTAAATTGTAATCATTTACTTATAAATTTATCTTATATAATAATATCTCATATTTATACACATTTAAACCAAAACCTACATCAATCATAGGATTCATAGGATTTTTTCAAATATTGGTAATCTATATTGTTGAAAAACATAGATATTATGTGATATTATTTAGTTAGTATAACAATGGAGGTATATGTGATGAAAAAATTTATTGAAAAAGTTAAGGATTTTTTATATGACGCAATTGACTTTGTATTAATTTTTGTAATAATTGTAGCTGTAGCTGGAATTATTGGCTGGAGATTGGATATACTTTTTGCAAAGGACATGGACAAACCTCCTGTTGAACATATAACGGATAATAATTCAAATAATGAAAATAAAGATGAAGAAAGCAATGATTCTGAAAGTAAAGACGATGAAGACTTGAAGGCTAATGAAGATACTGAAGACAATAAAGATAACCAAGACAATAAAGCAGATTTACAAAATAATGATGCTACAAGTGAAACAGATACACCTGATGAGCAAGATAATTCATCAGATGATGCTCAAGATGTTGCAGCAGATGAAGTGGTAACTGTAAAAATACCTAATGGCTCGCTTCCCCCAACTATAGCAAATATTTTATTAGAAAAAGGTTTAATAGACAATAAAATGGATTTTCTCAAAAAGTCTCAAGAATTAAAATTAGATACAAAATTGAAGTCCGGAGAATTTGAAATAAAAAGAAATAGTTCTCTCGAAACCATAATTAAAGCATTAGCAAAATAAAAGCGACCAACGGTCGCTTTTAATATTTTTCATGTATATATTTTTTATGTATATTATATGTAGTCAAAACCCGTCATTTATAGTCAAATGCATGTTTTGATAGGACTTATTCCATTTGCATTTATATATAAATCAATAGCTCTTAATACATCTTTTTGTTTTCGTGTAAGCATACTTATACCCCCTCATATCGTCAGCAATAAATCTTATTTCATACACCTTCTCTACTCCATTTATTACACTTTGACATCTAAAAGTATGTATTGTTTTACCAGCTATTTTCTCAATATTTCTTACAATTACTTTATTAACTTCAATAACATATCATTCTTCATCTTCTAATAAACGAAATCTTATTAGACGAATCTGACCATCTAATTAGTTAAATGAAAAAATAATTTAGCGGTTCTTTATATTAAAAAGGACATTAAGCTCTGCACGAATTCCTAGTATAATAAAGGTTAGGTTGCCTGCCTGTACTAGGAAGGAGTTTACATATGAAAGAACAAACTTAAAACATGCACGATTACAAATCTTTAGGAAAATCTTTTGATGGATTAGGGCAACACGATGTAACACTAACGGCAAATCATATCAATAACATAGCAAGAGTCAGCCTTAATGAAAGAACTCCATTTGAACTGGCTACTATGCTAATGGATAATGATTTCTTAAAAGCATTAGAACTTCAGGCTATACCCCATGATGAAGTTCTTTTAAAACCAGAATTATTGAAAAAATAGTTCGCAAATGTGCAGGCAGACAGCATTCCATAAACTGTTATAGGTAAGTGGACAGTAAGTCTTGCACACTTTCGCCCAGTTGATTGTTTGCCATGTATTTTTTTAATAAAACTAGTTGCTTTAAGTTCATTATAATACTCTTTAATCAGTTTTTTAATACATTTAAGGGTAAGATTACCCTTGCAATAATAAATAACATCGAAAAAGTGACAGTTACTTTTGCAATCAACGCAAAAAAATTCTACTCTAACCTCCTAGTTAACTTCTCGACTACCTCTGGTAAAAAGTCGTCAATTGTAGGGAATTTGTTTCTATTTGTCTCGTAATTGAATAGGTATTTATAGACATCCTCTAATCGTTCAAATCCACCATATTTAATTTCTTTATTTAGTAATCGATTAAATGTATATTTTTCACCAAATGTTTGAGTGTATATTCTTCCTTGAATAGCTCTAACTAGATATTCATCTACCTGTCTATATATTGGCATATTACTATACAAGCTGTTATTAGTTAACCTTGAATAATATTTGTTTGTATCAGCACATTTTTTAGCTGTAATATCATATATTGGTGTATTTATGTATGAATGAAGATATTCATGAATAATATTTTCAACCATATAATTAATATCTAATTTATAAGGATCCTGTGTGAAATCATTTAGAGACTGAAAAGTTACAATTTTATTTGAACTATCAGTCTTGTATGAATAGAAACTTGCCATAGATGGTCTAAATATTGTTAGCACAGTTTCATATTCTATAGGTAAATCGCCAAAATATTTGTCCTTAGTATTTACATATTCTTCTGTACTTTTAATAAGTTCAATTAATCTACTGTCTTTAATATTGTAATTAACATAACTTTTCACACTATTCATTAAATCTTTATTATTATCAAAGAATTCTTTAGCATTAGTATCTTCATAAAACGATTTAAGCCCTTCTATAAAAGATTTTATTTCTGCATTGTCCTTAAAAATATAATTTCTATACTTTTCATCAACCTCACATATTTTATCAAGAGATGGTGTTGGACTATAGCTTAATAATACTCCGATTACATCTCCATTTATGTCTCCATTAAATACATATTTATCAAAATCCTTCAGAAATTTATGGTTTTTATATGGGCTAAAATAATTTTTAGCCCTTTTATATATTGCATTATTCTCAGTATTTGGCATTAGTATCTGACTGTTAAAATCCATGTATACAGCACTGGCGATAATATATGTATCAATCATTTCATTTGTACTAATAGTATATTTTATCTCTTCGCTTGTTTTAAATAAGATATTTGAATCTAACTCTTCCTCAGTAATTTTTGTCTCGCCTTCTCCATACACTATAGGAAACATTGTTAATGAACAAAATAAAAGTATTACTATTATTTTTTTAAACATTTTTATTCCTCCTTTTGTATTCTATATACTTAAGCCTTTTTATAAAAAATCGCAGTCACTTATGGTACGATTCCCCGTATCATATCCAAAACTTTAATTTATTTGCTAATCTCTTAGCCACTTTACTCACGACACTCCAACTTCCCATTATAAGCATCATCTACATTTTATCTGATAAACTTATCATACCATGTTTTGTCTAATATAGACAATAATCGCAAAAAGAATACCGTTTTATTCAGTTATCAAGGTTCAATGTTCATACTTTAAGTATTAATAGCTATGAAACAATATAGCTAAATTGTGACTAATTATAGATTTAACAACACCTTAAGTATTTATTGTTATTACAAATTCATTATGTTATGATGATCTCAATTAATTATGAAAGGTGGTGTTGTCATGGAAGTTCTTTCTATGTTTAATAAATTCCCTTATGCTCTTCTACCTTATTTTTCAATTTTATCGGCACTTGTAAGCTTTTGTACTAATATTGCAATCATAATCGTTGCTTTAAATGATATAAAGGATACCTGAATCAAAAAAAGGATAAAATAAAAGCATTAAATAAAGCAGAACTAGACGATTTGATACAAAGAGTGCATCCTCAAAAGGATCGTGTTATCACATTAATAGCTGCTACATGTGGACTTAGAATTGGAGAAATACTAGGATTAACTTGGAATGATATAGACTTGAAAAGTTCAACATTAAAAGTAAATGAGCAGTGGAAAAAGTTAAAAGATGGAACTATAGGTTTTGGAGATGTTAAAACTAAAAATTCTAATAGAGTTGTGCCTTTACCTCCAACTGCTTTTAGTGAATTAATAAAATACAAGAAAACTGCTCAAACCGACTTGAACAAAAGGCTATTCTTAGATAAGGTTACACAATCAACTGCCAACAGATTGTATTACAAATACAGACGACTTGGATATGACGTTTCGATACATGACCTTAAACACACATACGTGACTATGTTAATTGGTAACGGCATTGATTTAAAAACTGTTGCAAAGTTTCTAGGACATACAATAAAAATAACTATGAAAACATATAGCCATGTTAATTCAGATATGATTAACACGGCTATCAACACGATAAATATAATTTCTAATTAATTTTTGACTTTTTTTGACAAAACGACATTCTGTAAAGTAAAATAGCCTTTTGCAAGGCTTAATTAGTATTTTTCATTTATATACCCATCTATAAGAGATGTTTTCTTCTTCTCTATAAATACTCCGTTTTCTCTAAGTATCTTAATAAGCCAATTGCTTTTAGAATGAAAAATAGCATATTCATAATCTTTTAATACTATTTCATATAGTTTATCTTTTAAGTACTGCGACTCTACCTTAATAAAATATGCCTCAACATTTTGAAATTCTAAAAATCTTAATAATCTTAACGTAGCTTTATCTTTTTCATTATAATAATAATTTGCTTTATTAATATAGGATTTGTACTGTTTAACAAAATTTTCGTCATTTTTAATCTCTGCAGCCAGCATATTATAATACTTTGCTAATACATTATAGTACTGGTAGTTATATATCCCTTTTTCATAGCTATCAACCTTAGTAAAAGGCTTTAGTCGTATTTTTTGAACAAAATCAAAATTTCCTTGTAAAAACTCTCTTTTAGTTATATCACCATTTTTATATTGTATAATTAGAGAATCCCTGTGCTTAAAAAATCTATCAAATATATTTTCTCTTTTGAACTGCTTCAATACTAACACCCTATCTAATCTGATTTTGATATATTATATTATAGCATAAAATTGTGTCTTTTACCTTTTCTTTAGCCTAATTTTAGTACTAATCATTGAATAAGATAAAAGAAGCATAAGAACTGCTAGAAAATATATATTTATACTATATCTAATTGTATACAATGAGGTAATCGCAACAATCCCTCCAGCTAATGTGATGGGTACCCCTAAATATATGCCATGAAATTCTGTAGTATTGTACCTTGCAAGCCTATATGCTCCTGTTACTGCATAAAGAATAATTATTATAATTCCTATTATTCCAAAATCAATTAATTTAATATGCCAGGCTAAAATTGAAGGGGCTACTCCAAATGATATTAAATCACATAGAGAATCAAGCTCCTTGCCTATGCTTGATGTAGCGTTAAACTTTCTTGCTAAAAGTCCGTCAAACCTATCAAATAATGCTGCTAACAAAATTAATAGTGCTGACATGTAATAATCATTATCAAATATATACAGTATAGACAATATTCCAAGAGAAAGATTCAACAGAGTAAATAAATTAGGTATTTTACTTTTAATTTTCATTCTATACCACTCCAATTATTATTTTGCACTAACTATGTATTACTTAAAAAACATACAGATTAATAATATATAATATATAATTATTGCATTCTAATATTATATATTATCGTTAGTTTAATATCAAACCTTTATATTTTGCTTTACTTTGAACATAACCATATATATCTACTTTTTGGTACTATCTATTACATCATGCTCTTGTAATAAGCTTATTTCTTCTTCTGTTAATTCTCTGTACTCTCCTAATAGAATACTTTCATCAAGATACAAGTCCCCCATAGCCACTCTCTTTAAGTATGTAACTTCTTTATCTACCGCTTTAAACATTCTCTTAACCTGATGGAATTTCCCTTCTACTATCGTTAAATATACCTTTGATATTTCACCAGAAAATAATATTTCAAGCTCTGCTGGAAGAGTCTTATACCCATCATCAATTATTACACCTTGCTTAAATTCTTTTTTGTCATCATCAGTAACTATGCCATTCACCTCAACATAATATTTCTTCTTCACATGTTTTTTAGGAGATAGTATTTGATGAGCTAATTGACCATCATTTGATAATATCAGTAGTCCTTCAGTATCTTTATCAAGTCTTCCAACTGGAAAAGGGTTAAAAACCTTATATTCGTTATCAATAAGGTCAAGTACTGTTTTATCTCTCCAATCATCCGTAGAAGAGATTACTCCACTTGGCTTGTTCATCATTAAATATATGTATTTTCTATAAGATACTTCTTGATCATTTACTTCAATTTTACTAACGTTAGGATCTAGTTTAAATGAGTTATCTTTTATTACTTCACCATCAACTTTTATAGAACCACTTTTTGCTAAACTTTTTACATCTTTTCTACTCCCATAACCTAAGTTAGAAAGTATTTTGTCTAATCTTTCTTTTTTTTGCATATGAACCTCCTAAAACTATTTCATTCTCCATTCAGCTTCATAATGGTTTTTCAAGCTTCCTTCTACCTGCTTTGCCCATCCTACTGGGTATCCATCTATACAAACTAATTTCCATCCTTTGTCCCCATCTGCTAGTATAGTCTCTCCCTTTAAATATTTAATAGCCTCAATACTATTACTTTGAAAATTAATTGTATTAATTACTTCTTCTTGTTTTAAAGCCATAGCTAAAGCTTGACTAGGCTCAAATCTTCCTTTTAAAAATTCACCTAAATATAATCCAAAGCTAACAACTTTTATTCCTGACAAGTCTGGTAAATCATTAGGAACTACAAATAATCTATTCCCTATTCTCGACAACCCTTCTCTAAACTTGATATTTAAGTTTCCAGTTTCAAAAAGTAGGAATTCTTCTATGTCAAGTGCTTCTTTTTTAAACAAAGGATTCTTAGAATTCTTACCACTTTTTTTTCGCAATGATGCAACAAAATGTCCATCTCCATCAATCTTGTGTGGCCAAGCACGTCCGGTTTTTCTTATATCCTCTCTAGCATTAATCCACTCTGGTCTTCCACCTTCAAGTCCTTCAATATTGGTTATTTCTTCAACTTCAAACTCTGGAAACTCGTTTAAAAGCCATTCTATTGTTCCTTCATTTTCTTCTGGAGAAAAAGTACATGTTGAATAAACTAATCTGCCACCTGGTTTTAGCATTATAGATATTGATTTTAATATATCTCTCTGCATTTTGCAGCACTCATCTACAGAAAACTGACTCCAACTCTTTGGAGCTTTTGGATCACGTTTAAACATGCCTTCTCCAGAGCATGGTGCATCTACTAATATCTTATCAAAAAAAGAAACAAACTTATATGAAAGTTTTTCTGGAGTTTCATTCGTCACTATACAATTTTTAATACCAAATAGCTCAATATTTTTAGCTAATGGCCTCACTCTTTTTGGACTAATATCATTTGCTACTAGTATCCCTTCATTTTTTAGTTTCGCTCCTATTTGAGTGGCTTTACCTCCAGGTGCAGCACTTATATCAAGAACCTTATCTCCTGGTCGAGGATCTAAAACTTGTACTGGTATCATCGCACTCGGCTCCTGAATATAGTATAATCCGCAATGATAATATGGATGTTTCCCTGGCCTCTGTTCATTAGCATCATTTAAGTAAAATCCTTCTTGAATCCATGGTATTGGCTTAAGATCAAAGGAAGTCATATCTAAAAACTCATTGACTGATACTTTTAATGCATTTATTCTTATACCTTTGTAATGTTCTCTGTCATATGTAGCTATAAAGTTCTCGTATTCTTCTACTAATAATTTTTTCATTCTATCACTAAATACTACAGGCAATTTCATATTTTCACCAACCTTTTTTTATCAGTATTATTATACATAAATAATATGTCAATTATCAAAATAAAAAGTACTCACAAAGGAGTACATCAAAACTAACTTAAAAGATACAAAAAATACTATGAATATTTTTATCTTTTCTTCAAACAATATTTATTAGATATTAAATATTTCTGAGGGAGGAGTAACATAATGCGTATTGAAAAAACTAACAATCATTTAAATGGAGTTAAATGTGTAGTTAATACTTGTCATTACCATTCTGATGGAGATTACTGTAATGCGGCAAAAATTGAAATCCAGCCTAGAAATGCAAGTAACACTGAAGAAACTGACTGTGCAACTTTCACCCCTTCAATGAAATAACCAATTTAAAGGCAGAGGAACTCTGCCTTTATTTGTTATTTATCCCTCTTAAAAAATAGATATTCTTGCTTTGACTTATAAATTTTTGTTCATATTCTGTTTTTATTGTATCAATATCTTCATTTCTATATAAATTCAAAGACACATCTCTTAAAAACAAATTTTGCGATTGGCATATTTCGTTCAATGAGAACTCAAATAATTCTTCTCCATCTGTTTTAAAATGTATCTCTCCCTCGTTTTTAAGTATCTTACTATATTTATTTAAAAACTCTCTATAAGTAAGTCTTCTTCTACTATGTCTCTTTTTAGGCCAAGGGTCACAAAAATTAATATATATTCTCTCAATTTCATTTTCGTCAAAAATAGTATCTATATCATTAATATCAACCCACAGGTATTTTATATTATCGAGTCCTTCATCTACAGTTTTTTTCACTGCATCTAAAAGTATTTCTTCTTTTATCTCAATGCCTATATACCCAATATCATTATTTTGCTCTGCCAAAGTGTTAATGAATTGACCTCTTCCTATACCTAATTCAATATGTATTCTATCTGATTTTAGCATCTGTTTCCAATTTCCTTTATATTGCTGTGGATTTTCCACTAGAAGACTATCATGTGATAATAGTTCTTCCTTTGCTCCAGGTTTTTTCCTTCTTCTCATATATTCCTCCACTTAGTCTTGATATTTTAGAACCATTGGACTTTATTATTATACCTCAAAACATATAATAACAAAACAAAAAAAGCTGAACATTTTGCTCAGCCTTTTTGCTTTCTATATAAATCAAAATTTATACTAGATATGTACAGCCACTTACTTAATTACATATTTTTGTAGATGCTCAGGCACATTATCATCATTACAACTAACACTTATTACAAAGCTAGTATTATACTTATTACTTAGAGATTCAATTAATTTTACAAATCCTTCTTCTGCCATTTCTATAGGCTTAATTATCTTATATAAACCATCAACATATATTTTTTCAACATCATAATTGTTACCAATTATTCCACATAAAAAGCCATGAAATTTTTCAATATTATTAATATTGAACTCCATGGCATTAACTAATCTAACTTTATGTTTTAGATTTAAAACTTGACTATTATCGGCATCAATGAACACAATATCACCTTTACAAGATTTAGTATCATTGTTAGCCATTTCAATTAATCGTTTTGTTTTTCCTGAACCCTTATCACCACAAAGCAAAGCTATCATGATTATCACCCTCCAAGCTTTATTGTAATTACTTTAATATATATTTCTACAAATAATCAAAAAATCCTTCATAATTTTCAAACTATTTTAAATTTTTGACAGCTTTTCCATTGAGATAATCATATTTTTTGCCTTGACAGGTTTGTAGTTCTTTCATTCTATATAGTATTTCATCCCTAATCTTCCACCAGCTTGTATTCCAATTTACAAACAAAGTACCCTCTTCAGGTGCTCTCCCAGTGACACGTTGTATTACAATATTAGGATCCAAATACTCTAAGAATATTATTACCCTATCAATATACTCTTCTTTTGAGATAATATCTATTTTGTTTTCTTTATATAATCTACCTAGCTCCGTGTCCTCAACTACATATAGCGAATGAAGCTTAACTTGATCTACTGATAAAGCAGATAAAATCTTTGCATTCTCAACTGTATCATGCATATCATCCCACGGTAAATTGAGTATTAGATGTGCACAAATATCAAATCCATATCGTTTAATTCTTAATACACTGTCTATGAATTCTGCTAAAGTATGTCCCCTGTTAATAATTTTTAAAGTGTGATAATTTACAGTTTGAAGACCTATCTCCATACTTATTTTGATACCATGCTCTTTTTCAATTGAAGATAGAATTTCTAGATATTCATCAGAAATACAGTCTGGTCTAGTCGAAATAGATATTTCTACAATATCTTCCATCACTGCCTGTGAAACATATTCTTTAAATTTAGATAGGCTCATATAAGTATTTGTGAAATTTTGAAAATAAGCAATGAACTTTTCAGCCTTATACTTTTTCCTGATATATTCCATATTTTGTATAAGCTGCTCTTTTACTGATATTGTATTTTCAAGATTTTCAAATCCAGCTCCTTCTTCTCCACAAAAAATACATCCACCTACACCTACGCATCCATCTCTGTTAGGGCAGGTAGTCGGCAGATTAACAGGAAGCTTATACACTTTAGCTCCATATTTTTCTTTTAAATAATCAGAATAAACTCTATAAAAATCTCTTTCTTCCATAGTTCGTCACATCCTTCATAAATATATTTTCTTTAGTATAATAGTAGCCTATTTTCTCTTAAAAATAATCAATAATCCTGCTAGTATTAATATCCCAGATATTATTAAATCCATACTCCAGAAATCTAAAGTAAATGTAAAAGCAATTAGAGAAAAGCCGCCAATTATCCCAACAGGAATCAATAATGCAGCTTCTCTATCCCCAAATAAGTACAGTTGAAATAATCCCAATGCAACCCCAAAAGGAAAGAAAGGCCATAGATAAGCCATAAGATTCCACCCAAAAGTAACAGTAATAATAAAAACTATTCCTGTCGTTATTAGAATTCCTGCAGGTACTAATAGTCCTGGCTCCTTCCTATTTGTAAAAAAAGCTAGTTCAAATACAACACCAGGTACTAAAATGAATAATGGCCATAATTTCTGAAAACTAATATCAAATATACCAAAGTTTGAAAGTAAAAAGATTATGCCAAATAGAATCAGTATAACACCAACGAATAGGTTGTCTCTCCTCATAATAACCTCCACCAATAAATTATTTCTATACATATTATTCTATTCGACTAATAAAATTCCTTTTAAATGAACAAAGTTTAATATTTTTCTTCTATGGTAAGTTTACGCTTATGAATGTCTTTTATACAGTTCATACTTAATATCCTCTAATGTAATTCCCATCTCGACCATTAACACAACAGTATGATATACTAGGTCTGATATTTCATATATGATTTCTTCATTATTTAGGTTTTTAGCTCCTATGATGACTTCGCTGCTTTCTTCTCCTATTTTTTTAAGTATTTTATCCAATCCTTTTTCAAATAAATAACTCGTATACGAATCCTTTACAGGATTGTTTTTTCTGTCTTCAACAATACTATATAATTTTTCAATAAAATTATTAATATTGTTATTTTCTATATCTTCTCTACCAAATAAATTATTATAAAAACAGCTATATTTACCTGTATGGCAAGCCCCTTGACCTTTCTGATTAACAAGCACAAGTAATGCATCCTTATCGCAGTCATAGTTAATAGATATTACTTCTTGAATATTACCAGATGTTTCTCCTTTATTCCATAGTTGTTTTCTACTTCTACTATAAAACCATGTTGTTTTAGTATCAACAGTCTTCTTTAATGATTCCTCATTCATATATGCTAGCATGAGTACCTTTTTACTTTCAAAATCTTGAACTATAGCAGGTATTAAACCTTTTTCATCATATTTTAATTCTTTAAAAATGTCCAAATAATTACCCCTTTCTCATTGGAAGCCCTTTATATATTAAATAGTCCTTTAATTCTGGTATCAGTATTTCTTTAAAGTGAAATACCGAAGCAGCTAATGCAGCATCAGTAATATCTTCTTTTAAAACATCGTAAAAATGCTCTTTTGTACCTGCACCACCTGATGCTATAATAGGAACATTGACTACCTCTCCTATAGACTTCATAAGCTCTATATCATATCCACCTTTAACGCCATCTGTATTAATGCTATTTATAACTAACTCTCCTGCACCAAGCTTTACTGCTTTTTTCGCCCACTCTATAGCATCAAGCCCTGTATCAAGTCTTCCACCGTTAATAAATACTCCCCATCTTTGTTCTTCATCTATTCTTTTTGCATCTATTGAAAGAACTACGCATTGCGCACCAAATTTTAGTGCAGCCTCTTTTATAAGATTAGGTTTTTTTACTGCTGAAGAGTTTACAGATATTTTATCTGCGCCAGCTCTCAATATTTCTCTAAAATCTTCTACAGTATTTACTCCTCCACCTACTGTAAATGGAATGTATATTTCTTGAGCTGTTTTTTTTACTATATCTAGTATTAGCTTTCTCTTTTCATGAGAAGCTGTAATATCATAAAATACTAATTCATCTGCGCCTTGTTCATTATAATATTTAGCTAAAGCAACAGGATCATCTACTTTTTTTATATCTTTAAACTTAGTTCCCTTTACAACTTTTCCATCGCAAACATCTAAGCATGGTATTATTCTTTTGGTTAACATTTTATACCTCCAATGCTTTTTTAAAATCTATAGCACCTGTGTATATTGCTTTTCCTGTTATACTTCCATAAACTCCAATATCTTTTAGTTTCTTAAGGTCTTCTATACTGCTTACTCCACCTGAAGCTATAATATCTATTTTTGTATTTTTCTTTAGTGTTTTATATACTTCGAAGTTAGGCCCTTGCATCATACCATCTTTAGATATGTCAGTATAAACTACAGTTTTTACTCCGATATTTTCTAATTCGCAAACTAAATCTATAGAACTAACTTCGCTAACATTTATCCATCCATCAACTGCAACTAATCCATCTTTTGCATCTATAGAAACTACTATTTTTCCTTTATATTCATCAACTAACTCTTTTAATAGATCTTTGTTATTAACTGCAACTGTACCTAATATAATTCTATTTACACCAGCTTCTAAAAGTATTCTCACTGTTTCTTTAGTTCTTATTCCTCCACCTATTTGTATCGGTATATTTAAATTACTTGCTATATTTTTTATCAATTCTAAGTTTTTAGGAATTCCATCCTTAGCTCCATCAATATCTACTAAATGCAAAAATTTCGCCCCATCATCTTCCCATTTTTTAGCCATTTCTACTGGACTTTCTCCGAATACAGTTACTTCATCAAATTTACCCTGTTTAAGTCTTACACATTTTCCATCTTTCAAATCTATTGCAGGAAATATTATCACTATATCATCTCCCCAAATGCTCTTAATAAGTTAAGCCCTGTTTGTCCACTTTTTTCTGGATGAAATTGCATTCCATATATATTTCCCTTATTTACTATGCCTGGCACCAACGTATCTCCATACTCTGCATAAGCAATAACTTCTTTTCCAGTTGATTTTGCAAAATATGAATGGACAAAATAAGCATATTCATCTTCTTTTATATATTTTGTAATTTCATCCTCTCTTTTTATTGTTAGATTATTCCAACCCATATGAGGTATTTTAACACTCTCAGTAAACTTAACTATTTCTCCCTCTAAAAGCCCTAGTCCTTCAAAACTTCCATCTTCAAAGCTTCTTTCGTAGAATAGTTGCATTCCTAAACATATACCTAAAATAGGTTTCCCATTGCTTACATTTTCTTTTATAGATTTAATTAACCCTGTATTTATTAAGTTCTCCATAGCGTTTTTAAATGCGCCAACTCCAGGTAATATCAAAGCACTAGAATTGTCGATATCTGTAGCATTATTAGTTATTTGAACCTCAAATCCTAATTTTTGCAATGCCTTATAAACACTATTTAAGTTTCCTACCCCGTAATCTATAATCGATATCATCTTTTAGATCACTCCCTTTGTAGACATAACACCTTGAATTCTTTCATCTATCCTAGTCGCTACATCTAGTGCTCTTCCAAACCCTTTAAATATAGCTTCTATCATATGATGTGTATTGCCACTATCCAGCACTTTAATGTGTAGGTTTATACCACTATTAATTACAAATCCTCTAAAGAACTCTTCTACAAGTTCTGTATCAAGGTCACCTACTTTTTCTTTTTTAAACTCTACATCCATTGATAGATATGGCCTTCCTCCAATATCTACAACTACTAATGATAAGCATTCGTCCATAGGTGTAAAAGTATTTGCATATCTAGCTATACCTTTTTTATCACCTACAGCTTCTTTAAAAGCTTGACCTAAAGTTATACCTATATCCTCTACTGTATGGTGTCCATCTATATAAAGGTCACCTTCACATTCCAAATCTAAGTCAATAAGTCCATGTTTAGAAAAAAGTATTATCATATGATCTAAAAACCCGATTCCTGTCTTTATGTTACTTTTTCCTGTTCCATCTATATTTAATTTTAGTTTTATATTAGTTTCTAAAGTTTTTCTCTGCTTTTCTGAGGTTCTCAGTTAAATCACTTCCTTTAGAGCATTTATAAAAGCTTCATTTTCTTCAGTATTTCCAACTGATACTCTTAAGTGGTTTTCAAGCTTACCACCACTAAAATTTCTCACCATTACTCCCCTTTCTAAAAGCCCATCAAAAACTTTTTTATTGTCATTAACTTTAAATATTATAAAGTTTGCATGCGAGTCATATACTTTTATATTTTCTATTTGCTTCATTTTACTTAATAGATTATCTCTATCAGACTTTATAATATCTATTCTTTTTAAAATTTCTTCTCTATTTTTCAAAAGCTCTGTAGCTATAAGCTGTGATATTGAATTTATATTATATGGTGGTTTAACAGAATTTAATCCACCAACTATTTTATCTCCTGCTACAAGATAACCTATTCTGATGCCTGCAGCTCCAAAAGCCTTTGAGAGTGTTCTTAGAACTATCAGTCTATCATGGTTTAAAACTTCGTTAATTACACTTTCTCCACTAAACTCAACATATGCCTCATCTGCAACTACTATTGCATTAGTTTCATTTATTACTTGTAGAATTTTTTCTTTTTTAATTATGTTTCCTGTTGGGTTATTTGGAGTACACAAGAATATTATTTTAGCTTTTTTATCATTAGCACTCTTTATAAGCTCATCTATATTAACACCAAAGTTTTCATCTGTTTTTATATCAATATAGTTAGCTCCTGATATTTTACTTGTTAATCCATACATAACAAATGTCGGTTCATGAGATAAAACTGTATCCCCTTCTTCTACAAAAGTATCTATAATAACCCCTATCGTCTCATCAGAACCATTTCCAACTATTATGTTTTTATAGCCCACACCTATATAATTTGATATTTCTTTTCTTAAAAGTACACTATTTGTATCTGGATATCTGTTAAAATCTATGTTTTTTATTTTTTCTATAATATTTTCAAGAATATTTCCCGGTAAATTATATGGGCTTTCATTTGCATCCAATTTATATTTATAATCATAATCATGAGGAATATATGGTTTTAAATCCTTTACACTCGCTTTTATTAAAGTATCTATCATTATTCAAACCTCACTTTTATTGAGTTAGCATGTGCTGTCAATCCTTCTGATTCAGCTATCTTTATAATTTTATCTTTGCTTTTTTCTAATGCTTTTCTATCATAAAAAATTAAGCTTGATTTTTTAACAAAATCATCTACTCCAAGCGGAGAATAGAATTTAGCTGTACCACTTGTAGGTAATGTATGATTTGGTCCTGCAAAATAATCTCCTAATGGCTCTGGAGAATATTGACCTAAGAATATAGCTCCTGCATTTTTAATTTCACTTATCATTTCAAATGGTTTTTCTACCATGAGTTCTAAATGTTCTGGTGCTATTCGATTTGCATATTTAACAGCTTCTTTTAAGTCTTTTGCAACTATTATAGCTCCAAAGCCTTTTAGAGATTTCTCAATAATATCTTTTCTTGATAGCTTATCCATTTGTGTTTGAAGCTCTTGTTTTACTTTATTGGCCAATTCACTGGATGTTGTCACAAGTATAGATGAAGCAAGTGTATCGTGCTCAGCTTGTGATAACATGTCAGCTGCAACATACTCTGGATTTGCCATATCATCAGCTATTACTAATATTTCACTTGGCCCTGCTATCATATCTATATCAACATATCCATATACTATTCTTTTAGCTATAGCTACATATATATTTCCTGGCCCTACTATTTTATAAACTTTAGGAATAGACTCCGTTCCAAATGCAAGTGCTGCTACTGCTTGTACCCCACCAACTTTAAATATTTTATCTACTCCCGCAATTTTAGCCGCAGCTAATATATTGTTGCTTATTTTGCCGTTTTTTCCTGGAGGGGTTACCATAACTATTTCTTCTACTCCTGCAACTTTCGCTGGTACTGCATTCATAAGTACTGTTGAAGGATATGGTGCTGTTCCTCCTGGAACATATATACCTACTTTTTCTACTGGATTATATATTTGTCCTAACATAATTCCCTTTTTACTGCTATCAATCCATGAGTTGTTAAGTTGTTTTACATGGTAATTCCATAAATTTTCCTTAGCTTCCTCTAAAGCTTCTATTAGCTCTTTATCACAGGAATTATACGCCTCTTCTATCTCTTTTTCTGTTACTAACATGCTAGTTAACTCAACACAATCAAATTTTCTAGTATATTCAAGTAATGCATTATCGCCATTTTCTCTAACGTCTCGTACAATAGCTTCTACTGATTTGTTTACTCCATCAATTTCTAACTGACTTCTATCAAGTATTTTTTTTATTATATTATCTGAAGTAATCGCAGACGTATCCATTATTCTTATCATTTCATCATTCCTTTCTGTCCATAGAGTTGATATCATCTGTTATTCTGCTTATCCGATCGTTTTTGATTTTAAAGCTAACTTTATTTGCTATAAGTCTTGCACTCACTGGACATATTTCCTCTATCACTGTTAATCCATTTTCTTTCAAAGTTCTTCCAGTTTCTACAATATCCACAATAGCATCAGATAAACCGACTAATGGAGCTAATTCAACAGAACCATTGAGCTTAATAATATCTATTTGTATACCTTTTGATAAAAAATAATTTTTTGCAATATTAGGGTATTTAGTTGCAATCTTAGTTGGCTTTATTGAGCTTCGCACTTTATATCCGGGAAGAGATGCAACAGCAAAGTTACATTTACCAAACTTCAAGTCCATTATTTCATATAGACTTCTTTCATCCTCCATAATAATATCCTTCCCTACTATCCCTATATCTGCAGCCCCTCTTTCAACATAAATGGGAACATCGCTTGCTCTAACTAGAATATATCTTATCTTTTTTAATTCATTGGTTAAAATTAATTTTCTAGTTTTTTGCTCTAGTTCATCATACCCTAACCCTATGCTTTTAAATAGCTCATACCCTTTGTCACCTAGTCTTCCTTTAGGTAGTGCAATGTTCAAGTAGTCCACTTGCTGCTCTCCTTAATGTATTGAAGCTATATGCCTATTTGCAAACATACTTTCAAAACAATTACAGCATATATTATCATCAAAAGTGAGGGTACTATTTTTCAATATATCTATTAATTTGATTTTATCTTCGGCAACCAAAATAATATTTTTGAAACCATAGATTTCTGCTTTTTCAATATATTCTTTTAAAGCTCCATTATATATATCATTTTGTACTATGAAGCCGTTTTCTCGAAGATATTGAGAAATTTTAAAAGCACTCTTTCTATTTTCATCTATATATAGCACAAGGTAATCAGTATAATAATTTCTATTTAACATTTTTTTATCAGCTCCTATTCCATTTAGCATCTCATCTATATTCACACCAAACCCTGTAGCTGGAATGAAATTTCCATCTATTTTGGCTAATTTATCATATCTTCCTCCGTTCAAAATAATCTGTCCATAGTTAGAAAGATATCCCTTAAATGTAATCCCTGTATAATAGTCAAGATGATTTAATAAGCCTAAGTCAACTGAAATGTATCTATCATATCCATAATCACATAATATCTCATATAAAGACTGTACTTCATCTAATGACTTCTTCATATTAGAAGTTAAACTCAATCTATTAGCTTTTTCTAACACTTGAACAAAATCACCATACATGTTTGGAATTTCAGATAAAATATCTTTTATGTTATCATCAATGTCTAGGCATTCAACAAATCTTTCTGTTTCACTAAAATTCTTACTTTCTATTAATGTCTTTAATTCATTCTCTAAATTCAAACTAATATTTATTTTATCCATTAGTGCTTTATAGAAGCCTGCATGTCCAATCTCTATATGAAAATCTACATCACATTTACGTAAACTTTCAATCGCCATCACTATTACCTCTGCATCAGCTGCTATAGACACATCTCCGAAATATTCAACTCCAGCCTGTGTAAATTCCTCTTTGTTTGTTCTATTGTTACTTCTAAAAACCTGCTCACAATAATATAACTTGAGCTTATCTATAGGACTCATATGATTGTTTTCAATAATTTTAGTAATAGGTATAGTAGTATCAGGCCTTAATACTAATATTTCTCCTGATTTATCAATAAATTTAATCATTTCATTTTCAATTAATGTACATTTTGTTAAAGAAAATGTACCATAGGATTGAACCACAGAAGTACATATTTCTCTATAACCAAAAGATACAAAACTTTCTTTGATTTTATTAATAATATCTTTCTTGATTTCAAATTCATGAAATAAATTTTCTTTAGGATATTTATAGTTTTGTGATTCTTTGAATTGCATTAATTTCCCCCCTTTGCAATTTCACTTTATTAATTTACTTAATTAAAGCATTAAAGTATTTTCTTACAATAATACTCTTGCTATTTAAAAATGTCAATACCTAAGTCTCTATAATCTTAATAAAAAAAGCACCTCCAAATATTAGATTTTTTGTCTAACATTTAAGGTGCACTTCAATCTCAAAAGCAGTTTTTCTATGATAATTAGCTCCTTATATCTTTTTTATGCTTTGGTTTTAATGCTTTGATTTTTAAATTTAACTAGAAATACTGCTAATGCAGCAACTGCCACAATTACGCCTGCTGGATAAGAAATACTTGTTGATAGTTTAAATCCTTCAGGTGCTTGAAGTATATAAGTTATACTTACAGCTGTCATAAACGTAGCAGGTATTGTAGCTATCCAGTGAAGTTTGTTGTTAATTATTAGATAAGCTGCTGTTGCCCATAATACAATCATCGCTAATGTTTGATTTGACCATGCAAAATATCTCCAGATAATATTGAAATTAATTCTAGTTAATGCAAAGCCTATAGCGAATAAAGGTAATGCCAACATTAATCTGTTATTTATCTTTTCTTGTTTGTATCCTATAGCATCTGCAATCGTAAGTCTAGCACTTCTAAAAGCTGTGTCTCCAGAAGTTATCGGGCATACAATTACGCCAAGCATAGCAAGTACTCCACCTATTGGTCCTAATAGAGTAGTAGAAATTGTATTAACTACAGCACCAGGTCCACCATTTCCAAGAGCTTCATTAAGTCCTAACACTCCTCCATCAAAGAAAGTCATAGCTGCAGCTGCCCAGACAAGAGCTATTATACCTTCAGCTATCATTGAACCATAAAATACTTTTCTACCATGTTTCTCATTAGGTAAGCATCTTGCCATCATTGGTGACTGCGTAGCATGAAAGCCGCTTATGGCGCCACAGGCTATAGTTACAAATAGCATTGGCCAAATAGGTAAGCCTTTAGGGTGTAAATTAGTTAATGCTATTTCAGGAATATTATATCCTTTAATAATCAGCATACTTCCTATTCCTAAAGCCATTATCAATAGTACCGCACCAAATAATGGATAGATCTTACCAATAATCTTGTCAACGGGAAGTATTGTTGCTAAAAAGTAATATACTATTATTATGCCTAACCAAACGCTTACATTTGATAATCCACCAAGCTTTAAGCTTCCAAGCAGTTCAGCTGGTCCTGTCATAAATACTGTACCAACCAGTATCAGTAATATTACTGAAAAAACCCTCATTATTTTTCTTGCATTTTCACCTAAGTATATACCAACTATTTCTGATATACTTTTTCCTTCGTGTCTAATTGAAAGCATACCTGAGAAATAGTCATGAACTCCACCTGCAAAAATACTACCCAATACTATCCAAAGGAAAGCAGCTGGTCCAAATAGTGCTCCCATTATTGCACCGAATATAGGACCAAGTCCAGCAATATTAAGAAACTGAATCAAGAATATTTTTGGCCAACTAAGCGGAACAAAGTCTACACCGTCATTGAACTCTATTGCTGGAGTTACCTTGTTTTCATCTACTCCAAAAACTTTTTCAACAAATTTACCATAAATAAAGTATCCAAGTATTAAAAGTACAATTGATAATAAGAATGATAACATAGTTGAACCCTCCTTAACCAAGAATTTGATTTTATTATAACTTAATATATCGATAAAGAGGGCTTTATATAATAAGATGTATAAAAGTGGGGTTAAATTGCATTATTACTGTCTTAATTACATTTAGCATATATCCATTATTCTTTTAAACTCTTTTGCTTGGCTTCTACTTACAGGAATTTCATCCTTAATATTTTTCATTTTTATTAAGAATGTGCTATTAAACCAAGGATCTATTTCTTCAATATAGTCTAGATTAACTAAAAAACTTTTGTGACACCTAAAAAAGTTTGATGAAATTAACTTCTCTTCTAGCTGACTTAATGTATTGTTTGATTCAAATCTTCCTTTGATTGAAACAATAACAGTGCTTCTTTCTTCAACTGTTGCATATATTATTTCTTTAGGATCTAATGGTATGAGTCTTCCATTGCTATATAACGAGATTTTCGTTATCTTATTAGCACGTTGACTCTTAAAATCCTTTATAAGCTTTTCTATTTTATCTTCAAGTTCTCCACTTCGTAGCTTATGAGTATGAATAACTTTTTCTATATCCTTCTTAAGTCTTTCCTTTGAAATGGGCTTTAAAATGTAATCTATCGCATTTACTTCAAAAGCTTTTATGGCATACTCCTCAAATGCAGTAACGAACACTATTAGCGGAAGATGTCCATCTTTAATCAGCCTATAGGCAACCTCTATTCCACTTATTTTAGGCATTTGTATATCTAAAAACATTAAATCAGGCTTAAGCTTTTTGTTCAGCTCTATTGCCTCTAATCCATGCGCTGCTTCACCTATAACTTCTATATCCTCAAACTCCTGCAATAGATATTTTAGTTCTTCTCTTGCCGGCATCTCATCATCAACTATAATACATTTAATCATCAAAATTCCTCCTTTGGTTCTTCGGAATTCTCATCATTACAGTAGTTCCAACATTTAGTTCACTTTGGATTATTAGAGCATATTCTTCTCCATACTTGTTCTTTAATCTGTTATTTACGTTTATAATTCCTATTGAATCATTTTCATTTTTTTTATTAAAAATTGAATTAATATATTCCTTACTCATTCCTACTCCATTATCTTTTACAATTAACTTAGTGTCATTTTCATCATTGATTGCTTTAATTTCAATGGTGCCACCTTCGATTTTTTCCAATATACCATGTTTTATAGCATTTTCAACTATAGGCTGAAGTATAAGTGGAGGTAAGAAACAATCTATATCTTCAGGAATACTATAAACAACAGTTAGTTTTTCACCAAATCTTGCTTTTTCAATTTCAACATATGAGTTAATATGCTCTATTTCCTTGGCTAATTCAACCTCATCTTCATTTTGCTGCAGATTTTTACGAAAGTAAGCTCCTAAATGTATTAATAACTCCCTTGCTTTTTCAGGCTTTATCCTTACAAAAGACACAATGGTATTTATTGCATTAAAAAGAAAATGAGGATTTATCTGAGCCTGTAAAGCTTTAAGTTCAGCTTTAGCCAATAATTCTGATTGATAGTCAATCTTGCTTAGCTCTATCTGAGTAGAGAACAAAAGTCCTAGACCTAAGGCAAGTTCTAAATCTACTTGAGAAATAGAGTTAGCTTCACTCTTATATAGCTTAAGAGTTCCAATTGTTTGATTTTTTTCTTTAAGAGGAACTATAATTGCAGATCTTAGTTCACATTTTTTAAAGCTACAACCAATCTGTTCTTTGGATTCAGCTACTCTATATACACCAGTTTTGATAACTTCTCTTGTTAGATTTGTCATAATTTCATCTCCAACTTTATGATGATCCTCTCCAAGTCCAACATGAGCAATAATTTTTTCTGAATCTGTAAAAGCAACTGCTTTAACCTCTGTCATATTTCTTATTATTTTAGCTGTTTCAAGTGCTGTTTCACTATTAAAACCTTTTCTAAAGTATTGTAAAGTCTTATTAGCAATTCTTAGTGCTATCTGTGCCTGATAAGCAGCTGCTCTTTCTTGGTCTTTAAACATACTCTCTGTAATTGCTATAAATATAGAAATTCCTATAGAATTTGCTACTATCATCGGTATTCCTATAAGTTCTACTAGTTCTAAAGAAGCTGAAAATGGTTTAGCAACCAAAAGAATTATGACCATTTGAATACCTTCAGCTATCATTCCCATTGTTAGTGCAAAAAGCCACTTATTGCTATCTCTATAGAACTTTTTACTTAAAAATCCAGACATCATACCTTCAACTGTTGTAGAAATAGCACATGCTAATGCCGTAAATCCGCCTATGTCTATTGACCATCTGTGTAGTCCTGCAATCAATCCTGATGCAATACCTACAAATGGTCCGCCAAGTAATCCACCTACGAAAACTCCTATAACTCTTGAGTTTGCTAATGCACCTTTTATTGGTATACCTCTGTAAGTTCCTATTATTCCAAATACACCAAAAATGATTGAAAGAACTATTTTATCTTTAATGCTAATATTTCTTTTTGAAAATAGATTTCTAAAAAGCTTAAGCTTAGAAATAATATAAGCTAGTAAAATTGTTAAACCTACTGAATCAACTAGATTGCTGAATATTGTCAATAACAGTTTAAACACCTCTTCACTTTTATCATGGTTATATTTTATATCAATTATATTATTTTCTGAAACATATTTATAAAAAATTCTAACTAGCATAATTCCATTTTTTTGAACTCGTTGAATAATCAGCTTTTAATTGATATTTGTACTATTCTATTATTTATTAACCATTAATGATTTATTGTATTTTGCAAATACTAATATTAATCCAAATATGTTAGGAGGAATATATATGGATGTCAGAGAAGGGTTGATTCCTACAGTATTAGGTACAGCAGTTACAACTACTGGATTAGCACTTAAAAAGAATCTTCCATCTGCAGTTGCATGGGGAATAGTAGGTTTTGGATTAGCCCATGTAGTTCTAGGTACTATTGACTTAGTTGATCATAGAGATGAACATCATGGAGGAATACTAAAATAGGTATGTGTAAAGCTCTAGCTATAACACTAGAGCTTTATTTTTATTGGTTTATAACTACCTCATATTGTTTTTTCAATTCATTTGTCTTATTCATGTATGCTTCATTTTGCTTCATTCCTACCATTTGTCTTCTAAGTTCAGCTTGTACTTCTTCTAGTGGGCTAACTGAAGGTTCTTTTCTATCTACTAGCTTGATTATATGATAACCAAATTGAGTTTTAACTGGCTGACTAATTTCTCCTTCTTTTAATTCAAAAGCTACTTTCTCAAACTCAGGAATCATTTTCCCTCTAGTAAAGTATCCTAAATCTCCACCATTAGCATTTGATGGACATTTTGAGTTGTTTTTAGCAGCATCTTCAAATGCTAATCCGCCTTTAATCTCATCTAGTATCTTATTTGCTGTTTCTTCGTCATCTACTAATATATGACTTGCTTTAAGACTTTCTGGATTTTGAAAGTAATTCTTGTTTTGATTATAATAATCAGCTACTTCTTCGTCAGAAACTGTTATATCGCTTAATGTTTTCTTTACTGCATATTGTTTAAGTAAGTTTTCTTTTACTTTAATAAGCTCAGATGTAAACTCTTCTTCTTTATCTAATCCATTTTTTACAGCATCTAAGTAAAATAATTCTTGGCTAATTAGTTCATCAATAAGTCTTTTCTTTCCTTCTTCTCCATTAAACTGTGTAGCCACTTGAGGTGATAAACTTTTCATAAGAATATCTAAATCGTTTTGAGATATTTCTTTTCCGTTAACTGTTGCTAGAACTTTGTTTTCTCCCATTAATTGAACTCTCCTTTGTATTTATTGATTATTGTTCCTTATTCATTGTTATAATATCAGAAAAAAAAACATATGTCCAATTAAAGGAAAGAAAAAACCTAAGCTATCATCCTAGGTTAAAATATCAAGTAAAGTATTGTATATAGTCCTGCAAGTCCTATTAATGTATATACTATTCTAGCACCAAGTGAGTCTTTGCTTCCAAATAGTTTCTGAACGAAGTCAAAATTAAATAAGCCTACTAGCCCCCAGTTTAATGCACCTATTATCATAAGTATAGATGCAATGCTAGTTAATACTTTCATTTAATAGCCCCCTCTAACTATATTTTTATATACTAAAATATATTAAAAGAATAGTATAATTATTCTAAAATACATCTTAATACTGTTAGATTTCTCTATATTTTAAATATTTCTTTAAGCGCATGGGCTACTCCTGCTTCGTTATTTGTCTTTTTAGTGATGACATCAGCTACCTGCTTAACCTTTTCTGAACAATTCTTCATACCTACTCCTAAACCTGCATTATGCAGCATTTCTATATCATTGTTATCATCACCTATTGTTACAATCTCATCATTTTTAATACCTTTTTCTTTTGCATATTCAGATAGTGTAAGCCACTTTGAGCCTAACGGGTTCATTATCTCAAGTATTGGACCTACTTTAATCAATTTATCTAATATATGCGTGTTATATTTTTCTGAATACAAAGTTGATAAAGTAGCTTGGAACTCCTTAAGCATTTCTATTTCTCCAATATATACTATTGATAATACTTTAGGCTCTGTGTAGTTAAATAAATCATCTATCTGAACGTATCTATCTGATATTCTGGAAAGATACGAAGAATATTTTATATCATCTTTATCAAGCTCAAAAATTAAATCATATCCTTCTTCATAATGATCAACATGTAATACTGGATAAAAACCTCTTTTTCTTCCTTCTGCTAAGAGTGTAAAAAAGTCATTTTTGTCTAAGTACTTTTTTATTAATACATTATCATCATTCATTGTTCTTACTATGGTACCATTGTTCCCTATAATTGTAAGATCTCTTCCAAGATTTTTTGTAAAGTTTTTTGCAGACCAATATCCTCTTCCTGTTGCTATAGCAATTTCTACCTCATTATCAATTAACTGATTTATTATTTTCTTGTTTTCATTTGGAATTACTTTTTCATCATTAAGTAGTGTACCATCTAAATCTATAGCTACCATTCTATATTTCATAACATCACCTCAATATATATTTTCCAATTCATTATATTATCAATATTATACTAGATTGTTTAAACATATAATCTGAATTTAAAAAACGAACAAAAAGTTGTACCAAGAATATTATAAATTAAGAAAGCAAGGGAGGGTAATAAACATGAATCCTTATTGGTATTATCAATCTAAGTATAAAGCAATGGAACCATATTCAGAATATATAGATGAAAACAATGAAAATAAAATGAGAAACAAATTATTAAGACCTTGTATTATTGAAGAAGCATACTGTGATTATTTTGACTTAGGTGATCCGGCACCAAACTTCACTCTTGAAGGAGTGCTAAATGGAGAAAAAATTAAGACTTCTTTAAACGATTTTAAAGGTAAGTGGAGAGTAATATTCTTCTATGGATCAGACTTCACATTTGTTTGACCAACAGAACTTGCAGCAGTTGCTGAAAAATATGATAAGTTCAAAGCTCTTGATACAGTAGTTCTAGCAATAAGTACTGACAGTATATATTCACATAAAATATTCACCCAAACTTCACCATCTGGCAGAAAAATAAACTATCCATTATTATCAGATAGGACTCAGGCTGTTTCCAAGACATATGGTATTCTGAATGAAAAAGAAGGCTTCGCTTACAGGGCAACTTTTATTGTTGACCCCGAAGGAACAATTCAAGCTTGGTCAGTAAATCCTCAGCCTGTGGGAAGAAATATTGATGAAATACTAAGAATAATAGAAGGACTTCAGTTTAATAGAAAAACTGGGCTTGGTGCACCCGCTGGGTGGGAACCAGGTGACCCGGGGATTAAGCTAGGCTGGCAATATGTAGGTAAATATTAAGCGGCATATAAATGCCGCTTAATATTTTAAAACCTTATTTAATACTTTCTTTATTGTATCAAACGAATACCCTTTTCTTTGTAAAAATGCTCCCAGTTTCCTATATTGAGTATTTTTATCATCATTCCTATAAGTTGAACTAACCTTCTTTTGAGCTAATTCTAACGCACGTTCATACTCATCATCTTTATCTATTAACTCATCTAATGCCTCTTCTAATATTTCTTTTTTTACCCCTTTTTGGTATAGCTCTGACTTTATTCTCTGATGACCTAGCTTTTTTAGTCTCATTCTATCTCTAGTGTAGTTAAGTGCATATTCTTTGTCGTCAATATATCCATATTGCTTTAAATAATTAATTGCTTTATCTATGTTATCCTTTTCATAGCCCTTATTACGCATTTTATCTATTATTTCATTCTCACTTCTTGCTTTAGAGCTTAAAAGCTTTAGAGCATAGCTATTTGCTTTGTTTTGTTCTTCTTCTTTAAGCACTTCTTCTATAAAGCTCTCTTCTAGATCCATACCCTTAGCCAATCTAAACTTGACTAATATATTTTCATGAATACCGAAAGAAAACTCATCACCTATATATATTGAGTATCTATTGGAATTCTTTTTTTGCTGTTCAATCTTTGTAATTTTTGGCACAATTATCACCCAAATTTCTTTGTTTTATAACTTATAAAATTCTTCAAAAGTTTTTACTATATAATAATGGTCTAGTACTCCTCCTAGCTCTCTAATAGAATGCATAGCAAGCATTGGATTTCCTATATCTACAGAACGCATATCTAAATGAGTTGAGGAAATAGGTCCAATAGTAGATCCTCCTCTTTCGTCAGAACGATTAACAAATTTTTGTACTGGTACACCAGCTTTTCTACAAATCATCTCGTAAACTGTATTTGAATCGCTGTCAGTTGTATAAGACTGGTTTGCATTTACTTTTACAGCAGGTCCTTTATTAATAATTGGCTTATTCGTAGGATCATGCTTCTCTGCAGAATTAGGATGCAGTGCATGAGCCATATCTGCTGAAATAATAAATGAACTATATATTGCTCTGAAGAAGTCTTCTTTGTCCTTACCAAGGGCATATACTATTCTTTCAAGTACTGTTCTTAGCATTGGTGAATCAGCACCTTGCTTTGTACTACTTCCTATCTCTTCATTATCAAAACAGATCATCACATTAGTAGCTTTAGATACTGGCGAGTTTATCAAAGCGTTTATTCCTGCATGTACCATAGCTAAATCGTCAAGTTTACCACAAGAAATAAACTCATTATTTAATCCAACTATACTGCCTTTTTCAAACTCATATAAAAACAAATCAAAATCAACTATATTATCAACTTCAACATTTAATTCCTGTGCTATAAGCTTAACTAAATAATTGTCTTTTTCAAAATCCTCAGTAATTAAAGATAATAAAGGCAGCATATCTTTTTGTTTATTTAACTCTATGCCTTCATTAATTTTTCTGTTCATATGTATAGCCAAGTTTGGTATTATCATCATTGGTTTGTTTATATTGACTAGCCTTGATTCTGGATAAAAAACATTATCAGATTTCAAACTAACTCTACCAGCTATAGATAATGGCCTATCAAGCCAAGTATTTAGAATAGGACCCCCATATACTTCTAGGTTTAGCTTAAAATAGCTATTTTCTGAAATCATCTCTGGATTAGGTTTAATACGAAATGTAGGCGCATCTGTATGTGCACCAATTAATTTAAATCCATCTTTTTCTATTTCTCCATTTCCAACAATAAATGCTATTAATGCAGAATCATTTTTTGTTACAAAGTATTTCCCACCTTTTTGTATGTTCCATCTTTCCCTATTACATAGCTGAGCATATCCATTTTTTTCAAGGATACTTTTTACATTTGAAACCGCATGAAATGGACTAGGACTATCATATATAAAATCTATAAGATCTTTCGCAAACTCTAACTCTTTTGTCATACAAAAACCTCCTTTAAAAACAAATACTTCGGCAAAATGCTCGAAGTACTTGTTTTTTTGTTATATATTATTCTTCATCCTCATCTTCATAATCGTATTCGTAGTCTTCATCTTCCACGTCACTAAACAACTCATAGAATGCTTCTGCAACTAATTCATATTCTGCATCTTCTTCTATACTTATAAGCTCAACACCTTCTTCATTTTCGCTATATCCATATAAAAGAACATCTTCTTCATCTTTAGGTAATAATGCAATGTATTCATTGTCTTCTACGCTAAAAACTCCTAGTACTAGACATTCTAACTCTGACCCATCTTCAAGAACTAGGTTCATTATCTCCATCTCATCATGCTCGCATCCACATCCGCATCCTTCATGATCATGCTCATGATCGTGTCCGCAGCCACAACCGCCATTGTGTTTATTATCTGTCATACTTTTCATTCTCCTTTACAATAAAGTACATACTCCTAAGTATGCTTAAGTTAATAATATCTCATTTATTATGTTTAGTATATAGCGTAATGTAAATATTTAAATTTTATTTAATTGATTTTAGCACTTCTAATAAAAACTCCCAAGTTCTTTGAGTAGAAGATATACTCAATTTTTCATCAGGCGTATGAACATCATACATATTTGGTCCCAATGAAATCATGTCTACATTGTTTAATTTTTCATCAAATAGACCACACTCTAATCCAGCATGTATTGCTGTAATGATTGGTTCTTTGCCATACTTTCTTTTATAGCTTTCAACAAATACATCTCTTATATAGGAATCTGATTTATATTCCCATGCTGGATAGTCTGATTCATTAGTTACTTTGACATCTAATTGTTTAGCAACTATTTCAATAATATTTACTATATCTTGTTTTAATGTCTTTATCGAGCTTCTTACTGCGCTTTCCAGAGAAACTTCTTTATCATCTGTAGTAACTACTCCAACATTTAAAGAGCTTTGAACTAATCCTTGTATCTCCATGCTCATAGTTTGTATACCATTTGGTATCAGCATTAATGCAGAAATAACTTTATTCATTGTTTCTGAGGAGAATACTTTTTCAGGTTTTTGATCAATATATTCTAGCTCAATATTTACATCAGGATCAGCAGTTTTCAATTCGTTTTTTATGATTCTATTCCATTCTCTAATTTCTATTTCGAGATTTTCTTTATCATTACTATTAACTAATACTACGGCATCAGCTTCTCTAGGTATTGCATTCATTTTTGCTCCACCGTTTATCTCAGATATATGATATGTAACGCTTGAAGCTAATCCATTTAATATACGTCCCATTAATTTATTTGCATTTCCTCTGCCTTTATTTATCTCCATACCAGAGTGTCCACCCTTTAACCCTCTAATTTTTATAACATATGGTAATAAATTTTCATTGGCAGTTTCCCACTCTATAGGTATTTTAACAATATTTCTTATTCCGCCTGCGCAGCTTACTAAAAATGTACCTTCTTCCTCTGAATCTATGTTTATAAGAATTTTACCACTTAAGCTGCTAGGATCAAGGTTATTAGCTCCACCCATACCAGTTTCTTCTTCGGTAGTAACAAGTACTTCTAATGGAGGATGTGGAATATCAGTTGAATCCAATATAGCTAGAGCAAAGGCTACTGCTATTCCATTGTCTGCCCCTAAAGTAGTGCCTGTTGCCATTATCATATCATCTTCTATTCTTAATTTTAGTGGATCTTTTGAAAAGTCATGCTCTGTTGCTTTGTTTTTTTCGCATACCATATCCATATGACCCTGAAGAATTACTGTTGGCGCATTTTCAAATCCAGCTGTACCAGGTTTCTTAATAATTACATTTAGAGCTTTATCTTGTATGACTTCTAAGTTACGTTCTTTAGCAAAATTAACTAAATAGTCACTAATTTTTTTTTCATTACCAGAACATCGTGGTATTTGAGTCATATCTTCGAAAATACTAAAAACTGATTTTGGTTCTAATTTACTTAGTACTCCACTCATTTGTCAACCTCCTATAATTATAATTAACCTTTATTAATGTATGTTTCTATTTTAGGGTATATGTTTCCTGCTATATTATTTAATAACCAAACATTTTTTATACAATATTTAACTCGTCTTCTGATTTAAAAGCATTGTCAATAATTCCTCCACCTAGACATACTTCTTTATCATAGAAAACTACAGCCTGACCAGGTGTGATAGCTTTTTGTGGATTATCGAAAACAACTGTACATTTGTCATTGTTCATCAAATATACCGTAACACCATTATCAGCCTGTCTATATCTAAACTTAGCAGTACATTTGAATACTATTTCTTTATTCCTGTCACTAACCCAATACAGTTCGCTTGCGCTCAATCCATATGATAGTAAAGCTGGATTGTTTGCTCCTTGAGCTACATAAAGAATATTATTTTCAATATCCTTTTCTACAACAAACCATGGCTCTCCTGTTCCTATACCTCCTATACCTAATCCTTTACGCTGTCCTAGTGTATAATACATTAGTCCTTCATGCTTCCCAACTACCTCTCCATCTAGGGTCTTAATATCTCCGGATTTCGCAGGAAGGTAAGTATTAAGAAACTCATTGAAATTTCTTTCACCAATAAAACAAATACCTGTGCTGTCTTTTTTTGACGCTGTACTTAACCCTTCAGACAAAGCAATTTCCCTAACTTCAAATTTATTCATGTGACCAATAGGAAACATGCTTTTAGAAAGCTGATATTGTCCTAATGTACATAGGAAATAAGTCTGGTCTTTATTTGTATCCAGACCTCTTAAAAGCCTGTATTCTCCATCATAGAAGTCTGTTCTTGCATAGTGTCCAGTAGCTATATAGTCGGCTCCTAGTTTCAACGCATATTCTAAGAAAGCTTTAAATTTAATCTCTTTATTACACATCACATCAGGATTTGGTGTTCTACCTCGTTTATATTCATTTAAAAAATAAGTGAATACTCTATTCCAATACTCCTTTTCAAAATTAACAGTATAATAGGGAATGCCTATCTGATTGCATACTTTTCTCACATCTTCATAATCATCAGCAGATGAGCATACACCATTATCATCTTTTTCGTCCCAATTTTTCATGAATATCCCTACCACATCATATCCTTGTCTCTTCAATAACAGTGCTGCAACCGATGAGTCTACTCCGCCAGACATACCAATTACTACCTTTGTATCACTAATTTTTTTGTCCATTTATAATCATCCTCTATCATTTGTACTTCTTTAGTTTATACTTTGCTATAAGTTTTTATCCCATTTTTATAAACCAGAAAATTGACATACATCTTGCTTCTGATCTACACTAATAAATCTGTTTACAACTATTATTAATATGCCTACACATAAAAACAAGCCGTTTATAGAAAATCTATCAGCAATAAATCCAAATAGAGGTGCCAATATAACTGTAAACAAAGATATAAGCTGACTTTCAATAGATAAAACTGTGGCTCTTTCATTCTTATCCATATAATCTCCACATACGTCTACAAAAATAGGCTTTCTTGAATCCTTGAGAATATAAAGAAAGAAGAAGATAATGATTACAGCTGATGTTATCTTGTTTCTTACAGCTAAAAATAGTCCTATTGATAAAATACCCATTATGTCGAAGGAGATACCCATGAGCTTATCAGAACTCCATTTCTTATTTAATCTATACACATTTTTAGAAGCAATTGAACTAAATATATAAAAAACGCCGTAGGTTATCCCCAGTATTATCTTTAACTTGCTATCTCCATCTAGAGAAGCTAGTGCTGATACTCCAGTTAACAGTAATGTTGCCTTTAATATAGGCTGTATATAGTCCTTTATAGTCTTAAATATTCCATCAAACAATGATGCACTTAATAGAAGCTTAATTAAAGTTTTCTTTTTAAATATACTCTTAAGTCCATTTACACTATTAACAAAAAATTTCTTTATACTTAAATCTGTTTCTATTTTTTCATTCAGGCTTTCAGGATATGACAATATCAATAGGAAATCTAAGAAAAAAGGTAATGTGCATACCAGAAATATCCATCTCATGCCTGGAAGATTTAAAATAAATATAATCGATAAAAATGCAGATATTGATGATCCTATAAGCGAAAAAGAACGGGTTCTCCCATATACATATGCTTTGTGCTTAAACCAGCCTTTTTGCTCTAAGTATAAATATATCATAGCCTTATGTGCCCCAGATCTAAACGCTTCACCTAAACCATAAAAAGCTATGGCTATAACAAGAAGGATAAAGTTTGTGCCTATAAAGAAAAATATAAAAGACATTATATAAAATATGAAACAAATTAGCAGCTCAGTCTTTTTGCCATAATTATCTGCAAATATGCCAGAAGGAATTTCAAAAATATAAATTACTATCTCTCTAACGGAAAACAAAAGACCAATTTGAAATAAGCTTAGTTTCATTGACATCAAATATATTAGCAAATATGGCTCGAAAAACTCTAGATTTTTTAGTAATCCATAAAAACAAAATTTCCATATTTGCTTATCTTTATTTATAACCTTATATACATTATATACATTCTCCAAAATTTCACCTCCTATTCTTCTAGCTCAATGATAAGTTCTTTTGCCCTATTTTTCCCAATATTCAGAACTTCCTCACCATCTTCTGTTATCCTATAATATTTTCTTATTTTTCCTTCAACTACAGACTCTTTTGAAAATATTAATCCTTCATTTTCAAGTTTATGAAATATGGGATACAATGTTCCGGGACTTATATCATATCCATGCTCCTTAAGCTCTTCAATCATCCATTGACCAAAAATAGGACCATTTTTTGCATGATGAAGTATGTGTAAATTTATAAACCCTAAAAACAATTTTCTAATTACTTTTTCTTTCATAATATTTAGACTCGCCCTCCGATATCGAACTTCGTTAATAAAATCATATCATCAAACTCTTTTTTGCGTCAATTATTATTTATATTGATATAAAGCCACTATCTTTTTGTTGATAGTGGCTTTTTGACTATTCTACTATAAGTTCTTTATCTAACTTAAGTGCTTTTCTTTCTTTCACAATTTTAGTAATAGTAGTACCAACTAAGCCGCCTATTAGTCCTGCTAAAGCAGCAAAAAGTAAAGCCATAATTACTTTTCCAGGTGCATTGAATCCAAATGGTGCTAGCATACCTGGTATAGGCGATGCAGTTCCTGGAGCATTGTTTATTATCCCAAAATATGCTGCCACCATACCAGCTAATCCACCACCAATAAAATCTGAAAAATATATTATAAGCGGATTTGCAGTTACTATATCAGCTTGCGTTAATGGTTCAAGCATAACTGCTATAACATTACCTGAGTCACCTAGCTTTAATCTTTTAAAAACTACACCATTTGTAAAAGCTCCTCCAAAGCTAGCAATAGATGATATCCCCATAGCAAGTCCTTGCAAACCAAGCATTGCTGTCACAGCCATTGAGCTTAGTGGAGATGTACATAGTATTTTCATTATTCCTCCTAGTAAAAATCCCATAATATAAGGAGATTGATCTGCTGCTACAGATATCATGTTACCTATGCTTAATAATGTGGTATCTATAACCGGTGTTACTAGTATAGCTACTAATCTAGATAACGGAGCAATAAGCAAAGCTCCTGCTACAATGTCTAAGCCTTTAGGTAGTTTTTTTTCTAAGATAGGTCCAACAAGTCCAATAAAATATCCTGCTACAAACCCAGGAAGTATTCCCATATTCACTAAAGCCGCCCCAGCTACAACTGCATATACAGGGTTCACACCCATATTAATTATTACTAGAATAGCAGCTATGGGTCCACCCATTGTTCCTGAAGCAGTTCCAACTTCTCCTAAAAATTTAAAATGAAAAAAATCTCCGCTTATATATTTGTGTATTGCCTCAACTAAAAATGTTGCAACAGCTGCTCCGGCAAGTCCTGACATAGCCTTGTCACCTTTTGGCGCTTTTAAACTAAAACCAGAAAATAAAATAAGTGCTAATAACAATAATCCCATACCTTTTACAATTGATATCATTAAACAACCTCCTTCTGACATTTTCTAGAATTTAATGCAAAAACAAAGGACAGAGGGTACAATAGCATAGAAAATCTATACTACTCTACCCCCTGTCCTTTTATCTGAAAGTTTCCTTATCTATTCACATAAATAAGTTACTCCTTCGATGCCCTTAATAGGTCTCTCCAGGGTCGTGTCCAACCATTGTATCAAACCTGAAAGTTTCGAAATAACTTGAGTAATGAAGACTATTTCTTGCTCCTACGGTCATTCAACAAGTGAATATCTCCAATGGTTATCATACACCTATATTCATTTCTACTATCATTTTAAATACTTATTATAAAAAAATCAATATAATTTCAAATAAAGTTTCCCTATATTATCATGAATATTTATTGAAAAAACAAATAATGTTTATATCTTATAATATTGAGTTATCGTAAATAACCTTTTTATACTCTTCTTCATATCCAAGTAGGTTTCTGTCTTCTGTTAAATATACTTTCAAATACAATACAGCATCTTCAATCATATTGTCTAATTCTTTTTTTGTTATCAAAACTCTTAAAATACTTGGAATCAATTGATATACCCGCTCAACCACCATAGCATATTTTATTTCTCCTGTCTTAGAACCTAATTCTTTTTCAGCTTGAACAACTAATGATAAAATTATTTTTTTTAATGTTTTTTTGTTTCCTGCTTTATAAACAACTAGTAATACTGCAATAACAATTATAGCTGAAAGAATGAAAACTAGGTTTGATTGTATAAAGTCCAGCATATATTATCCCTCCAAAATATTCTTAATTTGGTCTAATTTATTTTTAAGTGATTTATTTGTTTCTCTTAAACTATTACATTCCGTTACACATCTTTCATATAACTCCTTATAATCTATTATTTTTTCCTCAGTGTCTAGTAAAACACTCAAGTAATTATTTATAATATCTCTCCCATAATTGGAATCTGGTGCCCATTTACCACCTAATTCTTCAACATATTTTGCTGACCCAGCCCAATCAAGTTTTTTGACTACATAATACCTATCATGTGGTTTTCCAATAGGTTCCTTGCCTACATATGCACTCATGTGGTTAAAATGAGCTCTTATACCATCATCTATCGAAGGAAAACGCTCATGATCTTGTTTTCTATTACCTATTGGTTTTTTTATCTTTATACCGGCGAAGTTATTCATATCTTCAGAAACAACACCTGTGTATCTTCCAAAATTTGTTTCTTTTGCACTTTGACAATATAACACGTCTGTCCTTATCCCTGTAATCATACCATACTTGTAATATATCCTTGCTGCATCAATGAACTTAGCTGATGCTCCTTTAGTCTTAGCCCAAGACTGCATTTGATCTATACTTGCAATAGATTTTCCTATTATTTCAATTTTCTGTTTTTCTTCTGAATACGGGATTTTTAAATACACACATACAGCAGCAACTACTGCTTCTGCATATTCTTCCCAGTTTTCTAGTATTCTTAAAGTATCTCTTTGGTTACTCGCAAAGCCATATTCAACTATAACAGTTTGTACCTTACCAGTTTCTCTATTCATATAATAATAGTCCAATTTAGAGTTATTAGGATGTTTTCTTGAAAAAATTCTCCTATTTTTTGCACCAGCCTCTACAAGTTTTTCCATAATATGCTTTGCTAATTTACCATCACTATAAATAGAATGAATAATCTCTGTTCCTTCAACAGATGTATCGTTGAAGTTATTAATATGATTAGAAATACATATTTCTGCACCCGAATCTCTAACTAATTTTGTTCTTTCTTGCTGACTCAGATATTTGTCTGAGTCTCTAGTTATTTTCACATGAACTCCAAGTTCTTTAAAGCGTTTATACTGATATAAGGATATTTTAAGAACCATATCCTTCTCAAGCCAATTTTCATTATTACCTCCTCCTGAATCTTTCCCACCATGGCCAGGATCCAAAATAATACTCATAAAATCACCCATTTATTTATTAATTTCAATACTATTTTCTAATTTAATATATTCACTATAGAATAAAATGTGAGCTTTAGCTTAGCATCAAAGATACCAATATTGTAAATTGACACATTTTCCTTTATCTGCTAAACTTTGTTTTATATAATACATAATAATGAGCTTTTTTTACTAGGAGGAATGTCATATGAACACTACTAAGCAAAAAGATTTAGATAACTGGGTTAAAAAATATCTTTTATTTGAAGATATCAAAAAATATATTGAAGTTTTTTGGACAAATCAGAGCTATTGCAATAGTTTCACACATTCAGCTTTGAGTAATAAGGATATAGATGATGCTGAAAAAAGACTTCTGAGATTCGCATCGTACATAAAGGAAGCTTTCCCAGAAGCTAAATCAACTGATGGAATAATAGAATCTCCTTTATTTCACATTCCAACTATGAAAGCTGCTTCAGAAAAGCTATATAATACTGAGCTATTCGGATCTTTGTGGCTAAAGGGAGATAACTTGTTACCAATAGCAGGTTCTATTAAAGCCAGGGGCGGTATTTATGAAGTGCTAAAGCATGCAGAAACTTTAGCTTTAAAGCATAATTTACTTTCTGAAACAGATGATTATTCTATATTGTATAGCGCTAGACTAAAAGATTTCTTCTCGAATTATTCAATTGCTGTTGGCTCAACAGGCAATCTAGGGCTTAGTATAGGAATTACCAGTGCTAAGCTAGGCTTTAAAGTTACTGTCCATATGTCTTCGGATGCAAAGGAATGGAAAAAAAGCTTATTACGCGAAAAAGGAGTTACAGTCATAGAATATTCCTCAGATTATAGTGAGGCTGTGGAAGAAGGCAGAAAGCTTGCTATGTCTAATCCAAGGTGTCATTTCATAGATGATGAAAATTCAGTAGATTTATTTTTAGGATATTCAGTAGCTGCAAGAAGACTTGAGAAACAATTAAAAGAAAATAATATAGTAGTAGATAATAACCATCCACTTTTTGTTTATCTACCATGTGGTGTTGGCGGGGGGCCTGGTGGTGTTGCTTTTGGGCTGAAAACTATATTCGGAGAAAATGTTCATACTTTCTTTAGCGAGCCTACTCACTCTCCATGTATGTTGCTAGGATTAATGACTGGGATGCATGACAAGGTTTGCGTTCAAGACTTTGGACTAGATAATATTACTGAAGCTGATGGCCTTGCAGTTGGCAGACCTTCAAGCTTTGTTGGGAAAATATTAGAAAACTTATTAAGTGGGATTTTCACAGTTGATGATAATGAGTTATATAAGCTTTTAAAGCTTATAAAAGACACTGAGAATATTAGTTTAGAACCATCTGCACTAGCTGGTATGCCAGGTCCCTTTAGGCTGCTGAACAGCGAAGCCGGCAAATTATATATCAGCACCAATAATTTATTAGATAAAATGAAATACTCGACTCATATTGTATGGTCAACAGGCGGGAATCTAGTACCTCAAAACATAATGGACTCATATTTAAAAAAAGGTGAGATGTTGCTGTCATAAAAGAAATGCATATGTGAGATATCCTCACATATGCATTTCTTTATTCGCCAAAAATTCTTTTTTTGATTTCTATTCCTGTTTTAGTAGTGGCAATACCACCTAAAGCGGTTTCTCTAAGTTCTGAAGGAAGTGCTTTTCCTACTTTATACATTGCTTCAACAACTTCATCAAAAGGGATTATACTTTCTACGCCTGCTAAAGCTAGATCAGCAGATAAAATCGCATTAGCTGCACCTGATGCATTCCTCTTTGCACACGGCGCTTCTACAAGTCCTGCAATAGGGTCACATATAAGCCCCATAATATTCTTTAATGCAATAGCCGCTGCATGTAAAGACATTTGAGGAGTTCCTCCAGCCATTTCAACCATTGCTGCTGCTGCCATTGCTGCTGCTGAACCACACTCTGCCTGACATCCTCCCTCAGCTCCAGATAGAGTTGCATTCTTAGCTATTATTTCTCCAATGCCTGCGGAAGTAAATAATGCATCGATCATTTCATCTTCACTAGCACCTAAAGCCTCCCCAGCTGTAATTATAGTTGCTGGAATAATACCACAGGACCCAGCTGTAGGAGCTGCACATATTCTTCCCATAGCTGCGTTTACTTCAGAGCATGATAGAGCTCTAGCCATAGCTTTGTTAATTGTATCTCCGCCTATAGTCTTTCCAATTCTTCTATAACTTTCAACCTTTTTAGCATCTCCTCCTATTATTCCACCTACAGATTTGATGTCATTTTCAAGGCTAATCTTCGCTGAATTAAGCATTACTTCCAATCTACCTTTCATTCGTTGTCTCAGTTCCTCTTCAGGTAGTTCTGAAAGCTCACCTTCTTTTTTGATCACAATTTGTGAGATCTTCAAGCTATATTGTTCAGTCAACTGTAATAATTCATATCCATAGTTATACATCTCAGCACCTCTTCTTAACTGGATTTATTGCTTTTACTGATAATATATCTTCAATATTTGTTAACTGCTCTACTAGCTCTGATGGTATTTCACTGTCTGTTTCGATTATCATAGATGCTTCCTTTCCTTTTTTCTTTCTCTTAACCTTCATAATAGCAATATTAATTTCATTTTGAGCTAGTACTGTTGTCACTTTGCTTATTACGCCTTTTTTATCATTATGTCCAATTATTAATGTCGGATAGTCTCCAGTTATCTTTACATTATACCCATCTATATTAGTTATTATTATGCTTCCTCCACCTATTGACGAACCTATTATTTCAACCTGACTTCCATCATTTTTATTGAAAATGATTTTAACAGTGTTTTCATGATAGTCCCCAAGGTCAGTCTCTACAAAAGCTACTTTTATACCCATTTCCTCAGCTATCTTCAACGAATCTCTAAGTCTTTCATCATAAGGCTCCATGCCAAGAATACCTGCAACTAAAGCTTTGTCTGTACCATGACCCTTGTATGTCATTGCAAAAGAGCCGTGTAAAACAAATGTAACAAAATTAAAGTTACTACCTGCAATATCCCTAGCAACTTTACCAAGTCTAGCTGCACCGGCAGTGTGTGAACTTGATGGCCCAATCATAATAGGACCTAGTATATCAAATACGCTATATTCATTCATAACGATACGATCTCCCTTTGTATGTTAATTTATCTATCACGAAATTCTATCATAATACAATGCTGGATTCAATATGTAACTAAAACAATAATTCCTACTAATTATTGTACCCTCAGAACAAAAACATAAACAGAGTTATAAATATACATTGATAACCTTTTGTAATATTTTAACAAACAAAAGTTAAATTTTCTTAAAAAAATACACACAACATGATTATATATGATATACTTTTTTCATGAAACTTTTAAGTTTTACTGCATATATTACAAAAGGGGGATTGAATATGTCATACTTATTCAAAGGTCTAAATTTTGAAAATATTACTGCTAACCCGAGTGTACAACAACTTAGGGCCATGAGTAAAAAAAATGAAATAACCACAGAATTTCAAAGTCCTTGCTATGTAACTAAGGTGAGAAATAGAAGTGCTAAAAACTCTTTTATAGTCGATGATATCTCATTAGGTGTAGACCAACAAGGTATAAGCAGGCTTGAGGCTGATAACATTGTTAGTGAAGTCAACAGTTATTTAAGAGATAAAGAGGTAATACAAATCGATAAAAAAATGGGTATGCACAATAAATACTCATTTAATTGTAGACTTTATATAACAAAAGAGTATAGTAGAATAGCTTACATGTGGAATAATACTCTTTTCGATCCTGGTGACTCAGAAAACCCTGACTTAGTAAGTGTGTATGTGCCTGAATGGCCTGAAAGAATAATATTAGTATACCCTGAAGAGGGTATTACCTATATACTCGGTACTGACTATTTTGGAGAGTCAAAAAAATCTTTTTTAAGAATGGCAATGTATAAAGTAAAGCAAATGGGCGGATTAGGTTTGCATGCAGGCAGTAAGATCTTAAAAGTAAAGAAAGAGGACGGACATATACATGATGTAGGATTCATAATGTTTGGATTAAGTGGAACAGGAAAAACTACGCTTACTATACATGACCACGGATTAGAAGGTGAAGAAAAAGCTATAGTAAGACAAGATGATGTAATATTTATGGACGAGAATGGATACTGTTCTGGAACTGAAAATGGATTCTTCATTAAAACAGAAGGGCTAGATGAAGGACAAAAAGTTTTATATAAGGCTGCTACAAGCAAGAATTCTATATTTGAAAACGTTAAGGTATATGAAGATGGAAAAGTAGATTTTGACAATACTGAACTTACGTCTAATGGAAGAGGTGTTGTTTTAAGAGAAGAAATAGAGAATACTGACAATAGTATAGATTTAACAAAAGCTAATAAGTTGATATTTATTACTAGAAGAAATGACATTGTTCCTCCTGTAGCAAAGCTTACTAACTCTCAAGCTGCAACTTTCTTCATGTTAGGCGAATCTATTGAAACATCAGCAGGAGATCCAACAAAAGCAGGACAATCAAAAAGATGCGTTGGAACAAATCCTTTTATTATTGGACCAGAAGCTGAAGAAGGCCTTAGACTTAAAGAAATACTGGAAAACAATCCAGATATGGAATGCTTTATATTAAATACAGGAAGTGTGGGTCAAAAAGAAAGCTCCAAGGGCGAGAAAATAACTATTAAAGTATCTACAACAATAATGAAAGAATTAGCAAAAGACAATATAGAGTGGGAGTTTGATAAAGATTGGGGATACTTCGTTCCTAAAAATATTGAAGGTATTGATATCCAACAATATAATTCTAAAAACTTCTATACTGATATAGAATATAGATCTTTGGTTAATAAATTAAAGCAAGAAAGAAAAGAATGGTTAGCAAGATTTGAAAATCTGGATATCGATATTGTTGATTTCACAGCATAAAATAGAAAAAAACCAACGAAGGACATATAGTTTTCGTTGGTTCTTTTCTTATCAAAATGCAATGAGCAGATATTTGCACAAAAATATTATTCAGTAAGCAAATATGAAGAAGCTACCTCTACATAATAATCATATACCTCTTCAAAAGTAAGCTCTAATAGCTTTCCTAAATTGATAAATTCACTAAAAAGCTTTATGTATAACGAAAGAGAATCCATGTAGTTATTTTGAAGTACTTTATGCTTTAAGTCTGTAATATCATCATATATAATACCAAACACTTTAATAACGCTCTCTTCTTTAATCATGGAGTTTATAACATCAATATTAATTATATTAAAATGATGAGCGTTGCCTATTGATAACAAAAATTTCATTGCATCAATATATCTTATCATAAGTTTTTCTCTTGGTACATTTGGTTTTATTCTAGAGTATTTATAGCACTTAGTTAAATTTGCAATTTCTCCAACCTTTACTTGTAGAGCTAAAAATCTTAGGTCAAAAACATTCTCTTCTCCAAGTACATTTTCATCAATTTGGGAAAGCTTCTTTATGTTATTCTCCATAACCTCTTGAATTTTAAAAAGTTGATCTAGATTCATCGCCTTGCCCCTTTCACACAATTAATTAATACCTGGTCTTAATATCTAGTATATATTTTTTTACTCTAAATGTAAATATATTTTTTTATTTTTATTGTAAATAAATGAAAGGCAGAAAATTATCTGCCTTTATATTATTCTCTAATATTATTCTACTTATGTAATATGTGTCTATATGAGATTACTTTGATTTGATAGTTGAATAAAATACAGTGCTTAAAATAATCATTCCACCTATAAGCTCTCTTGATACTGGTATTTCTCTTAATAGAAAAGTAGCGAAAACAATGCCATAAACAGGTTCAAGACAAGATATAATACTTGCAGTTTGCGCTTTAACTTCCTTTAGCCCATTAATAAATAAAGAATGTGAAATTCCTGTAAAAACAATACCTAATATTATAAGTAGTAGAACCTCTTTAGTTTGAACCTCTGGTTTATATACAAATAAAAATGGAATCAATGCAATTGTAGCTATACATTGCTCGTAAAATGCAATCACTAGACTTGAATACTCTCTTACATATTTTCTATTGAGTATAGACAAGACCCCATAGGTAAACCCAGATAATATACCCCATAAAGCACCTTGCGTTAAATTATTATCTAGTTTAAATCTTGGAATTACAAGCAGTACCCCTAGAAACGTGATACCTGCAATTATAATATCCTTAAACTTAATTTTCTCTTTTAAAAAATATGGTTCAAGAAAAGTAACGAAAACAGGAAATGTAGAAAATGTAAGTAATCCTATTGCTACTGTTGATACCTGAATAGACTTAAAGAAACTGCTCCAATGTATTGCTAAAATAACTCCCATTACTGTCAAATATAAATAATCTTTTCCTTCTTTCAACTTAATATCTTGCTTAAGGTAAAGTAGTATAAGTAATAAAAAAAGACTTGACAATAAAACTCTTCCAAGTACAATGATTATTGACGGTAGTGCTATTAGTTTGCCAAATAACCCTGATATACCAAATAAAAAAACTGCTATATGTATTTCTATTAAACTTCTATTTTTAGTACTCATATAATCCTCCTTTTTTGATATCAAGTCAAAGAGTCATTCGGGACGGTTGTGCTTGACTTATTTTATCTTTCTCAAATCTTTTTAATTAGGCACTTCTTTATTCAAAAAAACTACGAGCAAACATTTATAACATTTTCTTTTCCTCTACTTCATTTATGACATCCACTTGACTTTGCATAACCTATATAATGCCAAAGACCTTTACATTTAAAATTCTCTTTACTATAGAGTAACCTAAAATGTTAACAAAACCCACTGCTACCATGCTTGCCAGTGCCGCTCCTGTAATCCCAAGAATAGGTATGAGCAACAAGTTAAGCACTGTGTTAATCGATGCTGCTAATATCTTACCTATCATATTTGTTTTTGGTCTGCCAGTCATACATACTATATACCATACACTTCCTACAGATGCATTTATTAATTGTCCTATTCCTCTATATACAATAACATAGTGTCCTTCAATAAATTCTGCTCCAAAATTTCCTAATATACTTTTTCTAAAAATAATTATAATTAATATTATTACACTTGATATAGCACAGAGTGTTCTAGCAGATAGCTTATACATATTCCGAAGTTTCTCCATTTCATCATCATGATATAGCTTAGCAACTATTGGCGGAAAAACTGTATTTAAAACGGTTAATAAAATTGAAGGAAATGTCGCAATTTTTGCTGCAACACTATATACTGCAACCTGTTGTTTATCTAACATATTTCCTATCATTATCATATCTATATTACTAATTAGAACTGTCATCATTGACCCAACTACTAAGGGCAGTGAATATTTGATTACTTCCTTAGTCATTGTAATTTGTCCGAACATGTTTCTTTGTTTAATAAAATAAAAAACACAAGATGCTCCGACTGATATATATGTAGCAATAATTATATTAAAAGTACTAACTCCATATAATCTAAAGAATACCCAAGTAAGAACTATCTTAAGTACAAGTCCAAATAGAATATTAACTAAAAAGAACTCTTTTATATTCTGCTTAGTCCTATATAGCGAGAAAAACATCTGCTCAACAGATAACATCCATATCAATGGCAGCATAGCTCTAACAGTATTATCCTTATTAAAAACAAATAAGACTGATATAATCAATGAGCTAGATAAAAAATTCAATAAAAATGATGATGTTACATATTTATTCCCTTCCCTTGGTATAAAATAAAGCAATCCCATATCCAACCCTAATGATGCAATAAAAATAGTCATCGTAACTATTGAGTATCCATATGTATACTGCCCCAAGATGTCAGCTCCATAAAGCTTTGTAGCCACAAATGGAAATAACATATTTAATAAAAATGTAGCCATATTTCCTATAAATGAATCAAAGAGCTTTCTTGTAAAGTTTTCAGTACCCATAAGTTATTACCACCTTGTGTTATTTTAGTAATCTTTAATACTGTCAGCATAAATAGTTTATCAGCTTTATTCTTGAATCACAATAAACTGTAATAAATATTAAAATAAAGAAGGTCCTAATGATAATTTTTAATATATCACTAAAACCTTTCAAATATTGTAAGTCCATTTCTCTATACTCATTTGCACATTCATTTGCATAATCTCCATTTATTTAAAACTTATCTACTTCATAGGATATATTTATTTCATTACACCTTATTTATTGCTTTTCAAAATGGTCCACTTCTTCAGCAAATTTTAACACTGCTTCATTTAAAAAGTATTCATATTTTTCTTTATCTAGGATTATAGCGTCATTTTCTAGCATTTGCTTTGTTTCTTCTCTAAACTTCTTATATGAGTCATATACTCTCTCAAAAGTTATAAATTCGAATGTATCTAAATCCTTATGATCATTTTTTATAACTAGTGTATCAAAATACTCTTTAGAAGCTTTAACATTATAAAACTTGATATTTTTCACAGCAACATTTTTCTTTTCAGTGGAATCTATACTGGAATCAATAAGCTTGTCTGAATTATAACTAAAATAGTTATCGTACCAAAGATGACAATAGTATCCTATAAGAAATGATTTTTTTAATTTATCAGTTGTCTTACTTATATCTGTTTTCTTTATAAACTTAATCAAATCTATATTTTTATCATCATCTAAAAAATGATATTTTTTAATTTCATCATCATTATAGTCTAACTCAATTTCTAATTCATAAACTAAATCTGGTGCTAAAGCACCCAAAATAAAAGCACTTGAGTTATATTTCTCTTTTGCCATTGATAAGTATAATCTTGCAAAGTTTAGATGTGAACTTTTATCTGGCATGATTTCTCCCCCTTGTATCATAAAGATTTTATAACTCTAAAACATTAAAAAGTTTACTGGCCTTTAATTCTGTAAGTCATTCCATTTTCAATTTTTATAATATCTCCTACCAGGTCAATATCATTATCATTAACTATTATACCATCTCCATCGTTACATAAATATAACGACCGTCTAGACTCGATTGAATAAGCGAGAAATTCTTCTATTTTATATATTCCACGATCCCAATGTGGCATGAATTCAAAATCAACTAGTCCTAACCCTTTCATGCTTTTCAGATTGTATTCCTCCGATTATATATCAAATTTCTTGCTATTAATACATATACACCATATGTCACTTAAAAATTACTTCTTTACTATTTCTGTACATTGTTAAAATATTCCTCTTTTAAAATAAAATATTAATCTTTGATTTTCTATTAAATGAAAAAGCAAAAAAATCTTTATTATCCATATCATTCTATTTATAATATAATAAACGAGTACTTATGATTTTGACTTATTAAGTATTTTTATGATGTGACATAAATTTAGTCATCTATGTCAGTATTTCATCACAATGGAGGTATATATATGAAAAATCTAGCCATAAAATTAATTGTATTGTTAATTGTTTTGATATCATTAGTCGGTTGCGCACTAGATAAAAATATTCATGAGGACAATACATTACAAGACGAAATAATAATAAAAAGTTCTTACGAAAAGCCATTATCATTAAAGGATGAAAACACTATCATTCTTAATGGATTAATGGAAGGAGATGAATATATTGAGGTAACTGTTAATGGAGAGATATTGGATTTTGAACATGTTTCAGTAGTCTGGGATGAAAATAAAAATGATTTAGAAGAAAAAGAGACGGTAAAAAAGATTGAAAAGCTTAAGGATCAAACTTTAGTTATTAAAACGTATCAACCTGAAGGTATACCATCTGAAAAGATTAAATGGAAAAGCAGAACTGGAAAGTCTTATGAATACATAATTCAAGAGCGTTCTTTAGGTGATACTGATAACAATGTTTTAAAGATTAATTTAGATTAAAAGATACCAGGTGATCTGAAGGTAATGCATATTTGCCTAATTATATCTGTTATGAGAGTTTCATCAAAACCCTCATAACAGATACTATTAAAAAACATATCGATTAGGTTTTAAATCTAAGATATTGTTGTTATTTTATTCACTTTCTCTTAATCTTTCAATTATACTATATCTAGAAATACTGTTATAACAAAGTCTTGGTATTAAACAAGCAGAAATCATTATCACTAAACCACTTAGAGCAATAGGCATAATATTAAAGCTATATTGGAAAAATGCTATACTACTACTAAGAGAATTTATTCCAAAACTAATTATGATTATTCCTAGAGTCAGCACAATAGCTATAGTAATTAAGGCATAATACACTCCTTCAAAAGTAAGCATTTTTAAAAGCTGTCCCCTAGTCATGCCTACACCCTCAAGCATAGCAAATTCTTGCTTCCTTGTAATAATACTTGTAAGCATGGTATTAATAAAGTTCATCAACCCTATAATAAATATTACAGCACTAAGACTGTATCCTATTATAGAAAATGTAGTTGTGAAATTCTCATACTCCTTTATAAAATCCTCTTTAGAGCGATATTCTAAATTACCATTTGTCTTTTTAATTTCTTTTATACTATTCTCTATATAACTAGCCTTTTCTTTATCAATAAATATTTGCGCTGTCATTATCTCTGGTTTTTCTACAAAAGATGTGAATACACTCGATGGTATATATGCTCTATATTCAGTTGGGTAATACCATCCTACATCAAAGGTATACACTACTTTTACCAGCGCCATAACCTCAAAAGTTTTTTCTTCTCCATTTTCTAAATTAAGAGTTATCTTATCACCAACATCATAATAGTCACATCCATAGGATTGACTTATTAATACATAATTTCCTGTTAGAAATTTTTGTAAGTCAAATTCGCCTCTAATAGTAGTATTTTTATTATACATGTCCATACACCCTGTATCTAAACCATAAAGCTTAACTGATACTTTATCTATATTTTTCATATTATCCTCTACACTTTTTTCATTTATAGAAGCTTTCTTCATCACATCAAGCTTACGGGCATCTATCATATCATTTGCGAATTTACAATAAATTCTATCAATTCTTTCTACTCCCTCTATACTTTTTAGTTCATTATACATTTTCTCATCTACTGTGTCTGCCCCAGTGTAACTGCCCTTGCCAAAATAGGAATAGTCTGCAATAACAATGTCTCCCCTTATACGATCTTGGAGGTATAAGTCTATATTAAAGCTTCCAAGCAAGTTAGTAATAAAAGAAAACAATATAACGCTTAGAGAAAGAGAAGCAAGAAGTATAAACGCTTTTTTCTTGTTTCTGAATATATTTGAAAAGGCCATTTTATGAAGCTTGGCACCACTTTTGGATTTTTTCACTCCCCTTTTATTCTTAATTTCTATCCCTGTATACCTTACTGCCTCAATAGGAGATACTTTGGATGCGATTTTACCTGGCTTGCTTGAGCTTAAATACACAGTTATTAAAGAAAAAAATGCTGAGCCTATGAATATAATAGGACTTATTGATATAGTAGTATCCTGCTTTATATTTGATGTACTCATTACCATAGGTACAAGATAAGAGCCTATAAAATAACCACTAAACAATCCTATAGGAATACCTATTAAGGATAACATCAATGCTTGTCTTCTTATTATGCCCTTCAATTGCTTTTTAGTAGTTCCTATAGTTTTTAATAATCCGTAGTACTTAGTATCCCTTACCACTGAAATATAAAATATGTTATAAATGAGAAGATACCCACTACACATTATGAGTAACGCTATAATTACAAATGGAATTACATTAGATAAATCTACCTCATAAGTAGCCAAGTATGCCCAGTTTACAGCATATCTTTCCTCTGAAAAATCTATACCTGTATCTTCAACTATCTGTGCTAAATTATTCTTAGTGTCTTTAACATTATCAAACATAACTACAAGATCTCTTAACCCTGTATATTTGCCATAGTCCTTACTTTCAACTAAATCTATATCCTTTAAATACTTATCTACAAAATCCATAGAAACTAGTGCCATTTCTGCTACTGCGACCTCTTTATCACCCTCCCAGAAACCACTTAAAACAAAGCTTTTAGTGTATTTTTCATCCATAATGGAGTATTCTAATGTGACCTTTTCTCCAACTTTATGAGGTACATTAAGCATATCAAGAACCCATGTAGCAGTAGCTATTTCATTTTCTTTTTCTGGAATTTTCCCTGTAGTAGGCATGCAAAATCCCCATTTTGCCCAATTTTCGTCTACATATCGAATTTCTACAGGCCTACTTCTTAGCTCTTTATTTTCTAAATCAGTAATTATAATTGTAGTACCCCACTCCTTAATGAGAGGATGCTGCTTTAATTTATCTGTTTCTTCTTTAGTAAGATATTTAAATCCACCATGAGCCTTTGAGCCTACCATTCTCATAGTAGCTGCTTGTGTAGAATCAATTATACTTGCACCAATAGTAAATACTGAAGTAAATAATATAGTAGTAAGTACTATAGCTAAAAGTGCAAAGATATTTCTTGTTTTATTGGCATTAAAACTTCTTTTTGCAAGCTTCGATGTTACTTTGCTATTGTTATTTTTAATCATATAGCTTACCCCCTAAATGACACAATCTTGCCATCTTCAATTCTTATAATTCTATCTGCAAGCTGTGCTATTTCTTCATTATGGGTTATCATAACAATAGTCTGGTTAAATTTTTTACTTGTCACTTTAAGAAGTCCTAAAACCTCCTGACTTGTTTTACTATCTAAATTTCCTGTTGGCTCATCTGCAAGTATTATTGAAGGCTTTGCAGCTAATGCTCTTCCAATAGCAACACGCTGCTGCTGACCTCCTGAAAGATTGTTAGGTAGATTATTAAGTTTGCTAGCTAATCCTAAAGTATTGATAATATCCTCAACATAATCTTTGTCAATTTTATTTCCATCTAATTCTAATGGCAAAACCATATTTTCATATACATTGAGTATAGGTACAAGATTATAGTTCTGAAAAACAAAGCCTATATTTCTACGTCTGTATATAGTTAATCGCTCTCCATTCATATTGAATATGTTTTTGCCGTCAATAATAACCTTACCATCTGTAGGTCTGTCTAATCCTCCAAGCATGTGCAAAAGTGTACTCTTGCCACTTCCAGAAGTACCTACAATAGCAACAAATTCACCTTTTTTTACTTCTATGTTAATCCCATCTAATGCTCTTACTAGATTAGTATCTTCACCATAATACTTTTTTAAGTTTTCAGCCTTTAAAAGACACATCTTTATCCCTCCGCTAATATATATTTTGTCAACTAAACATAACTTTGATTTTAAATATATCTTAACAAAACAATGTAACAAACTTCTCTCAAAATACATACTAAATATCACAGTATTGTTACATTTAATTAGGGAGAAATACTGAAAACATAGTTCCAATACCTTTTTTAGATTTAACTTTTAAATATCCTCCTTGCTTACTTATGATTTCTCTTGTTAGATATAGTCCAATCCCAACACCTTCTATTTGACTAACATCTTTACCTCTATAAAAACGTTTAAAAATATTAGTAATTTCATCTTTCTCTATGCCCATTCCATTATCGTTAATATTAATTCTAGTGAAAATCTCTAAAGTATCAACTTCAATATCTATATTCCCTCCATGATTACAGTATTTGACAGCATTTTCAACAATATTAAACAAGGCTTCGTTTGTCCACTTTTTATCATGAGATAAGGCTATAGATTTATCACAATTCAATTCAATATTTATATTTTTTTGCTGCGCCTTAATATATGTACTTCCAATAACCTGTGCTATAGTATCATATAGAGGTAGATTTTCTTTCTGTAAAGCTATTATACCTGTTTCAAGTCTAGACATTTTTATAAGTGCATCCATAAGCCATTTTAATTTTTCTAACTGGGATTTCATGTTTTTTAAGAAGTCCCTCTCCTGTTCCTTTGTTAACTTTCTTTGTAATAAAGTATCATTTATCATAGTAACATTAGCTAAAGGAGTTTTAACTTGATGAGATATATCTGATATTATACTCTTAAGCTTATTTCTTTCACTATTGAACTGCTCTCTCTCACTTTCCACAATATCTATGAGCTGCTTAAGTTTATTTTCAAGCTTGGATAATAAGGTTTCTTTATCTATATCAAAATTTATATTTTCTTTTTTAGCTATTATGTTATCGATAACATCACAAAGGTTATTAAATAATATCACAACTTTTACTCTTGTAATCCACATAAAAAAAATAGATGCAAACAGAAACGAAAATACACATGCTACTGCAACAAGGTTATATTTTTTTAAAACTTCTGATAAGTTCGGCTGGATTTCTAATATTGTATTATTAAGCTTGATTAAATATAGAAAAAATAAACCACTTATTGATGTAAAAATTAAAATAAAGATACTATAGATTTTTTTTGCTGAAAAGGTGCTATGACTATTCACATTCTTCACCTACCCACATATAGCCTACTCCATATACAGTTTTAATATATTTAGGTGATGAAGGATTATCTTCAATTTTAGTTCTTAGCCTATTCATATTAACAGTAAGAGCATGTTCATCAACAAAATTTGAATCCTTATCCCATAATTCATCCATAAGAATTTGCCTTGTTAAAACTTGTCCTCTATTACTTATCAATAGCCTCAAGACTTTAAATTCCGTAGGTGTCAGAATAACATTATTGCCACCTTTTGATACTGTCATCTTATCAAGATTAAACACCATATCATCTATGACAATATCACTAGCTATTATTTTATCTCTATCACATCGTCTAAGTATGGCTAAAATTCTTTCTCTCATAATACTTAAATTAAAAGGTTTAGTAATATAATCGTCTCCTCCTAATTTGAATCCTGTAATAACATCAAGCTCCATATCACATGCTGTAAGAAATAATATAGGCACATTTGAAATTTCCCTTATTTTTTTGCATAAATCAAATCCACTACCATCTGGTAAATTGACATCAAGAATTATCATATCAATCTTATTATTAACAAATTCAAAATACCCTTCCTCTAAAGTAAATGCAGAATAAGTTTTAAACCCATCTGCATTTAGATTAAAGCTTATTCCATTGTTTAGCGTCATATCATCTTCTACAACAAGAATGCTTTTCATATTCTCTACTCCTTTTTTTATATGATAATACCAAATAATGAATTTTAATATAATTCTTCTGAAATCAGTGTAAATATCATGAATATTATTTCTACGTGTTACCAGAATCTCCTCTTTTTATGAAGCTTTATATATTTCATAATCAATAAATCACTTAAAATAATATTATGTAATATACACATTTAGGAGAAAATAAATGGTCATAAAAATGAAGACCTTTTTTCTGGTCTTCATTTTTTATATATTCATACTTCAATATTCGATGTAATAAAAATATGCTTACTTATTTTTAAATTTTACCTGGGATAGGAAATTCAACAGGTACTGGAATCTTATAAACACCATATTCGGTTATAATATTATCATAATCCAAGCTATATCCTGGCTGCTTATAATACCTTACTCCATCCTTAACCTCCGTATTGTTTCTATATAAATCATCAAGACTATTTGAATATACATTTCGTCTTCTACCATCTTTAAAATGTATAGTAAAATATTGAGGAGTATTAGGGTCTTGGGAATATGATATACTCTTGTATTCAATTAAATTAATGACTTCTTTAAGTGGCACATAATCTATAATGACATCATACCAGTCATGATCAAAACCAATATAATACTTAACAAAATCATATGATGATTCATACTTTGGAGGAAAAACATATGTTTCTCCTTTATTTATTGTATATGAAAAAGTACGACTTTGTTCATACCCACACTCATTATTAATCGTAGCAAGAATTTTTTCTGATAACTTTATAGACATTCCCGTACTAGCTGTAGCTGAAAAAGTGTCCGTTCTACTGATATGTATAGTTTGATCAAGGGTAACAGTTTTACCTATAGGAATAGTAATAACATGAGTTATATTAGTAATAGGCCCACTCATATTAGGATTTCGTTTTGCACTCCTTACACGCATCAGAGATGATCTACGTGTTGGATGCAAAGGTTCATACCCATCACGTGAAGATGCATCATAAGGTGGATATAAATAGATATCACCTTTTTCGTCTTTCTTCATTTCTATTGAGGTTTTAAAGTATTTCTCCATTTCAGCTTTAGTATTAAATTCGGATGGAATAGATTCCTCTATTCGATAATTATAATACTGCTCTGTTTTAGGTTCAATACTCATTTGATTTTGGTCATCTTGTCCATAAACAACATTGGACATAAGCAAGATCGATAAAATAACAGTAATTACAAGTTTTCTTATTTTCATAAAAAACCTCCTTCTTATTCTAAAAATTCAAGAGAAATATCCATGGAATTTAGGATAATCAACTTGTATTACTAATATATTTCTTTTATATAATATTGATGTCATTAATCTGAGCTTTTACTGAAATATTATCTTTGTATTATTTCTAATAGTACAGTCCTGAATTATTCACTATAACTTTTAATTACATGAATAAAATGTATGCTTATCGATATGTATTTTATCACCTTATGTCGTGTAAACATATAGTATCTCTATTAATAGGTCGGCTCGTACTTTAACTTTATATAAGAATGGACAATGGTATAAATCTTACCCTATAGCTGTTGGTAAACCTTCTACCCCTACTCCAACTGGTACATTCACAATAGTAAATAAAGCTGTAAATCCTGGTGGTCCTTTTGGTGCTAGATGTATGGGGTTAAGCAAGCCACACTATGGTATTCATGGTATCTATTGGTACTACTGCGAGAATTTAAGATACCCATTAAAGCACATCATAGCAATAAATTACCCTTAAGCTAAAAACTATATCTAAATAAAAGAATATTTAAAATTGAAGAGTATAAAAAATAGAAATGTAAAAATACTATATAAGTTGTCTTAGTATTCAAAGCAAGCGTATAAAGAATATATTGATACTATTAAACCAAATTCTTATTTTAAGACAGATACTATGGTATGTGAAAACCACGACATCAGTGTCGTGGTTTTTAATGGTGAAGGCCATGCGTGGATTTAATTCTTATTGGTAGTCGAGGACATACAGTCTTCCATTATTTCCAATCTAAATATCGTAAAGTCGTGCAGAATTGTCTATAATGATGCTTTTAATCACCTCTTGAGGGATACCATTTTCTATACAGTACGGTATAAATACATTAAAAAAAGCGCAATATTTTTCTATTCCATTTTCCTTCTCACTCTCTTCACAAAAATCATAATCCTCCGAAAGAATCACTTGATGACTATAATTATGTGCCACGGCATGCTTAATAAGTTGTTTTCGTGCTTCATAAGTGCCCTCTCTTATGGCATCAAAACCAACCCAATAACCCTTCTTGACAACTTTCAGAATCGTTTCAAGATGACTTTCATGATCTGCATGTGCCCAGACAAATTTATGAGGTGGTACTTCCATTTTTTCTAGAATTGTCATGACTTTGGACATATGTTCTGCTTCCAATACATGACAGTGAATTGGCATTCCCGTGGCATTACAGGCTATCGCAGCAGCTTTAAGCATAGCCTCGTCTACAGCATTGACACCTCCTCGGTCGAAAAGCAATTTAATATAGCCTGGTTTTATACATACATTATCAATCACATCTAGACCTTCCTTAAAGTCCTGAATCCACTTTTTTGCCAATTGTACTTCAAAATTTTCTTGAAAAATACGATGTGCATACTTAGTGATGTTCATCCCTGTACATGGAATAATGTTTACATTGGTTTTGCAGGATAAATCGTACAACAATTTTAAATTTTGTCCCCCAAGAGGAGGTGAAGCTTCGACAATGGTTTGGCATCCTGATACACTTAATTCACTTAGTATGGGCAAAACTTTATCAAATAGTTTCTGATTATAAGATTCATCATATTGTTTGCCAAAATACATTTTGCTTGCAAAATCTTCATCAGACACCCAATTAAAATGTTCATGAGCTAGTGTTTTACCCATTTGTGTTTTGTCAATTGGTCCTCTTACCGTATAAATCATTTTGAACCCCTTTCTCTACTCAATTTTTTTATAACTCAAATAGCTGCAGTCTTTTAAGGGTTTTACTTGCAGAAATTACTGTTATTTTACCTTATAAAACTATAATAACATCAAAACTCTGACAGCATTATGTCAGGGTTTTCCTCTTTTTTATAGGCAAAGTTTATAAAAATATATATCGGTTGCAACGCAAAATTCGCAATATGATCAATTCCTGTTCTTTTCATGAATTTTTCTGAATATTTGTTTACATTTTCTGTTGTAAGGATTGTCTGAAACGTAATATATAAACAGAAATCCTGTTATTAAATACAGATAAAAAAGTATCTGATAACAGGATTTCCGTTTGTAGTACTCTTTTTTATGATGAGATGGATATGTTAGATTAAATTGTTGATTTGCACACACAAATAGGTAGTCATTTTAATTTAACTACCTATTTGTGTGTCCAATATAATTTATTATCTGCCCAATTAATATTTTTTTAATTCACTATTTTTTGTAATTCAATTAACACAGTAGTTTCCTTAGTATGTATTTCTTTTATTATATTAGACATTTCTTGTAGTAATTGATTGGACCCTGTTTCTGATAATTTCCACATCAAATCTCCAACCTGATCCCATTGTTTTGAAATTTCAATATATGAAAAACCTAATTGCTTCATTCTTTCACTACCAACTATTTCACTTGCTTGTATTAGAAAATCACCATAAATTTTTCTGAAAATACCACCACCTGTGCCACCATCAGCATTAATTTGAAAATAATTTGTAATTCCTGCTATTTTCAACTTTTCTTCATCAAATTTCTTCCACATTAAAATCTCCTTAGAGAATTTTTCAATACCATTTAAGCCTAATAATTTTGCTGGAGCATTTAACATATTATCACAAGTTTCTCTTATGGCTGAAGTAATAATAGGTGATGTTATTTGATTATATTTATTAAATTTTATCAAAAGATACTTGTTATTTGCAGGAAATGGTCTATAATTACTGTTTCGAGCCTTTTCTACTTTCTTATAATCAACTAGGTGATAATCTTTACATATATAACCATTGGGTGTTCTAATAGCATTGTCAGAGTTATCTCTATCACTTATATAAAACTTTTCTGCCTCATTATCATAACCAAAAATAACTACTGCATGTCCACCGAAATGATTGCCTTCACTCAAATTCAAATAATCAAGATAAGGCATATCTACATATACTAAAACTGGATTATTATCATCTATTAGTTTTAGTGTTTTTTCAAAAACAGTTCTATATTTACTGCTTGATCTACACTTTATTTCAATATCAAGCCTCTCACCAAGTTTTTTTTCGAATACAAAAGGCTTGATTCTTCCTGATATCATTGGTGATTTTTCAAGATTAACGTATACAAATGATAATCCTGAACCAATTCCAAAAATCATCTCTTCCGTAAGTGAATAGTTGTAATATTCAAACACTTGTTTCAACGCAGTTGTTATGCAATGTTTACCCCCACTTGGCTTAAAACCACTAACTATTTTCTTCATCTCAAATCCTCCTTTACTACACTATTTTAACAGCATAAACATGACAACAGCATGTCTTATTAAAATTAATATTTTACTAAAAAAAGTAGTAACTCTATTTTTATATAGTTTTCTTGTGATTTCCTTTGTATGATAAAGTAACAAATATTTCTTGCATTTCAACTACATCATCTAATCTTCAACTCCCATAAATGTTTTCATACAATCAAGGATATTGTTAGCATGCTCAATCCATTTTTTCAAAGGCAATTTAGTTAAAGATAGAACAAATTTAGTTAAATCATCGAAAGTCTTTTTAAAATCCTTATTAAGAAATTTTTTTAAAGAGCCAATAATAAGCATTTCACCAATATCCGATAGGCCATGTTTATTTGTCTACCTTTTTTTGTAAAATAAGTATCGATTTTTCATGGTATCTGCCATTTATATTTTACCAATCGCATTATTTAATTTGAAAATATACTGAACTAAAAAAGGGCTAAAAATTATGCCCTTTTTCATATAATAGTTATTCTATTTTTTACTTAACATCAGTTAGCTAATCTAGTATTTCCCTAATGTTTTATATTAAGTGCCACAAAAGGTTCTATAAGGACTAGTTGACGGCGGAGGAAGTGTAGAGTAATCAGCTTGTTTAGTGGAGTGCTCATAAGGGTTCGAAAGAACATCAAGAAGTCGCTCCATCACGCTGTAATCTTCTTGTTTGACTGCAGCTTCCAATGCGGCTTCTACCCTGTGATTACGAGGTATTATGGCTGGATTAGAGTTCCTCATCAACTGATGTGAAGAAGCTTTTGATTCCTTTTGTCTGCCTAATCTCGTCTGCCATAAATCATTCCACTGAGCAAATTCTGTGGTGCCAAATAAGCCTATATCTTTCGGTTCACCAAAAGTTAATGCGAGAAAGGTATTTGTGTAATCAGCACGATACTTCCGCATCATACTAAGTAGCACTTCAATAAGGGATTCATCCTGTGGTTCTTCGTTAAATATTCCCAGTTTCCCTCTCATTCCCGCTAACCAATTACAGTGATATAACTTAGTAAAATCCGAAACCGCATCCTGAGCCAGTTTAACAGCCTGTTCCTCGTTGTTATGCAGAAGCGGCAGTAGAGTTTCAGCAAATCTTGCGAGATTCCATGCAGCAATCTTGGGCTGATTGCCATATGCATAACGGCCACGAGTGTCAATGGAGCTGAATACCGTTGCAGGGTCATAGGTATCCATGAAAGCACAAGGACCATAATCAATAGTTTCTCCACTAATGGCCATGTTGTCGGTATTCATCACACCGTGAATAAAACCAACTAATTGCCATTTGGCAATCAACTCAGCCTGGCGTTTGATTACTTCCTTAAGTAAGAAAAGATAGCGACTCTCATCAGCGTCGACCTCTGAGAAATGTCTTTGCAATGTGTAATCTGCTAGAACCTGAAGGTCCTCAACGGTGCCCCATTTTGAAATATATTCAAAGGTCCCGACACGCAGATGGCTAGAAGCTACACGAGTTAGAATCGCACCAGGTTGCTCGGTTTCACGGAATACTGATTCACCTGTTGTTACTACTGCTAAGCTGCGGGTAGTAGCAATGCCAAGTCCATGCATTGCTTCGCTAATGATGTATTCACGTAGCATCGGTCCAAGTACTGCTCGACCATCGCCTCCACGGGAATACGGAGTTCTTCCAGAACCCTTGAGCTGAATATCAACCCGCTCACCTGGAGGAGTGATCTGTTCGCCAAGCAGTAAAGCCCGTCCATCTCCTAACATGGTAAAATATCCGAATTGATGCCCTGCATAAGCTTGAGCAAGAGGTAAAGCACCTCTAGGAATCTCGTTGCCAGCAAGAATCGCTATTCCGTTATTGCTTTGCAGCACCTTGGCATCCAACCCCAGAGATGCTGCCAGCGGATAATTGAGAATGATTAACTTCGGCGAACTTACAGGAGTTGGATTAATTATGGTAAAAAATGTTTCTGGCAAACGAGCATAACTGTTATCTAAATTCCATCCAATTTCTATTGCTAATTTTCTCTCTGTCATCATATCTCCTTTCCTTATTCTATCTTTTTGTACCCTAGATTCTTATGCATAAAACGAAAATCATAGTTATCCATGATACCTTGAGCTATCAATACAACCCTTTTTAGTATCTGTTTCAGCCAATTTATTATACCTTTTACACACATAAATGGAGCTACTTAATAAATTTAAGCATGTCTGGTAAATTAATTTCAGTGCTTTAGCAAATAAATTTTTATCCTCTCCATTTCATATAAAAGTAAAGTCCAATTGCTAAAATAATCCCAATCAATGCTCCATAAGCTATATGGATTGCATATAACTCTAATTGCTTCAATGATTCTTTTAATCCTTATACTATAACAAGCTGAAAAATATTTTCTTAATCAGATTATAGTGTTAATCTATTGGAATCTCAATGGTTTTGTCATACATCTCTGTGTAAGTCATCTTTTCAATGCTTAGTTGATAATTATCTCCAATCTTAGGGAAGCATAATGTTCTATTATGAAGCATTCTTCCATCCTTTAGCTTCTCAATATCACTATTAATAGTTTCTTTAAGACTTACTCTCTCTCCATCTACTATAAGTCCAACTTTCGTAAGGATAATATCTTCTGTTGTAGTAATACTAATATATGTGTTCCCATCTGATTCATATACCTCGTTTATTTTGATATTCTGTCCTAAAACTTCAAATTCTATGTTTTCTAAATCCTTATTAACACTTACTTTTTGATTAACATCTCTGTCTACAGAAAAGCTTTCTATATATAATTGAACTGAATCAAGTTTTTCTGGTAAAGCATCATATTCGCTATGAAATCTCATACCCTTAGCATCTGTACTCATGCCGCCACCTTGATGTACTACTTCCTCACCATTTGCTATTAGTTTTATGTTTATATCATTAGGACGAAGCCTTTCTCCTAATATTTGATCCCTTGCTAACTCCACAATATTTTGTATCGTTCCATATATGACAGTTTTTGTAGGTGATGCTGTTATTGACTCTATATGAAGTTTTGTATCTCCAGATTTTATTGTTTTGTTAATCTTCTGTTTCAAAGTATCACCCATTGCTTTATTTGGATCTATACTAAAGCTTATATCTCCTATTTCACTTGTATTATTTTCTATTAATTGTAGCTCTAGATGCAATGTTTTTTCAAACATAGATGGCTTTTGGAAGCTATGAACCCATTTTATTTCTGTTTTTTCATCGTTCATTTTTCCTTGTCCACTCTGTGGATTGTATTCCTTAATAAGACCTTTAATCGACATATGGGGATCGTTTGCTTTGTCAATCTCTCCATTTGGATCTCTTACTGTATAAAAAGCTAGGAGCTGGTTTTCATCTACCATTATGCCATCTAATATGACCGTTAAACCATTCTTAAAGGTATAGCTTTTCCCAATATGTTGCCCTTTGCCTAGTTCATTAAGCTTCTTTAATGTACCGTTCATAACCTGTTCATACCCTAGGAGCTCTTTTCCGTAATACGCAAGAGCATTAAAGTTGTATCCGATCAATAGAGCTGCAATACAGGCTGCTACAACTCTCACTTTCCATTTTCTTTTCTTTGGTTTGATTAAAGAACTATCCTCTAAAGCATTATACAGTCTTGTCTCTAGTTCTTCCGGAACCTCTAACTTATCGATATCTTCTTTCTTATCACCTAAAATTTTCTCAACTTCTTTCACAGTTGTCACCTCCAAAACTTTCTTTTAATTTTTCAAGGCCAATAGAAATACGAGATTTTACCGTCCCAAGAGGTATTTCTAAAATATCTGATATAGTTTTATAGTCCAAGTCTAAAAAATACCTAAGCTTAATAACCTCTTGGTGTATATCATTCAGCTTAGCTAGATGTTCTTCTACTAAAATTTGTTCTTCTTTTTCTTTTAACTCTGCTTCACAACTCTCTTCTTCAATACTGTCTAGAGAAATCACCTTATTCTTATCTTTTAAAAGCTTTTTACAGCAATTTACTAAAATAGTTTTGCTCCAGCTATAGAATGCACTTTTCTTTTTTAACTGATATATTTTTTCATATAAAATTACAGTCATATCCGATATAGCATCTAATGAATCTTCTTTATTTTTCATGTATACAAAGGCTAATCTATAATAGTCCTCTTTTTTTGCCATAATTAGCTGGACTAATGCATCTTTGTCACCTTGCTTTGCTTGCCTCACCAATACCTCTATGTCCACCTTAACACCTTCTTTCATATATAAGAGTAGCATACTATGGAAAAAGTTCATTTTAAATTATTATTTATTATTTCATGTTAAAAACTATTAAAATGCAACATACAAAAAACCCTAATATAGGGTTTTGTTTTATCTTTTTATTCTATTTATGGTTAGTGTTTCAACATGTCACTCATATTTAAATCTGCTAGGTTCCAAAACCGCTGTCATTTTCATTACATTTTACCACAAATAGTTCTAAGCGTCCTTAATTATTTCATCCATTTCCCCTTCAACAACTTTAACTAAATCAGATACATCAATTTCTATTTGGATTCCTATTTTTCCACCACTTACAATAATTTTTTCAAGTTTTGAAGCACTGCTATCAATATATGTTTTATATCTCTTCTTCATTCCAAAAGGCGAGCAGCCTCCTCTAACATAGCCAGTATACTTTGTAATATCCTTTACTGGAATCATTTCTATTTTCTTTTCCCCTGTTATTTTCCCCGCCTTTTTAAAGTCAATTTCTTGGTCAACAGGTATTATAAATACATAGATATTATTACTGTTACTTTTAGTTACAAGCGTCTTATATACATGTTTAGGGTCCTTACCTATCTTTTTTGAAACCGAAATACCATCTATATTGCCATCAATACAGTCATATGTAATTACGTTATATTTAATGTTATATTGATCTAATATACGCATAGCGTTTGTTTTAGGATGTTTCACTTTTATCACTCCAACTTTTCTTATTATACCTATAGCTAAATCATAATCATATATATAGATATATACTATATAATACCATATAATAAAAATAAAGAATCTATTAACTTTTTGATTAATAGTTTCAATATGATATTATAGAATAAAACTATTTAGGTTGAAAGGTGATTTTATGGATAATTACTACGGATTAAAGGTGGTAAATAAACCTTTATATTATGTTGAGTTAATTAGTTGCTTGAACTCCCTTGCTGAAAATACAGATAGTATTACTCTAAAAGATTTTTTTGATGATAATGATTTAATTTTTATAAATAGAATAAGAAATTTTAGAATTAAGGGCATGGAGTTTTTTGAGTTTGCTTTATGTATAAATGAATTGGATGATTTAGACCAAATTATATCTGAAATAGATGCGATGCCACACACTGATTTTATTTATACATTTTTTGGTGATTCAATTTCAAAAAGAGATGTTGAAGCAATTTTTAAGAATTTTGATAGATTAAATGAAAATCTTGGCGACAATATTGAAACTAAGGGGTTAAATCCTTATGACATAGACATTTTGTTTAAGGATACGAGGAATTTTAAAAATGATTTCTTCTCCACATTAAGAAAAATAGATAAATATATAAAGAATGAAAAAATTATTGATTATGATATATATAATGAAAAAATCAAGGAAATTGCTTTAGAACTAAAGGAAAAGGCGCCTTTGAATATAGCTCAGGAGATAATGGGAAAGAAGTTTAAGAGAGTATATGATTTCAACTATTATCTATTTGCCCCAAGCTTCTATTTCAATCATAAACCTATGAGAACCTTTAACCATAGCTCTCAATTATTAGTTTATCCTGTAAACCCATTAAATACAGATATGAATTCCAATGAACTAGCTAAAATATTAAAAATAATTGGAGATAAAAGCAGACTAGATATTATTAAAATCATATCTACTGAATCATGTTCTGGTAAAGAACTTGCAAAGAGAATAGGAGTAAGCACTCCTACAATATCCCATCATTTAGACCAGCTTAAATCTATTGGACTCATATATGAGGAAAGAGAAAAGAACACAAAATATTTTACCTTAAATAAGAATGCTTATAGAGACATAATAGATACATTAAATAATTATCTTTAAAAAAATCTTGCTGTAAATGCAAGATTTTTTTATTTTTAGTATTGAGTTACCTTTCGTTATATGATAATATGTGTTTAAAATTAGATATTCATCTAATTAGTTTTATATTAAAGGAGGTTAAGATTATGAATGTGATTGAAGTAAGAGATTTAAAGCGTGACTATTACACAAATCTTGGGGTAATAAAAAGAGATAAAAAAGTAATTAATGCTCTAAAGGGGATTTCCTTTAATGTTAAAAAGGGGGAAATATTTGGTCTTTTAGGACCTAATGGTGCTGGAAAAACAAGTACTATCAAAATATTAACAACACTTTTAACTCCAACCTCTGGAGAAGCAAAGGTTCTTGGATATAATTGTTTTGGAGAAGAAAAGCAGCTTAGAAGAAGAATCAATTTTATCTTTGGTGGAGAAAGAAGTCTTTATTGGAGATTATCTGCATGGGATAATCTATCTTACTTTTGTGACCTATACAACATTGACGAAAAAATAAAAAAAGAAAGAATATCAAAACTTTTAGAACTTGTAGGATTATCAGAAAAAGCTCATTTTAAGGTTGAGTCCTTTTCGAAAGGTATGAAACAAAGACTTCAAATTGCAAGAGGCTTGGTTAACGACCCTGAAATTCTCTTTCTAGATGAGCCAACCATAGGACTAGACCCTTCAGGAGCAAAAATCTTAAGAGATATAATTAGACGCTTATCAAATGATGGCAAAACCATTATTTTAACAACTCACTACATGCATGAAGCTGATGAACTATGCAATAGAATAGCTGTAATTAACAAAGGTAAAATAATAGCATTGGATAAACCAGAAAATCTAAAAAAAGATATAGATGGAAGTGTAATAGAAGTTAAAATGTTAACTTTAAATAATGAGTTGTTATCTTCATTAAGAGAAATTGACAAGGTGTCAAATATCTCTGTAAAGGAAAATAACCAAACCTATATTTTAAATATCTCTTGCAAGGATGCAAGAAGGACTATTACATCAATAAATGAAAAACTGTCAAACCACAAAGTACTTTCAATGGGAATGAGAGAGACAACGTTAGAAGATGTATATTTAAAAATGATAGAAGGTGTGCAAAATGAATAATACATTAAAGGTTATATTTTCATCCTGTTTATTGCAAATGAAACAATCATTTTCAAGATCTATGTTCAGGTTTTGTATATTAGCATATCCAATACTTTTCTCATGGACTCTATATCTTATTTATAAAGGTCAGGATAATAGCATGTTCGTATCCTATGTAATACTTGGAACAGCTGTTACAAGTATGTGGACTTCAATAAGCTTTTCATCTGCAGGAGATATCGACAGAGAAAGATTTATGGGAGCTCTTCAAGTTATTTTCTCATCTCCAACTAAATTTTCAACTATAATGTTTGGAAAAGTAATAGGTAATACAATTTTAGGTATCTTTTCAATGCTTTTAAGCTTTGCATTTGTAATATTATTTTTCAAAGTAAAGTTTTCAATTGTAAATCCAATCTATTTTTCATTAAGTATATTTTTAGGGATTATATCCTTTACATTTATAGCAATGATGCTATCTGGTCTTCTGGCTATTTCAAGAAACACAAGAGTATTAATGAATTGTTTGGATTATCCAATGTTTATATTTTGCGGGACAGTTTTTCCAATTGAGATTCTTCCACTATGGACTCGCCCAATTTCTTACATACTCAGTCCAACCTATGTGTTGAAGCTCTGTAGAATGTCTATTACAGGAATAACAAATTTTAGAGAGTTTTATATATACTTATTAGGATTAATAGTAGTGACATTAATATACTTTATTCTCTTCAAGTGGTTTTACAAAGAAATTGATGTTAAATGTAGAAAACAAGCTACTTTGGAGGTGTTTTAATGAGAAAATTTTTTAGACAATCTCTTTTATATTTTAAAGCCCTCTTCGGATGGCTAGACCCCAAAATTTATCTCATAATGAAGATTATAGATCCATCTCTTAATATGATATTCTATTCCCTATTAGTTAAATATGTTTATAAATCATCAGACATTACTCCGTGGATTATAGGAAATGCCTTTTTACTATGCACTAGAAATTCAGTATTTGTTGTAGGCTCACTACTAAGAAACGAAAGATATCAAGGCACTTTAAAATTGATAGTAGCGTCCCCAGCAAATAAATTTTTAGCCTTTATTGCAAGATCATTTTTTAATATATTTGATGCAGCTTTAACAGTTACAATAGGACTGTTAATAGGCGTTTTTGTATTTAAGATTGATTTATCAGGAATAAATTATTTTCAATTTTCCCTGTCAATTCTTATAGCAATGGTTGGTGGTATGTCTATAGGTCTAGTATTAGGCAGCATTGCTTTAGTAATTAGAGAAATACATATGTTCCTAAATGTTGCTGCAATGCTCCTATTTATTTTAACAGGTGCTAGCTATCCTATAGAAAGACTTCCAAATTTTGCAGTCATTATCTCAAAACTTATTCCAATAACCCGAAGCATAGAAGCTTCTAGAATGATAGCTGCAAAGGGCTCAAGTACATTAATATATACACTTTTAAGCAAAGAGCTTCTTCTAAGCATGTTTTATATCTTTGTTGCCTACTTTCTCTTTAAATATTTTGAGAAAAAATCAAGAGTAGATGCTGCTCTGGATGCTTATTAATATTTTTGTGGGACAATTAATAGTATTTTATTAATTGTCCCACTTCTTAAGTTATATATAATGATATATAATAAAATGAAATATCATGACTTGGAAAAACTTTTTGAAATAATGGGAACATAAAGGTCAGCTATGAGCTCTCCTTGATAACAATAATAATACTCTATGTCATGAGTTCCAACATGTTTATAATTAGATTCAGGCAGCCATATAGTATAAATATAGTCCCATGCTTTCTGTACACTTTCTGTTATGGGACCAATAGTTTTAAATACTGCGTAAAGAGACGGCTCCAGCCTATGTAAAGTCATGCTAGCCGGAATATAATCTGCTGTTTTCACTTCATATCCTATCATATAATCAAATGTATCTCCCTCTGATAATATGCATATTCCCATGCATTCATTGTCATATTTTCTTTCACTTATCTGTGTCCAAGGTCTTTCTTTGTTCCACTTATGCCATAGAAGTGGTATCTCTTGATAATTACTTCCATCGGCCCTCATTTGATATATATTTCCTACAACAAGCCGTTCTGGTAATTTTCTAAATAGTGGCTGCATACCTTCTTTTCTTCGACTATACTCAAACATCATATAATCGTAAGTCATAGGTTCTCTAATAAAGTAAAGCAAGCCCTCACGCCTTACATCAGAAGGATTTCTTCCATAAACCTTTTCAAATGCTCGGCTAAATGCCTCCCGTGATTGATAGCCATACTTTATTGCTATGTCAATAATTGATTTATTGGTATGAGCCAATTCTTTTGCAGCTTCAGTAATTCTTCTTTTTCTAATATATTCTTTTATAGAATCACCTACTACCCACTTAAAGACACGGTGAAAGTGATAAAGAGAGTATCCGGCTTCTTTAGCAACAATAGACAAGTCAATGTCATGATTTAAATGATTTTCTATATAATCTATCGCTTTTTCCAATGCATCCATATAAGACATCATAACTCCACCTATGCTAGAAAATTGATAACCTCGTCTAAGCTTTTAGGTACTTTTATTTTATCATGCTGTTGAATAAATGTCTGTAAACCATTTAAGTCATCATCTACAGATAAAGAGCATATTGCTAGTTGATCCATAAGTAAATAATCATTCTCTGACCATTCAGATACAGGTAGATTTTTATATCCTTCCCACCCATCCCAAGGCTGCATAGGTATCTTCAATAATGAGTTAGCATCAAGGATTAAATTACATTTTAAATAGTCATATCCCCACCATTCAAAGATTCCAAATGATTCAGGTTTCGCCTTTGCTTCACGGCACATCATCCAAGCTTTTGGTCCAGTAATAAAATCTTTGTCATTTATATCTAAAGGATCAAAAGATATATTAAGTTTTTCTCGTTGTAAATCATCAAGTTGGGCATCAGCTAATATCCATCTTTTTTTATCTTTATCCCAGTATTCAAAAACCCAATGATCAATGTACTTTTCCTTCTCAAAATAAGTAGCAAATCCACATCTTGCTCTAGCAGGGATACCTGCTTCTATGCAAAGTGCCACTGCCATCACTGAAAAATCTCGACATATTGCAATCATTTTATCATTCATCTGTTTTTTGTCTAGCACATGTTGATATCCTTTTTTGTTCAGAAATGTTAATTTTTCTTCAACGCTTCGTATCCTGGGTTCTTCCTTTCTTATGTCTTCCATATCTAATCCATAACTTTTAGCCCAATGTTGATGCAGAAAAATGTTTTGCACAGCTAAAACAATACTTTCTATATCTTTAGGCAAATCCTTAACCATATGTTGCATAGTTTTTATTTCTGTCATTATTCCATGTTGACGATAAAATTCAAGTACTTTATTCACAATAATACCTCCCATTCATTTAATTATTGAATAGATATAGTTCAAACTAGCTCAATGTGTGACCTTAGCATTATTATATCAATCAGAATAAAGAAAATGAGTGATATTTTGTGCTATTTTTCTAATCCGTTTGACTTCTATGATAATTATCATAAAAACTTGATTGTTATTTCTTTACCTTTAAGATTTCATGCGATTAATCTCTTCAAACAATTTTCTCAATTAAGTACTTTATTTGTATGTTTTAAAGTATACTTTCGTCAAAAATCCAAAGTTATTAGCAACCTATAAACGACTTCTTTTCTTCTTTGCAAATCCTCATAATTGTATCCTTACCAGTAACCACTGCCACTGGCAGTCCGCCAGGTGGCTGCAGCCATTGACCGGTTAAAAATATATTATTCAAGCCCTTAACTCTTCCTGTATGAGACATAGACTTTCCTTTAACTGTAGGCAAAAAAGCCATGAATGCACCTCTATATGCATTGCAATACCGCTCATAGGTTTTAGGTGTAGCAACATCCAATACTTTCAGCTTTTTCTTCATAGCTGGGAATCTTTCTTCGATTGAGTCAAGCACCGCTTTTCCAATCCTTGCTTTTTCCTGTTTATAGGATCTGGAGTCTTTAGCTAAAGCATTCCACGCATCATAGTCCTGATGAAATTGGTTTATACTACAGGTGATAAGAGTATGGCCATTAGGAGCAAAATTTGATTCATGACTATAGTGTACTATTGTTAAACGGTTTATAGTTCTTTTATGGATATCAAAGGGCTCAATAGGAAAAGATAGGCTTCGAGGAATAGTATCCATTGTATCTTCATATCCTAGTGCTACAAAAACTTGTGAAGCCAACGGATAGTCCTTATAATTTCTATATCGCTTTTCAAAATCACGATCAGAATATTTTCCTTTTAGCAACCACTCATAAAGCACCTTTGCATCACATGCCGTAATAAAATAATCAGCTTCAAAGGTTTTTCCATTATGACATATAACTTGCTTCACTTTTTTTTGCTCTATTGATAGTTCAAGAGCTTCACATGGTGCTTCAATAATTCCTCCTAAATCCAAATAACGTTCCACCATTCGTAAAGCTAAGGCTTTGGAACCACCATATGGAATAGAAGCTTGACCTTTAGCAAAACCAGCAAGAGCAAAGAAAATTGATGAAGCACTATAGCCTTCAGGCAAAAAAGAAGCTAGAACTTCTCTTAGTGCTGGATGCTTAAATGTTTTAGCATACTCTTTCAGACTGATCTTACCATATTTCTGCATAATCATACCTGCAGCCTTCATTGAGCTCATAGCCTTAATTTTTTCTGTAAACGTCATCAAGTCCGTAGGTTTTTCAACTGGTAATTCAAAAGATTGTATCTGCTCAATGTTATGACATAAGTTTAAAATAGCATCTTTGTCTTTCGGAGATAACTCTAGCCAACTAGATTTCAATTGCTCAAGATCACGATAAAGATGTACCGTACCGCTCTCATGCTCAAAAGATAAAAAGCTTTTTGGATGAAAAATTTCAATCCCATCTAAAGCGCCCACAGTAACCCAAAGATCGTGAGTAGGAGTTCCTTCTTTCGTTCCAACAAGCCAATGTATACAGCCATCTATGTGATAGCCTTGACGATCCCATCCAATACATTGCCCCCCTAAGCTAGGATTTTTTTCTAATATAATACTTTCAAAACCATTTTTTTGAGCAAAGATGCCTGCACTTAACCCTGCAATGCCTCCACCAATGATAACAATCTTTTTCATTATTTTTGCTCCTCCTTTCTTCTTATACTCTGAGCAAGCAAAAGTTCTTCTCCAACTTCTAAAAGCAACTGTTCAGCATCCTGATTATTAAGCCATGATGGTAAATATCCGTTAGCTACCATAGTTGAGAGACCAATTTGAAAAATTCGCATTTTCAAAAAAATACGCTTCCGTTCACTAATTGTCCATTCTTTCATTGATTCATCAGTTTCAAGTGCTTCAACCATAGCATTTTCTACTGCTTCATATTTGGTCATATATGGATTTCCTTTCATGACTAGCTCACGAAAAAAGATAGGGTACTCTCTAGCAAAGGCTAGGCTTGCTTTTCCCATACTCTCAAATAAATTACTCCCTTTTTCCTTAGCAAGAAATTCATATGAAACAGCAAAAACATGTTCCACTACAGCTGTAATCAATTCATCAATTGTTTCAAAGTTCACATAAATAGGCGCAACGGAACAGCCAAGTCTTTTCGCTACACTACGGGCAGTAATACCAGAGAAGCCTTTTTCTTTACCAATTTCAAAAGCTGCATCTACAATATCTTCTTTGCTAAACTTAACTTTTGGCGACATAAAAAACCTCCATTAAATTACTTAAGTTATATAACATATGTTATATATTATACTATGCAAAAATAATTTATATGTCAAGAAAAAAATTTTGCTTAAATAATTACTTAATCACCCTATATAGTTAAATTATTTTCGTTCTTAAGTAAGCGATCAATAATTGATGTATTGGATCAATTACTAATGAGGTGTATGATTTAATGGAGATGATCATATGATCGTCTCCATTAGCTTGATTTTAGTCTGCTTTGCATGTTTTTTGAATTAATGAATCCCATGGTAGCATAAGATCCAGTACTTTCGGATTAGTCTTAAAATTGGA